>CAYGKG010000084.1:0-7450 GCA_964350495.1 uncultured Alphaproteobacteria bacterium
GGGGTATACAGCACCGGTACGCCGAACATTTCCAGGCGTGCGTTGGTGTAAGTGACTTGCTGCTTGGCTTGGTCGTGGGTGACGGATCTGGCGCGAATGCGCCATAGCGGCGTCGGGTCGTCTTCGCAAACGCGACAGGGTGAATAGACCGCGCGCCGCATCACGGTCCGGTTCCCATCCGTTCGCGTCGCACTGGATGCGGCAAACCGCGAGTCATCGGTAAGAAGCGCGCGAAAGCCTTGGATCGATCCATTCCTGAGTTGATCTCTGAGTTCGACCTCGTTGGCAAAGAGAACGGTGCCATCCTGTTCGAGCACGCTGACGTTACCGCTCGCGGTGACGACATCGGCGGACTGATCGTAGCGAACCGTGTCGGCCTTCAGGATCCGCCCACCGGCAACGATCTCGACGTTCCCCCGTGCAGCGACCACACCGGCGTCGGTGTCGTAGGTCAGATCGTCGGCTTCGAGAAGGACGTCCTCGATCGGTTGGGCGCGGACGTTTCCGACGCCGAGAGTCAACCCGACGACGGAGAGAATCGCGACCGATCGCATGAAGCGCCCCACGCGCCGTTCAACCGTCTTCAAGATGAAACATGAGCGAGAGTCCAATCAGCGTACTAACTCCGGCCGGAGTCCAGGCCGCGAGAACGGCTGGAATATTGCCCGACAGTCCGAAGGCGAGCACCACGTCGGAGAGCACGAAAAACACGAACCCGGCAAGGATTCCCCCGGTAACCAGCAAGCCGGTCCCCCCACGCCGGGTGAGCCGCAGCGAAAACGTGGCCGCAATCAGAACCATCGCCAATAGCAGCAACGGCGCCGAAAGAATGGAGTGCCAATGGAGCCGATGCTTCACCGCTGCGAATCCGGAATCCTTCAGCAGCGCAATAAAGCGCGGCAACGACCAGAACGAAATGGTTTCCGGCGATGCGAAGCTGTCTTGCATTTGGCCGAGGGTCAATTCGGTCGGCAGTTGGTAGCGCGAGTGTTTCTCCGGACGCCCGTCGGCGGGGCTGATGGTGGCGTCGGTTAGATCCCAATAGCCGTCCCGAAGGATTGCGCTCTTCGCGTCGATGCGGCCGACATAGCGGTCATTGGCGCCCGCCTGTTGGATGATGATGACGTCCACGAGCTCGACCCCCTGCTGCGAAACCGCGCGGGCGTGGAGGACCTCGTGGCCGTCTTCCGTCGCGTGGCGGAACCATAGACCGGTGCGCGTCACCGACAGCAACGTCGGACGTCCCTGGAAGTGGCGAGCCTCGAGCAGTTCGTGGCGGTTTGCCAACAACGCGGCGAGCGGGTTGAACACCGTGACGACGAATGCGCCCAGCGCGAAGGTGATCAGGAAGGCAGGCATCATGAACTGCCAAACCGAGACCCCGGCAGCGCGGGCCACGACCAACTCATGGGTTCGCGTAAGCCGGGCGAACGCAAACATGCCGCCGAACAGGGCGGCGAACCGCAGGATTTTCCGCAATAGCGTCGGAAGCTGGAGGAGGGACATCCCAACCACGACGCCGAAGCCGATATTTTCGCCCGACGCACGCCGCAGCTGTTCGATCATGTCGAAGAGAAACACGAGCGTGCCCAGCCCGAGCAGTGCGACGCCCAAGCTCGTCAGAAATTGCCGGCCAAGATAGACCGAAAGCGTCCACGACAACCTCATGCAACACCGTCCGGTATTGCCCGGACCGGCCGCACGGCGAGTCGCTGGTTGAAAAAGATGAACCACGCCGCGATCGCGCACGTCACGATCACATGAATATAGAAAAGCGGGGCGAGCGCTGGCAGCGCCGTAACCACCGGTCCGAGAGCCAAGGCCACGAATTCGAAGCCGATCGCGCCCGCGCCTGCGGCAACCAAACGAGGCCATCGTCCGCGGCGTTTGAACTCGCCGGAGATCACGCCGGCCAAAGCGATCAGGGTAAGGGCCAGCGCATAAAAGGGCGTGACCAATCGTCGATGTCCTTCGGCGCGAAGTTTGTCGAAATTTCGAACGTCGTCGGGGCCGGTGCCCGGGCTAAACAACTCGGGCAAATAGCGTTCGCCCGCTTCTCGCCAACGTATACCGGGCGCGGCCGTGATCGCTCCCAGGTCCAGCGTGTACTGATCGAAATAGAGGAGCGATACTTGCCCGCCCTCTCGATCCACCTCCTGGCGATTGCCGTTGACCATCACAAAGCGGGGGCCCTCGACCGTCATGACGAGCTTGCCGCGCTCCGCCATCATTGTGACCGGGCGGGCGTCCTCGCGACTATCGTGAATCAAGAGCCCTTGGAGTTCGCCGTTCGCGAGTCGTTGTCGAACGTAGACGGTGACGTCGCTACCGAAATTGTTGAACACGCCTTCCTGGACCAGGACGGGGGCGAAGTTGTGCCTAACCTCGAACTGCATATCCTTGAAAGCCCGAAAACCGAGCGGCTGAACGTAGAGCGTCAGACCGAAGAGGACGACCGTGAGAACTCCGCCCATCCACATCGCGGGGGCCACGAGGCGGCCCTGGCTGAGTCCGGCGGCGCGCATCACCACCAGTTCGCTATCGTTATCCAGCCGGTAGAAGACGAACAGTGCGGCGCAAAACGCGGCGATCGGAAGTATTAGCGTCAGGAATCCCGGCAGGAGCAAAAGGGTGAGGTAGAGAAAGCCGGACGTCGATAGGCCGCGGTTGATGATCAGGTCGAGAAACCGAAGGCTCTGGGTCAGCCAGACGACGCCCGTCAGGGTCAAGGTGACCACGAACAGCGGCCCCGCCAACTGACGGAAGATATAGCGGGCAAGGCTGTTCATCGACCCATTATAGCGTATCGTCGTCCGGGTTGAACCGCACCGATTTGTACAGTCCGACTTTTCTTGACGGGGCTGCTGGCTATGATGGCCGGCCACAGCGGACTGCGCGGATCGCTCAAGTTCATACCACCCATACTGAGGAGCGCTGAGAATGAAGGTCGGATTTATCAAGGTTGCGATGCCCGTTCGCGGTGCGCTTGTCGTACCGGTGCTCGATGGCGGCAAACTGACGGCGACGGGGGTGACTGTCGACCAGCGCGCCGGTGGGGCGTTGACGCGGGCTGTAAAAGGCGGCCACTTCAAGGGCGCTGCCGGTCAGATCCTCGATCTCGTCGCCCCGGCGGGCCTCAAGGCAAGCCGAATTATCGCTGTCGGCCTCGGAAAGCCTGACGAAATCGGGACGTTGACGCTAGAGAACGCGGGCGGCGCCGCAATTGGCAAGCTTCTGCGTTCCGGCGAGGAAACCGTCGCGTTCGCCGTGGACCCGATCAAGGGTTGCAAGTTCAGCGCGAGCGATATTGCGGCCCGGATCGCTAACGGCGCCGTTCTTGGCAGCTATACGTTCGACCGTTACCGAACGACACTCAAACCCGAGCAAAAACCCTCGCTCAAGAGCGTCAATGTGATGGTGGCCAATCAAGCGGCGGCGCGGAAAGCCTACGCACCGCTGGCGAAGGTCGCAGAAGGGGTGTTTTTTACCCGCGATCTCGTGACCCAACCGGCCAATGTCCTCTATCCCAAGACCCTAGCGCAGGAGGCCCGCAAGCTCAGCAAGCTCGGGGTCAAGGTCGAGGTGCTGGGGCGAGCCCGGATGCAGCAACTTGGCATGGGCGCCTTGCTCGGTGTCGCCCAGGGCAGCGCGCACGAACCGCAAATGGTGATCATGCGTTACGACGGCGGCAAGCGCGGGCAGGCGCCGATCGCCTTCGTCGGGAAAGGGGTCACGTTCGATTCCGGCGGCATTTCCATCAAACCCGCCCAGGGCATGGAGGACATGAAATGGGATATGGGTGGCTCGGCCGTGGTCATCGGGCTGATGAAAGCGCTGGCCGGCCGCAAGGCGAAGTGCAACGTGATCGGCGTTGTCGGTCTGGTTGAGAATATGCCCTCAGGCACGGCGCAACGCCCGGGCGACGTCGTCAAATCCATGTCGGGTCAGACCATCGAGGTCATCAATACCGATGCCGAAGGCCGCCTCGTCCTGGCCGACGCGCTTTGGTACACGCAAAAACGATTCAAGCCGAAACTGATGATCGATCTCGCGACTCTGACGGGCGCGATGATCATCGCCCTCGGCAACGATCAAGCCGGTGTTTTTTCCAGCGACGACAAATTGGCCGAGCACCTATTTGCCGCGGGACAGACCGTTGGCGAATTGGTCTGGCGCCTGCCGATGTCGGCGGACTACGACAAGATGATCAACAGCGATATTGCCGACATGAAGAACGTCGGCGGGCGCGGGGCCGGTAGCATCACCGCCGCACAGTTCCTCAAGCGGTTTACCAACGACGTACCTTGGGCTCATTTGGACATCGCCGGCGTCACCTGGAGCGGTAAGGCCAAACCCACAGTGCCGAAAGGCGGGACCGGTTTCGGTGTGCGTCTGTTGGATGAGTTCGTCGCCGCGAACTACGAAAAATAGACAGCCATGACGGAGGTGAGCTTCTATCACCTTCAGCGTATGCCGCTGGACCAGGCGTTGCCCAAGCTTCTTGAGCGCGTCCTTGAGCGCGGTATGAACGCGGTGGTGCTCGCGGGTTCGACGGAGCGGGTTGATCACCTGAACGACGTTCTGTGGACCTACGACGCAGGATCCTTCCTGCCGCATGGGGCCGTCGCCGACGGGTCGCCCGACCGTCAGCCGGTCTATCTCACGACCGAGGAGGAAAACCCCAACGCCGCCGCTATTCTTTGCCTTGTCGACGGCGACCAACCCGGCTTCCTAGGGACCTTCCAACGCGTACTAGATCTGTTCGATGGCAATGACGATAGCGCGGTTCAGGCTGCCCGCGAGCGCTGGAAGGCCGCGCGGGCAGCGGGCTACGACGTGACCTACTGGAAGCAAAGCGAGGCCGGACGCTGGGAGAAAGCCAACTAGGTTGCCCCCAAACCCGCCACCCCCTATAAGCGGCGCAAATTCAGACCTAATGGAGCGAGCGATGGCGGTAGAACGCACACTTTCGATCATCAAACCCGATGCAACGCGGCGCAACTTGACCGGCAAGGTCAATGCGAAGTTCGAAGAGGCGGGGTTGCGGATTGTCGCCCAGCGGCGCATTAAGCTGACCCGGGAGCAAGCGGAAGCGTTCTACGGCGTTCACCGCGAACGGCCGTTCTTCGACAGCCTTTGCAGCTTCATGACCTCCGGCCCGGTCGTCGTGCAGGTCCTCGAAGGCGAGGGCGCGGTTGCCAAGAATCGCGAAGTGATGGGAGCGACCAACCCCGAACAGGCCGCCGCCGGAACGATTCGCAAGGACTTCGCCGAGTCGATCGAAGCCAATTCAGTTCACGGATCGGATTCGGCGGAGAACGCAGCCCTAGAGATCGCGTTCTTTTTCAGCCAGTTCGACATCGTCGGTTGAACCGCACCGCCTAGGTCTCAAACGGTACGGACCGCCGCGTCGTCGAGGTTACGTTCCTCGACGGTGCCGACGGTGAGAACCGTCTCGCCTGCCGCGGTGAGGGCAGTGGCGACGGGTGCTGCGTGTTCCCGGGCGACCACCAGGACCATCCCGATGCCGCAATTGAAAGTGCGCAGCATCTCGGCGTCATCGACACCGCCGGTTTGAGCAAGCCAGGAAAAGACTGGCGGTCTTTCCCAACTGCTCACGTCGATGGCAACGCCGAGGCCCGCCGGCAAGACCCGCGGGATGTTTTCCAACAAACCGCCGCCGGTTATGTGAGCAGCGCCTTTAATCAAACCTTCCTTCATCGACGGCAGGCAGCTTCGGACATAAATTCGGGTAGGCGCGAGCAACGCATCGCCGAGCGTGATGCCCGCCGCGAACGGGGCATCGTCGCCGTAGCCAAGTCCACTCATCTCCACGACTTTGCGGACCAGCGAAAACCCGTTCGAATGGACGCCCGACGACCCGAGGCCCAGAACGACGTCGCCCTGCGCGATATGCTCGCCGGTAATCAGGTGGTCGCGCTCGACGACCCCGACAGCAAAGCCGGCGAGGTCGTAATCGCCCGGCGCATAGAGCCCCGGCAATTCGGCGGTTTCACCCCCGACGAGGGCGCAGCCCGCCTCGCGGCAACCTGCCGCGATGCCAGAGACGACATCGGCCGCAACATCCACGCTCAGCTTCGCGCTGGCAAAGTAGTCCAGGAAGAAGGTCGGCTCGGCGCCCTGGACGATCAAATCGTTGACGCACATCGCGACGAGATCGATGCCGACGCTATCGTGGCGACCGACAGCATTGGCTATCAGCAGCTTGGTGCCGACCCCGTCGGTGGTGGAAACCAGCAACGGATCTCGATAGCCAGCAGCTTTCGGGTCGAAGATCGCACCGAAGCCGCCAAGTCCGGCGGATGCGCCGGGACGCGCGGTCGATGCGGCCATCGGCTTGATGCGATCCACCAACGCATTGCCAGCGTCGATGTCGACACCAGAATCGCGATAGGTCAAACCGTTGTGTCGGGGCATGATGCAGACCCAGAAAGGGGGGCCGCCTTGTTGAAGCCACACGGGGGCATCAGTATTCTCGGCGAGAGGGTCGGTAACATACCGGATCGCGGTCGCATTTCAATGATGGTCAAACACAGAATTTGCCGCACCGCCCACCCGGCGGTAGTTGCCTTGCTCGGTCTGTTGGCGGCATTTGGCGGTATCGGTGAAGCTGCCGCTCAGGACGGCAATCCGATCTTTACGGTGACCGGGGTGGCGGTTGACCAGACCGCAGCCTCGGCCTCGGCGGCCCGCGACATTGCCCTGGCCGCGGGACAGCGGCGGGCGGCCCAGCGGGTGTTCCAACGTCTCATTATTCGGACGGATCAACGGTCCCTGCCGCAGCTCAGCGACGACGTCGTTGCGCGGCTCGTTCAGAACATCGAGGTGTCCGACGAGAAGACGTCGTCGACCCGCTATCTCGCGACGCTCACGGTCGCGTTTAAGCCGGATGCCGTCCGCGATCATTTGCGCGCCGGTGGCCTGCGATTTTCTGAAACGGTGAGCCGCCCGCGTCTGGTCTTGCCGGTGTTCGAAGCCGCCGGTGCGATCAATCTATGGGATCCGCCCAACGCGTGGCGTGAGGCGTGGGAGGCGCGGACGGTCGACCCCGACACGGTGATCCCCCTTGTTCTCCCGGAAGGCGACCTCCAGGACATTGGTTCCATCGGGCCCATCCAGGCGCTGGCAGCCGAAGCGAGGCCGGTCCAGGCGATCGCCGCGCGCTACCGGGTCCGCGACGTTGTCGTGGCCCATGCGACCCTGGTTCAGGATCTGGCGGCCAATCGCCCAATTGTCCATGTGTCGCTCCGGCATACCGGTCCGACCAGCGGCGCGGTCAGTATCGAAACGTTTGTCGGCGAATCCCGCGACCGGGTGAACGAGCTCTTGGCCGAAGCGGTGCAGCGAACCGTTGAGCGTTTGGAGGATGAATGGAAGCGGGACAACTATCTGCGTTTTGACGAGCCGGTGCGCCTGAGTGCCAGTTTCG
>CAYGKG010000084.1:7460-14128 GCA_964350495.1 uncultured Alphaproteobacteria bacterium
TGTCGCCATCGGAACCTTGACCGATTGGCTGGAAATGCGCCGCCGGCTTGGCGGCGCGGCTGTGATACAAAATGTCGAACTTGCCAGCATTACGCGGTCGGACGCGCAGGTCGTTATTCACTATCTTGGCGGTCCCGAGCAGCTAGGGCTGGCGCTCGCGCAACGCGACATCGATTTGGTGCAGGAAGATGGTTTTTGGATGCTTCGCCTGTCCCGTCGTGCCGAGGCGCCGCGCACACGATAATCCGTGGTCCCCGTGAAACGCCTCCCCAACATCATCACGTTGACGCGCATTTTGGTTGTCCCCATCTTGGTGTGGCTTGTGGTCGTCGACGATCTTCGCGTGGCGTTTTGGTTGTTCTTGGCCGCCGGAATTTCCGACGCGATTGATGGATTCATCGCCAAACGCTTCGATGCCGTTTCGGAGGTCGGGATTTATCTCGACCCTCTTGCGGACAAGGTGCTCCTGGTCGGTGTTTTCGTGACGTTGGGCGCGGTCGATTTGATGCCGCCCTGGTTGGTCATCTTGGTCGTGTCACGGGATATTTTGATCGTGGGCGGCATCTTGTTTTCGTTTGCCCTCTCCCTGCCGTTGACACCCAATCCGTCGCGCCTCGGCAAGTTCAATACGTTCGCCCAGATTTCGCTCGCCGCAGCGGTACTGGCGTTGCATGGGCTCCAGTGGCCGCTCGCGATGCCGGTAGAGATATTGACCTACGCCGTCGGTGCCGTGACGGCCCTGTCCGGCGGACACTACATCCTGAAATGGTCACGCACGGCGTTTCGCGCCGAAACGAGCGCTTGATGGCGTCGGCCCAACTTTCCTTCAACCTACCGGTTCGGACCGCTCGCGAGCGCGAAGACTTCTTCGTCGCGCCTTGCAACCTGGAGGCCGTGGAGTGGATCGACCGGTGGCCGCGGTGGTCCTCTCACGTTCTGGCCATCTACGGTCCGCCGGCCTGCGGCAAGACCCATTTGGCCCACGTATGGCGGGCCCGCACGGGCGCCGGGGCATTGACCACCGCTCAGCTCGACCGCGACCGTTTGCCGCCGGGGCTCGGTGTCGGGCTCGTCGTCGAATACGACGGCAAGCCGTTCGAGGAACTTGCTCTCCTCCATATCCATAACGCCATCGCCCAAGCGGGCGGATCGCTGTTGCTGATCGGCGAAACGCCGCCTGCGCGCTGGCCGATTTCGTTGCCGGATCTGAGATCGCGGTTGCGCGCGGCGACCGCTGTCGGGGTCGGTCGACCGGACGACAATCTGCTCGCCGCGATCCTCGCGAAACTGTTCGCCGACCGCCAGCTGGCGGTCACGCCCGACGTGATCGCGTTCATGATGACCCGGTTGGAGCGCTCGTTCGAGGCCGCCCGCCGAACGGTTGAGCGCCTTGATGCGATGGCGATGGAAACCGGACGACGCGTTTCGGTACGCTTGGCAGCGGACGTTCTAAATGGGCAAGACGGCGAGGGCCAACCGGACGGATCGGCGGATGGTGGCACGGACAAGGAGTGATCGATGACGAAGAACGGCTTGGTGGCATTGGTAAGCGCGGTGTTGGTGTGGTTTGTCCTCTCGGCAGCTGCGTCGGCGCAATCCGAAATCCTCGGTCGCTGGGTGCCGCCGGAGCAGGATTCGGTGGTCGAGATTTATCCCTGCGGCGAGCAACTCTGTGGCCGAATTACCGACTTGGACGAACCGCTAGCCGACGGAAAACCCAAGGTCGACATCAATAATCGAGAGGAAACGTTGCGGGGCCGCCCGATCCTCGGGATGGAGCTGCTGGCGGGGTTCGTTCGGAAGGGCCCCGGCGATTTTCGCGATGGGCACATCTACAACCCGCGCGACGGCAAACTCTATAAGGCCGTTCTGACGCTTCTAGAGGACGGAACACTCAAACTTCGCGGTTACGTCGGCGTTCCGGCGCTGGGTAAGACCCAAATCTGGACCCGCCCGACCGATTAGTCGGACAGGTCTCGCGGTTGGACGAATGACGACAGGATAAGCCGTGAACCGGCAAGGCGCGACCATGTCGCGTCGGGCGAGGTGAGAACTGCCAGAGCCCCTGTCGGAAAATGTGCAAGCAAATCCGGATACGTGGCCGACCCGACGCCGGCGAGCGATAGCGCAAGCTCGTGGAGCCCTGGATTGTGTCCGATCACCAGAACGGTTTCCGTGGAGTCGGGTATGTCCGCGATGGTGCGCAAAATCTCGGAGGGTGTGGCGAGATAAAGCCCGTCGATGTAGCGCGTGGTGGGCTCATCGGCGGGCCACAAAGCCGCTTCCCGCACGATTTCGAGCGTCTCGCGCGTACGCTGCGCGGTGGAACATAGAATCAAGGTAGGCCGCAAGCTGTGTTCCAGAAAATATCGCCCGATCGCCGCGGCAGCGCCTCGCCCGCGCGCATTGAGGGGACGGTCTTTGTCGTCAAGCCCGCGGTCCGCCTGCGAAGACTTCGCATGGCGCATCAGGTACAGTGTGACCATCTTGTGCCCTAGTTTGGCGTCGATTATGACGGTGAAGCGTCGGTAGCGTCACCGGATTGTTATAGTCGCGTGCGAAGGTCGGTTCTTACCGCTAAAGAATCGGAAATGCATGCAATGGTCGAAAAAATCGTGGATCTAGGGACCGAAAACATCAGCGAATCGGAACCGGCGCTCGGCACCTTACCGGCCCGCTTCATCAACCGCGAACTGTCGTGGTTGGCGTTCAACAAGCGTGTCCTCGGTGAGGCCGAGAACCCGAATCACCCGCTGCTCGAGCGGTTGCGATTTCTCTCGATCTCCGCCAACAACCTGGACGAATTCTTCATGGTTCGGGTCGCCGGCCTGCTCGGTCAGGTTGCCGCCGGGGTCGAGGAACTTAGCCAAGATGGGCGCACGCCGGCCGACCAGTTGCGCGAGGTCTGGGAAGGCGCCGAGCGCCTGATGGCAGAGCAGCAACAGGTGCTGCGCGAACTGCTGGCCGCGCTGACGTCAAGCGGTATCGGCATGGCCGGACCGGATGATTTGTCCGCAGATGATATTGCCTGGCTGGAGAACCGCTTTCTCGAACGCTACTTTCCGCTACTGACGCCTCTTGCCATCGACCCGGCGCATCCGTTTCCCTTCTTGCCCAACCTCGGGTTGGGTTTGATGTTGCAGCTCAGGCGCACCTCCGATGGCGGTTTGCTGAACGCGTTGGTGCCGTTGCCGCGCCACTTGGAGCGCTTCGTCCTGCTGCCGCAGGGCGACGGAAAGTCTCGCTTCATCGCCCTCGAGACGATTGTCGAGTTATTCCTGGGGCGTCTATTTCCGGGCTACAGCCTCGAAGCCAGGGGCTGCTTTACGATCGTGCGCGATAGCGACCTCGAGGTCGAAGAAGAAGCGGAAGACTTGGTTCGCCTCTATGAAAGCGCGATCAAGCGCCGGCGCCGGGGCAGCGTGATCCGACTCAAGGTGGACAGTCGGTTACCCGACTCGCTGATCCGTTTTCTTGCCCACGAGCTGCGCCTCGAAGATCGCTCCGTCATCGTCGTCGACGGCTTGGTCGGCTTGGTCGATGTTCAACAGCTGATTGTGCCGGAGCGACGCGACCTTTTGTTCCCGCCCTTTCACGCCCGCTTTCCGGAGCGGATACGCGAGTTTCGCGGTGACTGCTTTGCCGCCATCCGGCAAAAAGACATCGTCGTTCATCACCCCTACGAGAGCTTCGATGTCGTCGTGCAGTTCGTGCGTCAGGCCGCGCAGGATCCGGACGTCGTCGCGATCAAGCAAACGCTCTATCGCACCAGCGACGATTCGCCCATCGTCCAGGCGCTGATCGCAGCAGCCGAGTCGGGCAAGACCGTGACCGCTTTGGTTGAACTCAAAGCGCGGTTCGACGAAGAGGCCAACATTAAGTGGGCCCGCGATATGGAGCGGGCCGGCGTTCAGGTCGTGTACGGTTTCGTTCAGCTCAAGACTCACGCCAAGGTCTCCCTTGTCGTACGCAGGGAAGGGCAAGGACTGCGAACCTATGTTCACTTCGGCACTGGCAATTACCATCCGCAAACGGCGCGCATTTACACCGACCTGTCGTTCTTTACGACGGACCCTGCGCTATGCCGCGACGCCGCGCTCTTGTTTAACTATCTCACCGGTTATGCGGCGCCCGTGTCGCTCGAAAAACTAAAAATATCGCCGGCCAACCTGCGGCAGACGATCCTTGCGGTGATCGAGGACGAGATCGGCCACGCGAAGGCCGGTCGGCCGGCGGCGATTTGGGCAAAATTGAATTCGTTGGTCGACGACGAAACGATCGATGCGCTCTACCGGGCCTCGCAGGCCGGCGTCGAGGTCATGCTGATCGTACGCGGTATCTGTTGTCTACGACCGGGCATTCCGGGTCTGTCGGAGAATATTCGCGTTCGCAGCATCATCGGTCGCTTTTTGGAACATTCGCGAATTCTTTGTGCCGGTGGCGGCCAAGGGCTCCCCTCGGCGGGCGCGCGGGTCTTCATCAGTTCGGCTGATTGGATGCCGCGGAATTTCGATCGACGGGTCGAAACCTTGGTGCCGATCGAGAACCCGACGGTTCACGAACAGATCATGGGCCAAATCATGATTGCTAACCTGAAGGACAACCAACAGGCCTGGGAGCTGCACGCGGACGACGTCTATCGCCGGGTCGAGGACCCGGACGACGAACCGTTTGCCGCCCATACCTACTTTATGACCAATCCCTCGCTCTCCGGACGGGGCAAGGCGCTGCGCGCCGACAGCCTGCCGCGTCTCGTGCTCGATGAAGGGGATGCATGAACCTCGCGGCCCGCTTCCCGGCAGTTTCCGGTGCCGCCAACCGTAAGCCGTTTGCGGTTGTCGATATCGGGTCGAACTCGGTCCGGATGGTGGTCTACGAATCGCTCAAGCGGGCGGCACTGCCGATTTTCAACGAGAAGGTCCTCTGTGGATTGGGGCGCGGTGTGCGCGAGAATGGCCGACTCGATCCCGAGGCCGCGGAGGTGGCGCTCCACACGCTGCGCCGCTATGCCGCGCTGGCCGAGGCGATGGGGGTCGGCGCGTTGGAGGCCGTGGCGACCGCAGCAATTCGGGATTCGGCTGACGGCATGGCCTTCGTTGCCCGCGTCCGCGATCAGTGCGGGATCGACGTTCGCGTCCTGACCGGCAACGAAGAAGGCCACTATTCCGCCCTTGGCGTTGCCGCGGCGATCCCGTCGGCCCACGGTGTGGTCGGCGACCTGGGCGGCGGCAGTCTTGAACTGGTCGGCATCGATCAGGGGCAACCGGACGAATCGACGACCCTGCCGCTAGGCGCGCTTCAGTTTGCCGGTCTCATGCCGGCGGCGGCCCAAGTCGATGCTATTCTAGGACAGGCCGCCGGTCTGGCTGCTTGGCAGGGACGTACCCTCTATTGTGTCGGCGGGGTCTGGCGGACCCTCGCGCGAGTTCATATTCGTCAACGCCAGGTACCGCTCCGAATCGTCCACGAGTACCGGGTCAAGGCCCGCGAGTTTGCCGAATTTGCCCGCCTTCTCTCCAGCATGAGTACAAGGTCGCTGGCGGCGCTGGAGGGCGTGCCGGCCAAGCGCGCGGCGGCGGTGCCGGTCGGTGCGCTGGTCTTGGAGCGCCTGATCGCGGCGCTGAAGCCGCCTGAGGTTATTTTCTGCGGCTACGGCCTGCGAGAGGGTCTGGTTCAAAGCCATCTCACACCCGACGAACAGGGGCGCGATCCCTTCCTGGCGTTTTGCGAGGATGAGGCCGGCCGAAGCTTGCGTTTCGCCGCCCACGTCGACGAGGTCTTGGCCTGGCTTGAACCCGTGCTCGGGGCAGCCGACGCGAATGCCGCGCGGTTGCGGCGCGGTGCTGTCCTGCTCAGCGAATTGGCGTGGCGTGGACACCCGGACTACAGGGCGGAGCAGGCCCTCGTGCGGATCCTGCATGCGCCGTTTGTGGGTATCGGCCATCGTGGCCGCGCGCTTGTCGCGCTCGCCGTGTACGAACGTTATCGGGGCGACCCGAATGTTGTCATGGCGGGCGAAGCCGGCAAATTGCTGGATGAGCGCGAGACCGAGCGCGCGATGACGTTGGGCAAGATATTGAATCTCGCCCATACGCTGAGCGGTGGCGCGGCGGGACTCTTGCCCCGCACCCAGTTGGCGCTCGACAACGGTGTGCTGCGCCTCACCTTGCCCTCGGATCTAGCGGATTTCGCCGGCGAGGTTGTCCAAAAGCGTCACAATGGGCTCGCGCGTCATCTCGGCGTCGAGCCGGCGACGACAATTGTCGACTAGCGCGGAACCTCGATCAATTTGACCTTGCGCCCCGTGGCGGCGAGCGCGAGTTCGCCGTGCTTCAGCCTGAGCGCATCGCCGCCGAACACGTCGCGCCGCCAACCCTGCAAGGCCGCGACATCTGCCTTGTCGTCGGCAGCAATTTGTTCAAGGTCGCTGACGTTCGCGATCAGCTTTTGGGCGACCTCGTGGTCTTCGCATTTCATGCGCAGCAGAACCTTGAGCAACTCGACCAACGGACCGATTCCCTGCGGTTTCTGGCCGCGCCCAGCGACGTCAGGAAGTTCGTCTTTCGGTACGGCGAGGCCCCGGGTTACGGCGTCGATGATGGCATCGCCCCGCGCGCCCTCGGCGATCCCACGGGGAAAGCCGCGAATGGCGCCGAGCGCCTCACGGG
>CAYGKG010000085.1:0-14084 GCA_964350495.1 uncultured Alphaproteobacteria bacterium
AAAGGCCCGCATCGTCAATGCGTTTTTGCGCAAACTCGAACTGCGCCCGCGAAATGGTAATGGCCGTAACGCCGATACCTTGGCGCGCGGCATATTCCGCAAAGCCGCCCCAGCCACAACCAATTTCAAGTACCCGTTCGCCAGGCTTGGCCGCGACGAGGTCGAGAAGCCGGGCATATTTTTGCGACTGTGCTTCCTCTAGAACGCCCGCCTCCTCGGGGTACACCGCCGACGAATAAGTCATCGAAGGATCGAGCCACGCTGCGTAAAACTCATTTCCGAGATCGTAGTGCGCCGCGATGTTGCGCCGGCTGCCGGGCTTGCTGTTGGTCCGTCGGCCATGCCTGATGCGCTCGAAGACCCGCTGCCAGAACGTCCCGACGCGCCGATTCACGGCGTTGCGGGTTACCAACTCGACGAAAGTGGGTAGGTCCGGACTTTCCCAATCGCGGTCGAGATAGGCTTCGGCGAAACCGAGACTGCCGCGCAGCAGCAACCGTCGAACGGCGCGCCAGCGATGCAAGAAAATCGTACCCTCCGGGCCCGATTCGGCGCCGCGTATGGTGCCGCGGTGGCCGCTGGGAAGAACGTAATGCAGGGTTCCTGCGCCGAACCCGCGCTGAAACCCCCGCACAAAACGGTGGTAGTACCAAGGAATGCCGCTCAAATCTAAAGGTGCGGCGGATCTTGCATGGTGCGGCATGTCGCTCATCGGCAATCAGTCATCCTAGCTTGACCTAGGGGATACTCGGGAAACGGCGCTTTGGATCTTATGGCCATAGTCGGTCACCGGCGCCGCGGCATCAACCGGTCCCTGGTAGGTAATCTCCGGGGGTGGCCTATCGGGACGCTTTTGCATCTTCAGACCCTTGCGCCACAGACGCAACGCCTCCCAGTGGATCCCCGCGATCACCTTCAGCGTCATGAGCGGGTGCCCCAGCACAGCTGCCAGGATTCCGCGGTCGCTAAACCCCGCCCGCCGTCCGCTGAACGACGCGACGAGAACGTCGCCGTCAGCGTCGGATTCGCGGATGTGGATGGCATAGCGATCGTCGGGTTCGCGCACCGTGAAATCGTATCGATGATCGAGCGGGTTAAACGGCGAAACGTAAAGACGTTTGTCGCACGACTGATGAATCGGACCGCCGCCCGGCACTGACGGAACCGGCAAAAGGTACGAGTGACGATCGCCAAACGTATTGTTCACCTGATGTAGAACCGCCTCGAGGCGCCCCTCCCCGGAGTAGCAGTAAAAAACGCTGAGCGGGTTGAAGACGTACCCGAACATGCGCGGATAGCATTGGAGGAAGATCCGGCCGTCGCCCCGGTACCCCGCGGTCTTGAGATGCGCGCGAACCCAATCCTCGAGATGGCCTGCCCCGGCACCGTGATCGCGTTCGAGAAAGCTAAGGAGGTTGAACCGGTTGACCGAGAACAAACCGAGCCGCCGCGACAGTGCGGCCAGTTCATCCAGCGCGACAAAAATCGAAAACACGCGGTAGACGAACTGGTGTTGTACCGGCTTGAGGCGGACGTGCGTTACCTTGCCAACGTAGAGGCATGTCTCCGGCGTACCGCTCATAGGGTGACGGTCTCAGGAGTCGAGTAAGGCAGCGCGTCCTGCGCATGCCACGGCGGATCGGCGCCCAGCGACCGGGCCACGCGAATCGCCGACTTGAAGGCGTCTTCGTGAAAACCGAATCCGCAGTAGGCCCCACAAAACCAAGTATTTTGCTGCCCTTGCAGCGCCGCCAACGCGGCTTGCGCCCTAACCGTTTCGCGCAAAAACACCGGATGCTCGTAAATGTAGCGCCCGTAGACCCGGTCATCGTGCGGTTGCCGCCACGGGTTGAGCGAGGCAAAAAGCGGCGTCTTTCGCTCGATATTTTGCAAACGATTCATCCAGTAGGTAACCGGTACCGGCCGCGCCGGATCCATGCCGGTTTGCGCCTGGTAGTTCCAGCTCGACCAAGCACCGCGGCGCCGCGGCATCTGGCTCTCGTCGCCGTGCAAGACAATCTCGCTGCGCGCATACTTGAAAGCACCAAGTGCATCGCGTTCCGCCGCCGATTGGTCGTCGCCGAGGAGCGAGGCGGTCCGATCGGCATGGGTGGCGAAAACGACTTGGTCGAACACGCTCTCGTCTTGCTCCGTCGTGACCACGATGCCCTCGGCGGTGCGGCGCACCTTGCGCACGGCCGCGTTCAAGAGGACCGCGCCGGAGATGTCCGCCGCCAAACGACGGACGTATTCACGGCTGCCGCCGGTAACCGTTCGCCACCTAGGCCGGTTGCTAAACCGCAACAGACCATGTTCGTCATAGAAGCGAATGAAACGCGGCGCATCGAAGGCAAGTATTTGCTCCACCGGCGTCGACCAGATTGCCGATGCCATCGGCAAAAGGTGAAGGTACCAGTAGGTCTTGCTGTATCCGCCACGCTCCAACAGGTCGCGTACCGTCGCACCGCGGGCCGCCCCGGTCCGCTGCGCGCGATGGGCGTGCCGATAGAAACGCACGATATCGGCCAACATGCGCAGGAAACGAGGGCGAATCAGATTTGTCGGTTGGCAAAATGGCCCGCCCGGAAGGGGGCTAGCATACTCGAAACGGCCACCGTCGAGGGACACCGAGAACGACATGTCGCTCGGTTCCGTCGGCACCGCCAGGGCGTCGAACAGCGCAATCAGATTGGGATAATTGACGTCGTTATAGACGATGAACCCGGTATCGACTGCGATCGATGTGCCCGCGACCGTGACATCGACGGTGTGGCTGTGGCCGCCTAATCGAGAGGCGGACTCGTACAGCGTGACCTCGTGGCGTTTGGACAATAACCAAGCACACCCGAGTCCCGCGACGCCGCCACCGATCACCGCAATACGTTGTCCGGGTTTCGGCCCGGGCAGTCCGGAAAAATTCAAACGTAGCCCTCCGACGGCCGGGTTCTAGCGCGCAAAGCCGCGCTCCTCAACCGTCAACCTACATTACCCCCGCGCAAATGGCCCGGATGCCGTTCGACCGGCCAAAAGCCTGCTACCATTGGGTGTGGAGACCTCATGACCGAGTCCATCCCGATCCCGATTTGGGTCGTCGGCCTGGTCGGCATCCTCGCCGCTTGGGCGGTGCTCGACCGGCTCCTGATCCCCAGTGTCCGGTGGTACCTGCGCCGGCGGGTCAACCGCGTGATCGAGGACATCAACCAGCGTCTCCAGTTGCGGATCGAAACGTTTCGCCTTACACGCCGGGCGGTTTTGATCGACCGGCTGACGTATGACCCCGAAATCATGCGGGCGGCCGAAGCCGAAGCGGAGGCCAGCGGCAAGCCCCGCGAGGCGTTGGTCCGCGAAGTGTCCCGCTACGCCCGCGAGATTGTTCCGTCCTTCAACGCCTATGCCTATTTTCGGATCGGCTATTGGCTGGCTCGACAGATCGCGCGGACGCTCTACCGCGTTCGCCTCGGTTATGCCGATCGCGCCGGTCTATCGGCGGTGCCTGAGAACGCGTCCGTCGTCTTTGTGATGAATCACCGCAGCAACATGGACTACGTCTTGGTCGGGTATCTTGCCGCCACAACCGCAGCCCTTTCCTATGCGGTGGGCGAATGGGCGCGGATATGGCCGCTTCAGACCCTGATCCGAACCCTCGGCGCGTACTTCATCCGGCGCCGCTCTGGCAACCCGCTCTACCGCAAGGTTCTCGCGCGCTACGTCCAGATGGCCACCGCCGGCGGGGTCGTGCAGGCGATCTACCCGGAGGGCGGGTTGAGCCGCGACGGCCGTTTGCGCGAACCGCGTCTCGGCCTCCTATCTTACATGGTGGCCGCGTTCGACCCGACCGGGGACCGCGATCTCGTCTTCATTCCGGTCGGGATCAACTACGACAGGGTCCTGGAGGATCGGACGCTACTGCGCGCGCTCGACGACAGCCCGCGCCCCGGGCGGGCGTATGCCGCGCGTCGAACAATCGGCTTTGTCGGCCACCAGTTCGGGCTATTTCTGCGCGGTCGATGGCACCGCTTCGGCTATGCCTGTGTCAATTTCGGCCCGCCGATTTCGATGACACGCTATCTCGCCGAGACGAAAACCGATTTTGCCCACGGCGACACGACGGAGCGCTTCGGCCAAGTCGAAGCGCTTGGTAACTATTTGATGGATGCGGTCGGCGCGGTCGTGCCGGTCACGCCGGTTTCCTTGGTATCGTCTGTCTTGCTTGCCGCCGGCGATCGCGCGCTCAGCGATCTCGAAATCAAGGCCGATGTCTTTGCGCTCATGACGTCGTTGGAATCACACGGTGTGCGGGTCTACCTGCCGCGCACCGATCGCGACTATGCGGTGGGCGTAGGGCTGCGGATGCTAACCTTGCGGCGCATCGTCCGCGAAGAGCGCGGATACTACCGGGTCAACGATCTTGATCGTCCGCTGCTCGCCTACTACGCGAACGCCGTGGCGCATCTGCCCGGAGCAATGAGAATGAGAAATGAGCGTTAGTCAGAAATCTTGGGGGATGCGCGCGCGGCGATCGACGGTTTTCGTGCCGGAATTGTCCGCACCCAAGGCGCGGGCGACATGCGCCACGACGCGGTCGGGCCGCGAATCGCCGCAGGAGAACACATCAAGCGCGATGTAGCCATATTCCGGGTAGCTATGAAACGCGGCGTGGCTCTCGGACAGGATATAGAATCCCGTGACGCCCGATTCTTCACCGGGGAACTTCAAACTCTGCTGACCGAGAATCGTGAAGCGCTCGGACTCCAACCCCTCTTTGAGGATTTTCATCAAGAAGGCTTCGTCGCTCAGAAGATGGGACGCGATCCCGCTAAGATCGCCGATTACGTGCGTACCGATTTCGCGGCTAAGCGAAACGGGCGGATCAATTAGTTTGAGAGCTTCCAAGAAGTCCTCCCCCATGGGTCGGGTTTCCCCGAACGTCTGCACCCAAAGAAAAGGCGATGCCGCCATCTCCAAAAACACTGAAGACGCCCCCCACAAATGAGACAGCGCCTTCGCGGAAATGCGAGATAGAGGCTATTCGCCACTGACGCAACAAGATTCTGCCCTCAGCTGGCTTGGGCCGCGTCGCGTGGCAACGCCATTTATGCCCGACGATCCGTCACGAAGGCCCGAAGATCGGCAAAAAGGGCTGGATCGGTCAGAATCCGGGGCACTTTGTTTTGACCGCCGAGTTTTCCCCGGCTTTTCATCCACGCGGCAAAAATGCCACGCTTGCCGATAAGAATCTCCGGAAGCGCCACGCCATAATCGCCCGACCGGTGCGCCCGGTAATCGTCGTTGTCTCCTTGGAGCGCGGCGTCGAACAGCGCGGCGAATCGCGCTGGGTCGGGGACCGGACTTTCCGGTTCGAATTCGACAACGACCAGATGACGCCCCTGCGCCGTGTCGCTGTCCGGATACAGCGCGCCAACTGCGTAATCCCTCACCGCGCACCCGGTCGCTTCTGCAGCGTGGGTGATCGCGCGATCGAGTTCCGAGACAATAACGTGCTCCCCAAAGGCCGACAGCATTTGTGCCGTTCGGCCGGTGATCTCGATCCGCGCCTGACCTCGGTCGCGGAACGTGACCGTATCGCCAATCAGGTATGCCCAAAGCCCGGCACAGGTCGATACCGCAACTGCATAGTCGACACCCATCTCCACTGTGTCGATCCAATGCCGTACGGGCGATGGACTGCCGAGTTCGCTGACGGGAACGAATTCGAAGAACATGCCGTGGTCCAGCGACAATCGTAGGCCCGCATCGGGGGCTGCGTCTGCAAGGGCGATAAACCCCTCGCTAGCGGGATAAACTTCGCGAAAGGCCGCGCGTGTCCCGGCACAAATCTCGGCGAACCGATCGCGGTATGGCGCAAAACTCACGCCGCCGTGCACCAACAGTTCGAGGTCCGGATAGATCTCGGCCAGCGTTCGGTTCGGCGCAATGGCCTGGAGCTGTTCGAAGAAAAGGAGCAACCAACTCGGCGTCCCGCTGATCATGGTAATGGTCTCGTCGAGCGATCGCGCGGCGAGACGGGCGACCTTTTCCTCCCAGTCTTCGATCAGCGCGAGGTCGCGCGGCGGAAAGTACCGGGGTCGCGCATACCAAGGCATTTCAGCGACCATGATGCCACTGAGGTCGCCGCTACGAACGCCCGGCGCCTCGGGTACCAGGCGCGTACTGCCGCCAAGCATGAAGCTCTTGCCGGCAAGGAGCCGGCTTTCCGGATGAGCCCGCAGATGAAAGGTGTAAAGGTCGGTGCCCGCCTTCGCATTGCTGCGCAGCATCGCGCGGCTCAAGGGTATGTATTTGCTCCGCCCCGCTGTTGTGCCCGACGTCACCGCGAAATAGGGAATCGGCCCCGGCCAGGTCGCCCCACCGATATAGGGAAAGGTCTCCTTCCAGTAGGAACCCCAAAAATCTTCGTACTGGCGCAAAGGAACGCGCGCCTGAAAGTCCGCAACGTCCGCAATGTGGTCAAACCCGTGGTCGCGGCCGAATCGAGTTTGTCGTGCCGTCCGAACCAAGCGGCGCAACATCGCCCGCTGGCTTTCCACCGGATCGAGGAATGCGAGCTGATTGAGACGGTAGCGGGCAAAGGCGCGCAGCAATGGCGTCGCGTCGATCATTGGGTTCAGCGCCGGGGGCGCAATGCCATCGCGTAGGGAAAGGTTGCCCGTACGGTGTCCAGCCGCAACGGCACACGGACGAACTCGCCGTCCCGCCACAACGCGATCTGATCCATGAATGTCGAGCTCCGCATCCAACCGTCCTGACCGCCGAGAAGCACAAAGTAATTCTCGTCGGGGTCGGACATGTCCGAGATATGCCGCGCGTTGGAACCGAACTGAGTATTGTGCTTTTGATCGGTCAGGTCGTGCGCGGTCTTCATGACGGTCTGGCTGCTGCCCGCTACCGGCAGATTGTCGAAAACGTACCGTCGCCCGAGAAGCGGCAACGCCCCAAGAGGATGGGCGATTTGAAGCCGATGCAGGTCGCCCCAGGTTTGACCGCTTTCGATTGCAGCCCCAGCCTTGTCGAGCCCGTCGGACAACACGACCCTTAGACGTGCGTCGCTTGCAGCGCGAATGTCGGCCTCGATGAACGAGAACGGACGGCCCGCGGCGCGGTAGGCACTTTGTTGCGCCGGTTCGACAAGGCTGTCGACCACGTGAAAGAGCAACGATTCAAATGCCAGAGCACCGCGACTGTCGACCCTGTAGTGTCCGTCCCAGTCGCGAAGCGCTTGGACGGCGCGGGTCCCGCTCGGCGAGAGCGCGAGCCCCTCGCCAAACCGATCGGTTTCCGCCAACAGCACGTCGCGCAGCAAAACCGAGGAGCCCTGGTAGGTATCCTGTTGTATCGCCGCCAAGTCGGCGACCCCAATGGGGCCGTTTGCCTCGAGAACCCCGGTCAACCGAACGACGCGATCGTCGGGCGAAAAGAAGTACCCAATCGGGATATCGGCCTCGGCGCCGCGGTTGTTTGCCGACGCGAGGATGCCGTTCGGCGGGTTGAACGTGACCGGTAGATCGTCGCCGCCGATCAAGTGTTGCCAATGGGAACCTTCGCTCGGCTGGAGCACGATGTCGCGCGGTAAGGCGAGGTCGCGTGCGGGTAGTCGGGTCGCCATGAGGTGGCCGATATTCCCTGACGAGTCTGCATAAAGCATGTTCTGCGACGAGACCGCGAACCCCGAAAGAGCGGCCCGAAATGCCGTCCAGTCCGCCGCCTGGTTGACCCGGAGCATGGCCGTCAGTTCGTCCGTCGGCCTATGGCCGACCCAGCGCATTGCCAGTGGCCCGCCGGGTCCGGTTTCGAGCGCCGCGGCATCCGAGAGAATCGGTCCGAATTCGGTTTCCCGTATGGTCACGGTTTTGTCGAACCACCAACGAACCTTGATTCTCTCTTCGCGCGTGCGGAACGCCGAAGGCTGCAGGCTAGACACATCGAAAAGATCGCTGCTAGCGGCGCGGAGATTGGTACCACCCCAGGCAACCGACAGATTTCGACCCAACGCGATGAACGGCAGCCCCGGCCCCATGAGCCCGGCGGCATGGTAGGACGGCGACCGATAGCCCGCGAGGATCCACAGGCTTGGCTGAAAAATGCCAAGGTGCGGGTCGCTGGCGATCATCGCGCCACCCGATTGGCTGCGGTTCCCGCCGACCGCAACGGCGTTGCTGCCCGACCGGCTAAACCCCGCCAGGATGTCCATCAGGTGCGCCCGCCGGCCGGTCTCCCCGGCAAAGTAACTCGGAAACGACTCCGACCCCTCCTCGACCAATCGCGCCCACAATGCCGGCCAGTCGGATCGGTTCCGCTGCTCAAGGAGAGAGAACCACACGAACCAATTCACGTCCGCCGACGCAAGCCGCCCGGCGGTCACGACATCTTCAGCAGTCCACGGCTCCCGCTTCAGCCCTAAGACCGCAAACTCGTGCGGCAACGCCTTGGTGTTCTCAAGATAGAAATTGATGCCCCTGACGAATTCATCGAGCCACTGGCGGGTGTCGGGCGGCATGGCGGCAACGATCTCCGGCGCCACCTTGCCGAAATCGACGATCCTCAGAGCATGGTCGATGTCGATGGCGAGGGGCCCACCGACCTCGGACAACCGCCCTTGGGATGCCAGCCGGAAGATTTCCATGATGCCGAGACGCAGGTGCGCGTGGACAAGCCCAAGCGTGAACGCCAAGTCGTCGTCGTCCTGCGCGTCGATAAACGGAACGTGATGCTTGTTCCAGTAGACCGTCACCTCCTTCATCAAGGGAAGGTTCTCGGTCGGAAACATCGCCAAGCGTTCGTCCAGCGACATCGGCTTCGGCAGCGGGGCGAGAACGCCGCAGGCGGCCAGCCCGGTCGCCATGATTGCGGCTCCGGCAACGCGGCGCAGATTCATTCGACAGTCCTTGGCAAGCGTTTCGATTCGGCGTCGCGTGGTGTCGCCCTGATCGATATTGGGATCGATCCGACCGCGTCAAGTCGCGGCGATGAAATCGACGACCACTTTCGCGAACCGCTCCGGATCGCTCCAACAAATCTGCGGGCGCGCACCGGCTAGGAAAATCTCCTGCGACCCGGCAACTAAGCGAGCCGCTTCCTTATTTTCCGGTGCCAGCTTGTCGTGCTCGGCAGTCATGAACAGCGCTGGAATCTTGAGTGATCGAAGTGTGGCTGGGAGGTCATAGGCCGACACGGCGAGGAGTCCTGCGTTGTACCGGTCGTAGACTCGGAGCGTTTCCGAAACCGCCATTTGCACTTGCTCCAGATCGCCGCCGGGTCCGAAGTTCTCGACGCGGCTGTCCCAAACTTGCCGCAGATGATCGCCATCCTCCCTCAGATCGGGTTTGCCGAGACGATCGGCGAACATCTTGAGACGAGCGTCGCTTAACACCGGCGTGCCGGAAAGGATGAGGTGTGTCGCTCGGTCGCCAATTTGGTGCGCGACCTCGGCGGCGATCGCGGAGCCGGTCGCGAATCCGCAGATGGCCATGCGCTCCAACCCGATCGCATCGATCGCGTTGACGATTTGGTGCGCGAACCCCGCGACGGTCGCGGCTTCGGCAAGCGGTGTCGAGGCGCCATAGCCTGGCGTGTCGAAGGCCACCGCCCGAAGGTGCGCCCCCAAATAGGGTAGCGCACGCTCGTACATTCGCGACGATAGGGGTGTCTGGTGAAAACAGACCACCGCCGACCCGTCGTTTCCGGCGTAGCGGTAATGCACCTGGGCGTTCTCTAGGTCTACGTAGGCCGAGCGAAAGGGCATTTGATCCATTCCGCTAAGGTGTCACCCAGCAGGGCGATCACGCAAGCCCCTAGGCCGTCTCGACGCCTTCCAGACGAAGCTTGATGGCGGCGATGACGCCGTCATGCTTGAGCCCGTCGAGCAGGGCTTTGTGAAACGTCGTATAGGCGATTTCCGAACCGGACAGGTCGGCATGGGAAAGGTCGGTCTTGATCAACTTGGTCCCCATACCGCCGTCCTGCCGTTGCACCACCACAGGCTCCATCGTGACGCTGGTGATCACCGCGCCCTTAAGCGAAGCGCCGGACAGGTTCGCACCCGACAGATCGGTCCGCGACAGGTAGGCGCCCTCTAGATTGGCGCCGGCCAAATTCGTCAACACTAGCTCGGCGTTGGTCAGGTTGGCCCCGGCCAGGTTCGCCCCCGCCATGTTCGCGCCGGAAAGGAAGGCATGGGAAAGATCCATGTCGCGCAGGTCACCGTTCGCCAACTCGGCCCGTAGGCCGCCTCGCCCGTCGGAGTCAGCCCAAATCGAATGCTTGCGGAGCGTTAGCTGCAAATCGAGGGGCCAATTGGCGGAAGCGACGCTGACCGACGCGCCGGCAAGATCGACGCTGGTCAAACGCACGTCGGTTAGAATCGCACCGCGCAAATTGGCGCGTTCGAAGCGGGCAAAGCTTAGATTGGCGCGCTGCAGGTCCGCGCCAACGAGCTTGGCATCTTGGAGTCGGGCGGCTTCAAGGTTGGCACGGCGCAAGTCGGCACCGGTAAGGTCGGTAATTCGACCGTTCCCATCGGTCGTCTTCTCGACGGTAAAATCCGGGCTTCCGGACTCACGCGGCTGATGTTGATCGATCACCAACGCCCCCGGACGCAAGTCGGCTTCTTTAAGGTTGGCGTCGCGAAGTACTGCCTCGCACAACCTGGCACCGCGTAGATCGGCCCGCCGCATATTGGCGCCGGTCAGCTCAGCCTTGGCGAAATCGGCGGCAAACAAATCGGCGAACGAAAAGTCCGCGTTGATCAGACGGCAGTTGCGAAAGCTGACACCGGTCAATTTCGCCTCCCGGAGGTTCATGTTGGTCAGACGCAAGCCCGAAAGGTCGATATTGGTGAGCACGGCGCGCCGACCGCCGCTTTGCCGGCGCAAGAACCGGTCGTGTCGGCGCAACATGTCGACAAAATCCTGCGGGGTCATTGTCGGCTAAAGCCCCATCGCGCCTGCCGAAGCCCCGTCGTAAACCGCGGTCACCAGAGTCGCCAAGCCAAGGCTCGCGACGACGATGGCAATCAGTTTGACCACGACGGGGCCTGTGCGAGGCGCCGTTGCGCGTTCGGGCAGACGGTCCAACGACGGGTAGGTCGGTTCTGTCAGGAGATCGGGGTCGAGCGGCTCCTCCCGCAATACATCTGCGTAGGGACCGGGATCGTCGCCCCGGGCATCGCGCCATGCCTTCGCTTTGCGTCGCCGCCACGTGTTGTAGACGGTCGTCCGTTCCGCCCGGCTCGAGGTCGGATCGACGCGTTCGCGAATGACTTGGATTCCTTCTGCGCTCCGGTGCGCTTCGATACGCCGAGCGAGATCGAGTGCCTCGTTGCGCCGGTCCGCGGGGAACGACGACTCTAGCAGCCAACGACCCCGCTCAAAAACATAGAGCTCGTAGGTGAACGTCATACAGACCTCCCATAATCGGTGGAGCGGTCATTTCCACCGTTGCCGCTTTTCGGCGCTGTTGATCGTTGTTGGCCCGGCGCGACTCGGGCAGACGCGCTATTTGCGGACGGGCAAAGTCGGCGCTGGACTGCGGTGGTTGCGAACTTGCCAATAGTCCGCGTAGGCGTCGTCCTTGCGCGTGCTCTTGGGCTTTTGCTTTTGCATTCCCATCGAGTGGACAAGTTTCTTCAAAAGAGACCGACGGCCGGCCCCAGATCCGTTCGCGGTTAGGTCAGTCATTTGTTTCACCATGTCATTTTTGCTCATGTGAAGTCCGGCACGTCCCTGTACCGGGTCGTCCTGGCGCTGAGGCCAGTAGCTTTGAGGGCACGGACTGCCCAATCGGTCGCGAAGCGGGTTCCTGAGGAGGTAGGTTCCCGCCGCCGACGATGGTCGCCAGCGCCAAAATTCTCTGGGTGCGGCACAGAAAAAGCTTGGTCGCGAGACGCCAAGGCGGCGTCACATGTCCGGCCCTCAAACTGATTGAAATCGGCGGCGGTCATCCGAACATGCCCAGCACCGCGGCCTTGGACACCGCGTGGGCCTTGGTGTGCACGGCGAGTTTCTTCATAGCGTTGCGGATGTAGTAGTTCACGGTGGAGTCCGAGAGGCACAGGATTTGCGCGATCTCCCAGGTGGTTTTGCCTTGGGCGGTCCATTCGAGGCATTCGGTTTCGCGCGGACTGAGCCGCACTACCGGTTCGCCCGATTCTTCGCCGAGGATGGCGTTGGCGAGCCGCGCCGGAAAACCGGGTCCGCCCGGCTTCAAAACGATCCGTGCCGGCGGCCGCGGTACTGCGGGATAGGAATGCCGGCCGATGGACTCCTCGGCCTCGGTGCTCGGTACTCGTTCCGCTTGACGCAACATCGCTGCCCTCATCCGCTCGATTGAATTCCAGGATGAAATCTTAGGCAGAGGTTGTTGACCCCCACATCAGCGAAGGTCGCAAGAACGATATGCAGAATTGCATAACATTGGCTATGAAACGCAAATTTGCATTAATTGTGGATAAGTTGGCTCAATATCGCTGGAGTTTTCATCGAAGACGAACGGCCGCAGCGCCACGCTAGAATCCATCGCCGCATCCCCCTAAACTGTTGAAAACCAAAGGCAAAGCGGCAATGGCGACCAGTGATTCCCAGCGCGTTCGGGCGGCCCTCGACCATCCCGTGATCGATGGCGACGGCCATATCGTCGAGATCTTGCCCGTCTTCATCGACTATCTGCGGCAAGCAGGCGGGCAACGGCTGGCCGATCGCTACCGCCGGCTGCAGGAGGCCAACAGCCCCTACGACGATGCCCAGGGTTGGTTTGCCCTTTCGCCTGACGCCCGACGACGGCAGCGCCTGATGCGTCCCCCGTCGTGGCTGGTGAATTCGGCCAGCGCGCGCGAACGGGCAACAACGATGCTACCCAACCTGATCCGCGAACGGCTCGACGAGTTCGGCATCGATTTCGCGATCATGTACACATCGGTCGGCATCCCCATCTCGTCCAGCAGCGACGAAGAGCTGCGGCTCGGCGGATGTCGTGCGTTGAACCTGATGTATGCCGATCTGTTCGACGCGCACCGCGACCGGATGGCGCCGTCCGCGGTGATCCCGATCCATACCCCGGCCGAGGCCATCGCCGAGATGGAATTTGCGGTCAAAGAACGCGGCTTCAAGACCATCACCATTCCGGGTTGCGTCACTCGACCGGTTGCGGACGCCGGCGACAATCGTCACGCGGTCTGGATCGACCCCCTGGCCGTCGACAGCCTGTACGACTACGACCCGGTGTGGGCGAAATGCCTTGAACTCGGCGTCGCCCCGGCGACGCACCACAGCGGAATGGGCGCCGGATGGGGCGCGCGGGCCACAACCGCGAACTTTATGTACAACCACATCGGTCACTTCGCCGCGGGTGCCGACGCCGTGTGTAAGGCGATGTTCATGGGCGGCGTCACGCGGCGCTTCCCGAATCTGCGGATCGCCTTTCTCGAAGGCGGCGCGGGCTGGGCCCTTAGCCTACTCAACGACATCACCGAGCATTGGGAGAAGCGCAACATCGACGCACTGCAGCGGGTCACCGACCCGCAACTGCTCGACCGCGCGGAACTCTCGGACTACTTCCGGCGTTACGGCGGTGCCCTGGTCGGTGCCACCGGCGATCCGGATGCGTTCGACAGCATTTTTGCCAGCCCAGCCGGGATCGAAACCGCAGCGGACGTCGACGACTGGCACGCCGCCGACCTCCATGAAAAAGCCGACATCGCCAAGCGCTTCCTGCCGAATTTTTTTGTCGGGTGCGAAGCCGACGATCGAATGAACGGCGCCGCCTTCGATTCGCGCTTGAATCCGTTCGGCGCCAAACTCAACGCTTTCCTCGGCTCCGATATCGGTCACTGGGACGTGCCGGACCCAACTAAGGTCGTCGCCGAGGCGTGGGAGCTTGTAGAGGACGGGCTGCTAACCGCCGACGATTTCCGTGCATTCACGTTCGAGAACGTTACCCGCCTGCACACCCAGATGAACCCTGGGTTCTTCGACGGCACGGTCGTCGAAGACGCGGTCAAAGCCTGCAACGGCAAAACCGCCGAAGCGACCGCCTAGGCGTCGAAGTGCGCGCGCACGTGGGCCGCGATTTCT
>CAYGKG010000086.1:0-13899 GCA_964350495.1 uncultured Alphaproteobacteria bacterium
TTCCTCCACCACAACAAGCCGCCCGCTGGGATCACTCAAACTATCCACAAGCTGCACCGACATGTTCCAAGATTTACACGCTTCGGTCAATTCAATAACAACATCTTGTCCCTTAAGGAAAAGGCATCGCGTGCCGGGCCCCGCGAACCGAGTCGCGAGCCCGAGCAGGTCAGTCAACGGTGCGAGCGCCCGGGCCGTCACCACCGCCGCGGGCCGCGGCAAGCTGACGGACTCGACACGGGCGGCATGCACCGTTACATCGACCGCCATCAGCCGCGCGGCCTCGCGGAGAAAGACCCCCTTACGGGCATTGGATTCGATCAGGTGAACATCCTCGACTCCACAGGCCGCGAGGATCAGGCCGGGAATTCCGGCACCCGCACCCATGTCCACCACCGGCCCGGCCCCAACAGGCATTTGGGACAGCAACTGGGCGGCGTCCAACATGTGGCGGCGCCACGGATCGTCGAGGGTCGAAGCCCCGACCAAATTGATCCGCGCCTGCCATTTGCGCAGGAGGTCTAGATATTGGGCCAGCCGCGCGACGGCTTGGTCGGAGACGCCGGTCGCGGCCTGGAAGGCCTCAGGGGTCATTGTTTCACGTGAAACATAGGTCAGTTTCGCTGTCTAATGTTTCACGTGAAACATTACGCCGTCCGCCGGTGCGCCGCACCGCGCACATGCCGCAGCAAGGCCACCAGCCCCGCGGGCGTCATGCCCGGAATCCGCGACGCCGCCCCTAAGGTCAGCGGGCGATGGCGTTCCAGCAGGCCGCGGACCTCAGTCGACAGGCCACCCACGGCGGCAAAGTCCACATCCGCCGGGAGAGTCAAATCCTCGTCCCGGCGAAAGGCCACGATATCGGCGGACTGCCGTTCCAGGTATCCGGCATAATGCGCCTCAACCTCAAGCTGCTCGACCACATCGGCACCAAGGTCGCCAAGCGCCGGCCAAACCTCGGCCAACCGGGCCACAGTGACATCCGGGTAGGCCAGGAGCTGCGCCGCCGAGCGCGTTACCCCGTCCGCACTCACAGCAAGACCATGCCCGCGCGCGGCGGAGGAGCTCATCTTCAGGTCGCCCGCGAGCAAACGGCCTCGTTCTAGGCGCGCCGATTTGTCGCCGAACGCCGCGGCCCGGGCGGTCCCCACACAGCCGGCGGCCAGCCCGATCGGCGTCAGCCGCTGGTCGGCGTTGTCGGCCCGCAGGCTCAAGCGGTATTCGGCGCGCGAGGTGAACATCCGATAGGGTTCGCTGACGCCCCGGGTGACGAGGTCGTCGATCATGACCCCGACGTACCCGGTCGCGCGATCGATCACGACGTCGGCGCTGCCACCAACCGCGCGGGCCGCGTTCAATCCGGCCATCAGACCCTGCGCCCCGGCCTCCTCGTACCCCGTCGTCCCATTGATCTGCCCGGCCAAATACAAGCCCGGCAACCGCTTGGTTTCGAGGGTCGCCAACAGTTCGCGCGGATCGACATAGTCGTACTCGATCGCGTAGCCGGGGCGAATCACGGCGACGTTCTCCAACCCCGGAATCGTCCGCAGGAACGCGTGCTGGACCTCCTCCGGGAGCGACGTCGAAATCCCGTTTGGATAGATCGTATGGTCGCTAAGTCCTTCTGGCTCAAGGAAAATTTGGTGCCCCGCTTTCTCGCGAAAGCGCACGACCTTGTCCTCGATCGACGGGCAATAGCGCGGCCCGACGCTTTCGATCTGACCGGAATACATCGGCGACCGGGCGAGGTTGTCGCGGATAATTCGGTGCGTCGCCTCGGTCGTCCCGGTGATATGGCACGGTACCTGTCGCGCCGCAGTGTGGGTCGTCAGGAACGAAAAGAAGACCGGCGCGTCGTCGCCCGGTTGGACCTCGGTCCGTGCCCAATCGATGGTGCGACCGTCCAGCCGCGCTGGCGTCCCGGTCTTCAATCGCCCGAGCGAAAACCCGACCGCTTCGAAGCGGCGGGATAGCCCGTTGGCGGGTGCCTCACCAGCGCGGCCTGCGGGAATTTTGGTCTCGCCGATGTGGATCAGGCCGCGCAGGAACGTCCCCGTCGTCACAACCACCGCCCCGGCGCGGTAAGTCTCGCCGCTCCCGGTAACGACACCGGCGACCCGGCCGTTCTCGACCACCAGATCCTCCACCCCGCCTTCGACAATGGTCAGGCCGGGAATCGCCGCCAAAGCAGCCTGCATGGCGCTGCGATAGAGCGCCCGGTCGGCCTGGGCACGGGGGCCCCGCACCGCCGGCCCCTTACGCCGATTGAGCAACCGGAACTGAATCCCGGCGGCGTCCGCCACCCGGCCCATTAGGCCGTCCAGGGCATCGATCTCGCGCACCAAATGACCCTTGCCCAACCCACCGATCGCCGGGTTGCAAGACATCTCGCCGATGGTTGCCCGCTTGTGGGTGAGCAAGACCGTTCGCGCGCCGACCCGCGCCGCCGCCGCCGCCGCTTCGCACCCGGCGTGGCCGCCGCCGACCACGATGACATCGACCCCACCGCTGACCGCGTTATGTTTTGCGTCGCGCATGGCGCGTTTGTAGCGCCGGGCTGTGGATAAAGTCCACCGCAGCACTACTTGCCGATGCAGAAATCTCGGACGATCACATCGAGGACCTCTTCGACATCGTCCCGCCCGGTGATCCGCCCCAGGGCCCGGGCGGCCAACCGCATATCTTCGGCACGTAGCTCGGCGTCGACCGCGTCGGTCGCGCGGGTCAACGCCGCCAGCGACTCGCCAACCGCCTGCCGGTGCCGCACCCGGGTGAGCGGCGGCGCCTCGCTCGCGCCGTGCGCAACCGCCCCGACGCGCGCCTTGAGCGCCGCGATCAACGCGTCGAACCCCGCACCGGTCGATGCCGACACGCCGATTTCGTCCGCAGCGCCGGTGAACGTCGGCACAAGGTCAACCTTGTTCACAACCACCAACGTTGCAGCGTCAACCACCGCCGCTGTGGCGGCGTCTCGGTGCGGCCATGCCGTCGCCTCGAACACCGCAATCTTGACGTCGGCATCGGCGGCCCGCCGTTCGGCGCGACGGATGCCCTCGCGCTCAATCGCATCGCCTGCCCCACGCAGCCCGGCCGTATCGGCCAGCGTCACCGGTAACCCGGCGATGTCGAGCTGTACCTCGACAACATCGCGCGTGGTGCCCGCTGTGGCCGCCACGATAGCGGCGTCACGCCTTGCTAACCTATTGAGAATACTCGATTTTCCGACATTTGGTGCACCGAGAATCACAGCCTGAATGCCGCCGCGGGTGCGCTCGCCGACGCCGTCATCGTCGAGGTGGCGGCCCATCTCGGCGGCCAACCCGGCAAGGTCGCGGCGCAGCGCATCGGGTAGATGCGGCGGCAAATCCTCATCGGGGAAATCGATGTCGGCCTCGAGATGCGCCAGCGCCCGCATCAACCGCGACCGCCAGGACTCGTAGAGCACCCCCAGCGCCCCGTCCATTTGTCGCAACGCCTGACGCCGTTGTCCTTCGGTCTCGGCATCGATGAGATCGGCGAGTCCTTCGACCTGGGTCAAATCCAGTTTGCCGTTGTCGAAGGCGCGGCGCGTGAAATCGCCCGCGTCGGCCGGGCGGCACCCGGGGACTCGCGACAATGCATCCAGCACCGCGGCCACCACCGCCCGCCCACCGTGGACGTGGAACTCGGCGACGTCTTCGCCGGTTACGCTGCGTGGTGCGGGAAACCACACGACCATCGCGCGGTCGATCGTCGCCCCGTCGGCATCGTGGAGGTGCCGCAACACCATCGTGCGCGGCGCCCCCGGCACGGCACCGGTCAACCGCTCCACCGCCGCCCCCGCTGCCGGGCCTGAGGCGCGGATCACAGCCACCCCGGCACGGCCCTGGCCGCTGGAGAGCGCGAAAATTGTGTCGCTGTGAGTCATCGAACCCGCGAGATGCCCCTGCTTTCGTTCTTCTTATCCGATTTGGGGTGGCCGTGCGTCCTTCGGGACGCCCCGCGATGCGCGGGGCTCCTCAGGATGAGCTCATTTTGTCCGGATGGATCGAATCTCAAGTCGGCCGCTAGGAAACCGGTGCCCAGACCAGCGGTTCATCCTGAGGAGCCTGCGGTAGCAAGTGTCCCGAGGGACGCGATCTCAACCGAGAACGCGCGTGGCCGATGCGCGACCTTCTAAATCTACCAGCCTATTTCCGCGCCTCTTTCTCTTCCGGCTGCAACAGCAAGCGCGACACGACGCGCCCCTCGACAAGATGGGTTTGCAGAATCTCGTCGACGTCTTCCTTGGTGCTGTAGGTGTACCAGATACCTTCGGGGTAGATGACCATCGTCGGCCCCAACTCGCAGCGGTCGAGGCAACCCGCCTGGTTGATGCGCACGCGTTTCAGCTTCAGTTCGCGCGCCCGGTCTTTCATATAGGCGCGCAGTTCGGCGCCGCCCTTCTCCATGCAACAGCCGCGCGGGTGGCCGGGGTCGCGTTGGTTCATGCAACAGAACACGTGCTTGTTGTAGTAGGGCTGCTGGCTCGCCGCCGTCTGTTCGACAGACGAATCGTTCACGGAGTCATTCATTTATTTGCTCTTCATGGTTCCGCCCGACGCGGTGCCCATTTGCTCCCAGAATCCTTTGACCATCTTCTCCCATCCCTCGACGCCGGCGGGCATCCAAGTTTTGAGCAACGCCTCGGGTTCCATGCCTTCGATGTTGGCCATCAACCGCTCGCGCAGTTTGGCGACCACATCGGCTTGCAGGCCGGTGACGTCCGGCAGACCCAAAAAGCTGCGCGCCTCTTCCGGGGTGCAATCGATGTCGAAATGAATCTTCATGGCGCCGCCTCCTCGCTGGCGCCGTTATAACCCGCGTCTCGACGCGGGGCGAGGCCGTTTATCCCTACGCCCCATCCGGTTTTGCGCGTCCACCCCCGTGCTATGGTCGCCGGCCATCACCGGAAAGACGTCATGACCAATCGCCTCACCGACGAGACCAGCCCCTACCTACAACAACACAAGGACAACCCCGTCCATTGGTGGCCGTGGGGCGAACCCGCATTGGCGGCGGCGCGCGAACAGGACAAACCGATCTTGTTGTCGGTGGGCTATGCCGCCTGCCACTGGTGCCACGTCATGGCGCACGAAAGTTTCGAATCGCCCGAGATCGCCGCGGTGATGAACGACCGCTTCATCAACATCAAAGTCGACCGCGAAGAACGTCCCGACATCGACACCATTTATATGAACGCCCTGCACATGTTGGGCGAACAGGGCGGCTGGCCGCTCACAATGTTTCTCACACCGAATGCCGAGCCCTATTGGGGCGGCACCTACTTTCCGCCCGAGCCCCGGTTCGGCCGCCCCGGATTTCCCCAGGTCCTGGAGGCGATGGCCAACGCGTGGGCGAACGACAAGGAGTCGGTCGCTAAGAACACCAGCGCGCTGGTCACGGGCCTGCAGAAACTCGCGCTGACGCCGGCCAGCGATGACGCCCCGCCGCTTTCCGCCGACCTCCTGAACGGCATGGCCACCCGTTTGATGGAGTCGGTCGACATGACATTGGGCGGCATCGGCAGTGCGCCGAAATTTCCCCATACCTTCGCACTCGAGTTTCTGTGGCGCGCCCACCGTCGCACCGGCGATGCCAAATTCGCCGACGCGGTGCAGATCTCGCTCGACCAAATGGCGCAGGGCGGGATCTACGATCATGTCGGCGGCGGCTACGCGCGCTACGCCACCGACGCCGCGTGGCTGGTGCCGCATTTCGAAAAGATGCTCTACGACAACGCCGAACTGATCGACCTGATGACCCAGGTTTGGCAAGCCACCGGCGCGCGCCTGTACGAAGCGCGGATCCGCGAAACCATCGGCTGGACCTTGCGCGAAATGGTGGCGGCAGGCGGCGGCTTTGCTGCGTCGCTCGACGCCGATTCGGAGGGCGAAGAGGGTAAGTACTACGTCTGGAGCGAAGCTGAGATCGATGCCGCGCTCGGTGTCGATGCCGCGATTGTGAAGGAAGTGTTCGGCGTCACCGCGGGCGGCAACTGGGAAGGCAAGAACATCCTCAACCGCAGCCATAGGATGGTGCTGCACGATCCGCAGTTCGAGGGCGACCTCGCGCGCGCCTGCAACGTGCTCTACGACGTGCGCGAAGAGCGCGTGCGCCCGGGTTGGGACGACAAGGTGTTGGCCGACTGGAACGGCCTGATGATCGCCGCGATGGCGCGCGCGGCCGCCGTGTTCAATGAGCCGGGTTGGTTGGCGGCGGCGACGCGTGCGTGGGATTTCATCACCAACACGATGGGCGACGGCGATCGGTTGTGGCACGCCGCGCGCGACGGCAAGGTGCGCAACGCTGGCATGCTCGAGGACTACGCCAACATGGCGCAGGCAGCGCTGGCGTTGTTCGAGGTGACGGGTGAAACCCGCTTCATCGACCGCGCCCGCACCTGGACCGCAACGCTCGATGCGTTCTTCTGGGACGCCGAGCAAGGCGGCTATTACCAAACCGCGTCGGATGGCGAACAACTGATTGCGCGGCCGCGCAACGCTGCCGACAACGCGGTGCCGTCGGGCAACGGGACGATGGTCGGCGTGCTGGCGCGGCTTTACCTGCACGCCGGCGACGAGGCCTACCGCGAACGCGCCCACGCGCTGATCGACGCCTTCACGCCCGAGATCGCGCGCAACTTCTTCGGCCTGACGACGTTCCTCAACAACGTCGATCTGTGGATGACGCCGGTGCAGGTTGCGATCATCGGCGACCGCACGAACGCCGGCACCAAGGCGTTGGTCAAGGCAACCTATGAGCTGGCAACGCCCAACCTGGTGCTGTCGGTCATCGCCCCCGATGCGGCTTTACCCGCCAGCCATCCAGCGGCCGGCAAGGCGCAGGTGGACGGCAAATCCACGGCCTACGTGTGCATCGGCGAAACCTGTTCGTTGCCAGTCACCGACGCGGCTAAGCTGGGTGACGCGGCGCCCGTGGGCTAGGCATTGCGGGAGTAGAGAAAAAGGAAGATGTTTCTTCCTTTATACCTGTAGGGTCCTGTGAGCCTCAATATCAAAGACGAAGAAACCGACCGTTTGGCGCGCGAACTCGCGGCGCGGACCGGCAAGTCCCTAACCCGGGCGGTCAGGGACGCATTGCGCGCGGCGCTAGCCGGCAGCCAAACGGACCGCGGCAAAAATCGCGACGACATGCTTGCGGCGATCACCCGGCTGCAGGATCGGATCGCCGCCATGCCCCAGCGCACCGACAAATCCGTTCAAGAAATTATGGACGAGATGTACGACGAGCACGGTTTACCGCGCTGATGGTTCTCGACACGTCTGTCCTGATCGCAATCATGTTCCGGGAGCCCGAAGCCGAGCGACTCAAACTTGCCATTGCCGACGCGGCCGCCCGCCTCATCGGCGCGCCGACGATGGTCGAAGCGGCAATCGTCCTGCGACGGCTGCTTCCCGAAGACGGGCAAGACGCGCTCGACGCTTTCATCACGGGCTACAACATGACGCTAATTCCCTTTACGGCGCGCCACATCGGCGCCGCGCGGACCGCCATCGAGCGCTTCGGCAAAGGCCGCCATCCGGCCTCGCTCAACTTCGGCGACTGCATGAGCTACGCCGTGGCCAGGATCGAGAACGAACCGCTGCTGTTCAAGGGCAACGACTTCGCGCACACCGATATCATGGCGGCGGCCTACTGACATGAAACCCGCGCCACAGCTCTCCTATCCCTCGCCCGTGGGCGACCTGACGGTCAGCGAGGACAACGGTGCGCTCGTTGCGCTCGACTTTGGGCGCGGGATGACGCAAACGCGTACGGCGCTGCTCGACGCGGCGTTGGCGCAGCTCGCGGCCTATTTCGACGGGTCGCTGACGCGCTTCGATTTACCGCTCAATCCGCACGGCACCGCGTTCCAGAAAAAGGTCTGGCATCTGATGGTCGCAATTCCCTATGGCGGCACGCGCGCCTATGCCGATTTGGCGCGCGACCTCAGCAGCGCCCCGCGGGCGATCGGCGGGGCCTGCGGGGCAAACCCGATTCCGGTGATCATCCCGTGTCACCGGGTGTTGGCCGCCGGCGGCAAACTGGGCGGCTATTCGGGCGGCGAGGGTCTCGACACCAAGATCGCGCTGCTGCGGCTGGAGGGCGCGCTGGCGCTGTAATCCGCTTGTCGTGACTCCGCCGCAGGGCTTGGCTAGAGTCCGGGCCGAAAATCGACACACCATACAATTGGGGAGGACAGGCATGGGCCAGGACATCCAGATCAAGGGGCGGGACGGCACCTTCATGGGCTATCTCGCGACGCCCGAAGGCGGCAAGGGCCCCGGCGTCATTTGCATCCAAGAAATCTTCGGCGTGAACACCTGGATGCGCAACATCGCCGACGACCTCGCCAAGCAAGGCTTCGTCGCGCTGGTACCCGATCTGTTCTGGCGGCTTGAGCCGGGCGTCCAGATCAACGGCGAGGGCGAAGCCGATTTCGCCAAGGCGTTTGACCTCTACGGCAAGTTCGACGTCGAAAAGGGCATCGGCGATATCCAAGACAGCATTGCCGCGCTGCGCGGTCACCACGGCGCCAGCAACAAGATCGGGACCGTCGGTTTCTGCTTGGGCGGCTTCCTCGCCTACATGAGCTCGGTACGCACCGATGCCGACGCGAACGTCGGCTATTACGGCGTCGGCATCGAGGGCAAGCTGGGCGAGCAAGGCAACATGAAAGGCCCGCTAATGCTGCACGTCGCGGTCGAGGACCAATTCGTCCCCAAGGATGCCCAAAAGAAAGTGCACGACGGCTTAGCCGGCAACGCGAAGGTCACGATCTTCGATTACGACGGTCAGGACCATGCCTTTGCGCGCAAGGGCGGCGACGCCTATCGCAAGGAAGCGGCCGAGCTCGCCGAATCGCGCACGCTCGACTTCTTTAAGCAGCACCTCGGTTAGGCGCATGGTCAAGGCACTGCGCGCCGCCCGCGCCGGCGGGCCTGAGGTATTGAGCTTTGATGACGTCGAGGTCGGCGATCCCGGTCCGGGCGAGGTACGCCTGCGCCACAGCGCAATCGGCGTGAACTACATCGACACCTATCACCGAGAGGGAATCTATCCCGGATCAAGTTTCCCGCGCATCCTCGGCGTCGAGGGCGCGGGCGCGGTCGTCGCGGTCGGCTCCAACGTCAAGGGCGTCAAGGTCGGGGACCGGGTGTGCTATCCGCTGGCACCCGGCAGCTATTGCGAGGAGCGGCTGATCAAAGCCGATCTGCTGATCCCGGTGCCGGACGGTGTCTCCGACGACGAAGCCGCGGCCGCCATCACCAAGGGCATCACGGTCCACCACCTGTTCACCCGGGTGCGGCCGGTCAAGGCCGGCGACTTCGTGCTGTTCCACGCCGCCGCCGGCGGGGTCGGGGCGTTCGCCTGCCAGTGGGCCAAGCACATCGGCGCCAAACTGATCGGCACCGTCTCGACCCCCGCCAAGGCCGACCTTGCGACCAGCCTCGGCGCCGCGCACATCGTCGACTACACCAAGGAAGACTTCGTCGCCCGGGTCAAAGAGATCACCGGCGGTGCCGGCGTCGCCGCCGTCTATGACGGGATCGGTAGCGACAATCCGAAGAAATCCGCGGCGTGCCTGGCGACCTACGGCACGCTGTGCACCTTTGGCGCGGCGTCGGGGCCGTCCACCTTGACGATCGACGATCTGCCGCAATCGGTGCTGTACACCAAGGGCTCGATCGCGACGTTGCTGGGACGGCTCGACGAGGCGCGCGCCTCGGCTTCGGCGTTCTTCGATCTCGTCGCCAAAGGCGCGATCAAGATCGAGGTCAACCATACCTACGCGCTCAAGGACGGCGCCCAGGCGCATATCGATCTTCAGGACCGCAAGACCACGGGCTCGATCATCCTGAAACCTTAAGGCAGGACGCGCCGGCGCAAGGACGGCAGCCTGAAATTCGGACCGGGATCGGGAAACAGCGCGAAGCTGATCTCGTCGAGCATCGCCCCGAATTCGGCGCTCCCCGGCTCGACTGCCGGGCCGCGGGCACTGACCCGGTTCAGCGCCTGGCCCCGGTAGCAATAGGCCGCCACCAGCCGCACCGTGCCGGGCTCGACCGTCAAGGGAATCAGGTCCGGCGCGGCCCCGCATACGTCCCGCACGTCGGGTGGGACCGCCGGATTGAACACGAACGTGACGTGATAGCCCATTGCGGTGGCTTCCGGCGTCGCCGGGGCGAACGTGGCGGCGGGAAACCAACCCGGCAGGCTGAAGCGGTCGGCCACGGCCTCGGTCAACGCCGCTTGCGGTTCGTCATACGGGTTGCCGACCGTGCGCACCGGGATCGGCCCGTGCACCGCAAGATAGGTAATGGTGTCGCGGTTGTACGATCCCGCGGGAAAGCCGCCGCCCACGACGATGTCGCTACAGGCCGCGAGCGTCAAGCCCAGCGCGCCCAGCGCGACGCCACGGACGAGAATGCGGAACATGGCGCATACCTCTTATGAGCGTTTCCGAATATGAGAATTGGGCACGCGCGTGATCCGCAGCGAGTGGGTGCGGCGTTCAGCCGCAGTAGGTCTTGTAGAGGATCTTGATGACCTTCTTCGCGACCGAACTGCTTAGCCGGTAATAGATCGTCTGGGCGTCGCGCCTGGTTTCCACAAGGTTGTCCTTGCGCAGGCGCGCGAGGTGTTGCGACAGCGGCGATTGCGCCAAATCAACGCGGCGGGCCAACGCGCCGACAGATAATTCGCCACCTGTCAGGTGACACAGGATCAGCAGCCGTTTTTCGTGACCCAGCGCGCGCATCAAAGCGCTCGCCTGCGCTGCGGATTGCTCCATCTTTTTTATATTAAGGTTTTCTAATTTAGCCATTGTCTATATATTAGCACGTTCATATATAAGTGGTTAAGCGATCCTTTTGAGCCCCGCAATAACGACCAGGAGGTAGCATGAAACCCGTCATTCGCTCCTTTTTCGATCCCGCGACGTCCACCATCACCCACGTCGTCCGCGAACCGGGCGGACACCACTGCGCGATTATCGATCCGGTCCTGGACTTCGACCCCAAGTCGGGCCGCACCGCCACCGAATCGGCGGATGCCGTCGTTGCCTATGTCCGCCAAGAGAAGCTGACCGTCGACTGGATTCTGGAAACCCACGCCCATGCCGATCACCTGACCGCCGCGCCCTATCTCAAGGAGACGCTCGGCGGCAAGACCGCAATCGGCGCGCATATCACCGACGTCCAGAAAGTGTTCGCCGGCATCTTCAATACCGGGCCGGACTTCGCCACCGACGGCAGTCAGTTCGACCACCTCTTCGCCGACGGCGACACCTTCAAAATCGGCACGATGGCGGGCAGGGTCATGCACACGCCGGGGCACACACCCGCCTGTATCACCTACGTCATCGGCGACGCGGCCTTCGTCGGCGACACCCTGTTCATGCCGGACTACGGCACCGCGCGCTGCGATTTCCCCGGCGGCGATGCCAAAACGCTGTATGCCTCGATCGGGAAGGTTCTCGCCCTGCCCCCTGGAACTCGTCTGTTCATGTGCCACGACTACATGCCGGGGGGCCGTGACGTCGCCTGGGAAACAACGGTCGCGGACGAAAAGGCCAACAACCTGCACGTCCACGACGGAATCGAAGAAGCAGCCTTCGTCAAGATGCGGACCGAACGCGACAAGACCCTCGACATGCCGGTCCTGATCCTGCCCAGTGTGCAGGTCAACATGCGCGCCGGCCACCTACCGCCGCCCGAGGCCAACGGCGTGTCCTATCTCAAACTTCCCATCGACGCGCTTTAGCGAGGCCGGACCCATGACCACCGACCGTCTGAATGACCAAGTCCCCGTTTGGGACCGCTTTGTGCGCGTCGCCCATTGGGCGCTGGTCGTCGCGTTTACAGTGGCATACCTGACCGAGGACGACGCCCTCACGGTGCATGTCTGGGCCGGTTACGTCGTCGGCGCTCTCGTCGTCCTGCGGATCGGCTGGGGCTTCGTTGGCCCCCAACACGCCCGCTTCGGCGACTTCCTCTATCGGCCCGGCGTGGTCATCGGCTATCTCGGCGCTTTGGTGCGCCTACGCGGCCGCCGCTATCTCGGCCACAGTCCGGCCGGCGGCGCGATGGTCGTCCTGATTCTCGCTGCGCTGCTGGGGACCGTCAGTTCCGGGCTCTGGCTCTACGCCGTCGACGACAATCGCGGCCCGCTCGCCGGCATCGTGTCCGCCCCCGCCGCACCAACCGCGGCCGCGCCCACGTACGGCGGCGACGACCACGACGAAAGCCACAACGCCGAGTCCCTCGAAGAGATCCACGAACTCGTGGCCAACTTGGCCCTGGTCTTGGTGTTCTTGCACATCGGCGGCGTTCTGCTCGCCAGTTTTGTCCATCGCGAGAATCTGCCGCGCGCGATGATCACCGGCACCAAGCGGCGCTAAACAGGAGGCGGCGCGCCCGATTCGGCGACGCCCACAACGAAAGGGAACTCACCGATGCCCACACAAGGACTAAAAGACATGATGGCCACTGCCAATGCCGTAATCGACACCATCTCGGTCCACGACGCCCTGCCGCTCGCGAGCGACGAGAACGTCATCTTCGTGGATGTCCGCGAAGCCGCCGAACGCGCCCAGGGCACCATCCCCGGTTCGATCCACGCCCCGCGGGGCTTCCTCGAATTCATCGCCGATCCGCAGGGCCCGATGCACAAACCGGAATTCGCCAGCGGTAAGCGCCTGGTGATCTTCTGCGCCTCGGGCGGTCGCTCGGCGATGGGTACCAAGACTTTGGTCGACATGGGGATCAAGAACGCGGTCAACATGGCCGGCGGCATCGCCGCCTGGAAGCAAGCCGGCGGCCCGATCGCCAAGGAATAACGCCCCTTTGGGCCCGCCCTTGACGCGGCGGGCGCAACCTCCATGCTGCCCCTCCCTTAAGGAGGACGCCGCATGACCAAAGCCGTCGTACTAAACGCCCCGGGCGGACCCGAAAACCTCATCTGGCAGGACTGGGACCCCGGCGCGCCGGCGGCGGGCGAGGTCCGGGTGCGGCAAACCTTCGCCGGCCTCAACTACATCGATACCTATTTGCGCTCGGGTCTCTACCCGCTCGCGACCATGCCGGCGGTTCTCGGCCGCGAGGCTGCGGGCGTCGTCGAAACCCTCGGCGACGGCGTCGATACCCTGCGGGTCGGCGACCGCGTCGCCTACGCCAGCCACCTGGGCGGTTACGCCGAGGTCAACAACGTGCCGGCCGACCGCTTGGTGCCGTTGCCCGACGACATCGGCGACGAGCAGGCCGCGGCGATGATGCTCAAGGGCATGACCGCGCAATACCTCGTGCGCCAGACCCGGCCGCTCGGCCCCGGCGACACGCTGCTCTATCACGCCGCCGCCGGCGGGGTCGGCCTGATCGCTTGCCAATGGGCCAAGCATCTCGGCGCCACCGTCATCGGCACCGTCGGCTCCGCCGCCAAGGCCGAGCGCGCCAAGGCGCACGGCTGCGACCATGTCATCAACTACGCCGAGGAGGATTTCCTCGACCGCGTCATGGCCCTGACCGAAGGCCGCGGCGTCGATTACGTCTGCGATGCTGTCGGTCGCACCACCATCGAGAAATCGATGCGGGCGCTGTCCCACCACGGCACCCTGGCTTCCTACGGCGCCGCCGCCGGTCCGGTCGCACCCGAGACCTGGGGCAAGCTGCCGCCGGAACGCTATCTGGTGAAGACCACTCTGCCGGGCTACACCAAAACCCGCGCGCAACTGCTGGCATGCGCCACCGATTTGTTCGCGGTGGTGCGCTCCGGCGCGGTCCGCATCGAAGTCGATCAGCGCTACCCCCTCAAGGAGGCAGCCCAAGCCCACGCCGACCTCGAAGGCCGCAAGACCACCGGCTCAACCGTCTTCACGAT
>CAYGKG010000087.1:0-13725 GCA_964350495.1 uncultured Alphaproteobacteria bacterium
CCGTTCGGTTTAGGCGTCGAGACGAAATCCTTGAAGCGTTCGGGCACCATCGAGTAGCGGCGGTGAACAATGCCGAGCGCGCGGTAGCAGTCGTCTGCGGTATCGACCAGGATGCGGAAGGCCATCACATCGGCGAGCTGCTCGAACGAAATGTTTTTGCGCTCCATCTTGCGCCAAATCGAGTAGGGCCGTTTTTCCCGGCCGAATACCGTCGCTTCGAGACCGGCGTTGCCCAGGGTCTGTTCCAGCTCTTGGGTGATGCGCGCGATGATGTCGCCGGTTTCGCTGCGCAGAAAGTCAAGCCGTCCAACGATCGAGTTGCGCGCTTCGTGGTTCAATTCAGCGAAGGCAAGATCTTCCAGCTCGTCCTTGATCGCGTGCATGCCGATTCGCTCGGCCAGCGGGGCGTAGATATCCATCGTTTCGGCGGCGATGCGATGGCGGCGTTCCGGCTTGGCGATGAAACTGAGGGTCCGCATGTTGTGCAGCCGGTCCGCAAGCTTGACCATGAGAACCCGCAGGTCGTTCGACATCGCGACAAGCAGCTTGCGGAAGTTCTCGGCCTCGCGGGACCGCTGGGTCGGCCGCAGATGCTCTAACATGGTGAGCTTGGTAACGCCGTCGACGAGCTGGGCGATCTCGGACCCGAACTGAGCGTCGATCTGCTCCAATGTCGCGACCGTGTCTTCGACCGTGTCGTGCAGCAATGCGGTTGCGACCGACGCGGCGTCGAGGCGCATGTCGGCGACGATGCCGGCGACCTCAAGCGGATGGGAGAAATAGGGTTCGCCGCTGGCGCGAACTTGGGTGCCGTGGGCGCGATGGGAGAAATCGAACGCGCGGGTGACCAGCCCGATATCGACATCCGGGTCGCTGCGTTGGACGCGGGCGACAAATTCGGCTTGATCAATCACGGTGGACCAATCGTTGCGACGCACACGACGCGATCACCCGATCCCGCCGATCGTCACGGCTGCGACGGCGCGCAGGGCCGCGTTAGATATCCTCTGACGCGGACGGCGCAGGCGTCGGCTTGCGGAAGACGTCTTCCTCGACATACTCGGGTTCGGGTTTCGCCGGCGGCTGGGGTTCGGGCGTCCAGTCGCTCGACATGAGCATCGCCATATCGTCCTCTTCGGGCTCGTCGGACTCGACCTGTTTTTGCAGGCTGAGGATGAGCGAGTCGTCGAGCTCGTCCTTGGAAACGGATTTTTCGGCGATTTCGCGCAGCGCAATCACCGGGTTTTTGTCGTTGTCGCGTTCGACCGTGAGCGGCGCGCCGGCGGAGATTTCCCGCGACCGCTGCGCTGCCAGCACAACGAGTTCGAAACGGTTAGGGACGATTTGGACGCAGTCCTCGACGGTGACGCGGGCCATTCAACTCTCCAATACGGCTATCTGAGGCATTCCCGAGTCCGGATCAGCCTCCGGAACGCTTCCCTTAGATATGCGGTTGCGCTGCACAACGCAAGGGTTTGTGCGCCATTTCAAGGGACCGGCGGACTTTCAGGGAGCGGGCGGATGGTTTGGGCCGGATCGAGGTCAGCCCGCAACGCCACCAGGGAACGACCGCTGACCGGGTGAATCCAGGCCGGGTCGAGGTCGGCCAAGGGATGCAAGACAAAGGCACGGACGGCCATGCGGGGATGGGGGAGCGTTAGGCCATCCCCTACCCCACATTGGCACAAACCGTTGTAATCGAGCAGATCCAGGTCGAGAACCCGGGCCTCCCAGCGCCGATGGCGGACCCGCCCGAAGGCCGCTTCGATCCGGTGGAGCGCGGCGAGGGTCGCCGCGGGGTCAAGCGCGGTGTCGATCCGCGCGACGGCGTTGACGAACCAGGGTTGCTCGGAAACCGGCACCGGGGCGCTTTCGAAAAACCGCGAAACGGCGACGACGGCGAGACCTTCGGCGGCAAAATGGCGCAGGGCGGCTGCCAGCGTGGCCGCGGGTGGGCCATAGAGGGGATGGGGCAAATTGGCGCCCAAACCGACCAAAATCACGGTGATGTGCTCTCCTGCGATTGGCCCTTGCCGGCCACACGTCGCACTCTACATACAGCAATTGAATGGGCCGCCGCAGATCCGTGCGCCAATCCCGCGCCCGGATGCCGACCGGCCCGAGCAAACGGGAATACCATGACGTCCTTGCCTACCGAACGAATCGGTCTCTTTATCGATGGATCGAACCTCTACGCGGCGGCGCGCGCGCTCGGTTTCGACATCGACTACAAGAATCTCTTAGAGGTTTTCAGCGAACGCGGTCGGGTCGTGCGCGCGCTTTACTACACCGCGTTGGTCGAGGACCAGGAGTATTCGCCGTTGCGGCCGCTGGTCGACTGGCTCGACTATAACGGTTACTCGCTGGTCACCAAACCGGCCAAGGAATTCACCGACCACGCGGGCCGGCGCAAGATCAAGGGCAACATGGACATCGAGATCGCGGTAGACCTGATGGAAATGGCGCCGCGCCTCGACCATGTCTATCTGTTTTCGGGCGACGGCGACTTTCGCCGGTTGGTCGAATCGGTGCAGAGCCGCGCGGTGCGGGTAACGGTTGTCAGTTCCATTGCGACGAGCCCACCGATGATTGCCGACGAATTGCGCCGCCAGGCCGATGCCTTCATCGATCTTGCGGACCTGATGCCGCGCATCGCGCGGGCCCACCCGCAAAAACCCGCGAACGAATCCGACGGCCCGCCCACGTTGCGTGAAAGCGCCTGATCCTTAAGGTTGCGGGATGGAAATCCCCGCTGCCGATTGTTCGCTATGCCCGCGATTAGCCGCGTTTCGGGCCGACAACGCCGCTGCCTTTCCGGACTGGCATAACGCGCCGGTGCCGTCGTTTGGCGCAGCCGATGCAGCCTTGTTGATCGTGGGCCTTGCCCCGGGGTTGCGCGGGGCGAACCGGACGGGACGGCCGTTTACCGGCGACTGGGCCGGACAGCTTTTGTACCCCACGCTGCTCAAGTTCGGGCTTGCCGCCGGCCCCTACGACGAACGCCCCGACGACGGGCTAAGATTGATCGATTGCCGGATTACCAACGCGGTGCGATGCGTGCCGCCGCAAAACAAGCCCACCGGCGCGGAAGCGCGGGCCTGCCGGCCGTTCCTCGTGAGCGAAATCGCCGCCATGCCGCGTTTGAAGGGGATCCTTGCGCTGGGCAAAGTCGCGCACGACGCGGTCCTGACGACCTTGGGCGAGAAGCTTGCGGCCTCCAAGTTCGGCCACGGCGCGGTGCATGCGCTGCGCCCAAATTTATGGCTGGCCGACAGCTATCACTGCTCGCGCTACAACACGAACACGGGACGCTTGACGACCGCGATGTTCGAGGCCGTGGTTGGCGCGGCGGCGGCGCGACTGCGCGACTAGGCGACGCGCGCGGCGCTGAGGCGCGCCAGAGTGAAGCAGACCAAGGCGCCAGCGGTGACCACCGCGAGGACAATCGCGAGCGGCATGGCGGTTTGGTGGGTGACAAGCCCTGCGGCGATCGTGCCCCCTGCCCCCATCGCATAGCCCCAGAACCCCAGAAGCGACGATCCCGCGCCCGCCATGCGCGGGTCCGCGCCGACCGCCAACGCATTGACCATCGGGATCGCAAAGCCGTTGCCGAACCCGAAGATCGCCACCGGTACGGTAATCGCAAGAATGGGACCGGCGTCGGTCAATGCGAGCAGTCCGAGCGCGACCGGCGAGACCAGCGAAATCGTAGTGCCGAAGACCACAAGCGAATCGGACCGGAACCTGTGACCCACGCGCACGACAATGAAATTGGCGCCGAGGAACGCCAGCGTCAGAGACATCATGATGAGGCCGACGCCCTCGACGGGCGTGCCAAAGGCATTGGTCAATACGAAGGGGACCGACGCGATGAACGCGAAGAACCCGGCGCGCAGAAACCCGCCGCCGATGACGTTGAAGGCAAACGGCGCGCGGCGCATCAGCGACCAATAGTCCGCAAGGTATCCTGCGATCCCAGCGGGCCGCTCCACACTGCCGCGGGCAAGCAGCGGCGCGCGGCGCGCGGACAGATAGAGAACCCAGAGCGCCAAGGCGCCAAGGACAATGAAACTGACGCGCCAACTGCCGGTCAATCCCTCGAGCCCGCCGCCGATCAGCGGTGCAGCGGTAGCAGCAAGCGAAGCGGCCATCGACAAATAGGTAAACACGCGCGCGGTATCGGCGTGGCTGAAGCTGTCGCGCGCGATCGCCCGCGGCAGCACCGCGACACCGGCGGCACCAAGCCCTTGGAGCATGCGCCCCGCGATTAGCAATTCGATGGTCGGCGCGAGGGCGCAGGCGGCGGTACCGATGACGAAGAGAACGAGACTGCCGGCTAGAACGCGCCACCGACCCAACCGGTCGGACGCGGGGCCGTGCCAGAGCTGCACCACGCCGAAGGTCAGGATGAAGGCGGTCAACGAGAACTGCGCCAGGGCCGGCGAGGTTTGTAGGTCCACCGCAATCGACGGGAGGGAGGGGACATAGATCGTCGAGGCCACCACGGAAACCATGGTCGCGACCATCAGGTAGGGAACCGTGATCGGCGGGGTGACGGCGGCATTGGCGGGCATCGCCGCACGCTGTGACCGCCGCGCCGATTCGTCAAGGGCCGGGCTGCGCCATACACTGGGCCGTCATGGAAGGTGCGGGCTCTTTGGGACGACGAGGCGAACCGGTGCCGACCGGGTCGGTGGCCTGACATGCGGCCGTTCGCGGATGCCGCCGTCCAGGCGGTCTTCGACAGCTACCCAACACCGGCGCGGCGCACGATGATGCGCCTTCGCGATTTGATCTTCGACTGCGCGGCATCCGACGAGGTCGGAGGGGTCGTCGAGACGCTGAAATGGGGTCAGCCGGCCTATCTGCCCGGCAAGGCGCGGGTCGGGACGACGGTTCGGTTAGGTCAGGTTCGCGAAGCGCCGGAGGCCTGCGCGCTCCTGGTCCACTGTCAGACCAACCTGATCGACACCTACCGCGGGTTGTTCGGTCGCGACCTCGCGTTTCAGGGCGACCGGGCGATTTTGTTTCCCCCTGGTACCGCCCTGCCCGTGGAAGCGGTTCGGCACTGCATCACGCTTGCCCTGACTTACCACGTCCGCAAGCGAACGGGCGCGGCGGCGCGGCGCTAGCCCCGGCTACGCAGCAGGCGGGCCTGGCTGAGCTTCCAGTCGCGCGCTTTGACGTCGGCGCGTTTGTCGTAGTTCTTTTTGCCGCGACCCAGCGCGAGTTCGAGCTTGGCGATGCCGCGCGCGTTGAAATAAATCTTGAGCGGGATGATCGTCATGCCACCGCGCCGGACCTCACCAAGATATTTTTCCAACTGCTTCTTGTGCATCAACAGCTTGCGCGGCCGAGTCGGCTCGTGGTTGGCGCGATTGGCAGCTTTGTATTCGGGGATGTGGGCATTGACGAGCCAGAGCGCGCCCTCGCGTTCGGCGGCATAGGCTTCGGCGATACTGCCGCCGCCGGCGCGCAGACTCTTGACTTCGCTGCCGGTTAGAATGATCCCGACTTCGAGCGAGTCTTCAATGTGGTAGTCGCGCCGCGCCTTGCGATTGACCGCGACGGTGCGGTCGACCCGCGGCGGTTTGGCTGCCATGACATCACTCGATCAGGCCGACAGACTTCAGGGCGGTGCGGACACGTTCCTTGGTTTTGTCGCCGATACTGACGAGCGGCAAGCGCAACTCGTCGTTGCACTTGCCCATCACGCTGAGGGCGTACTTGGCGGGCGCGGGGCTAGTCTCGAGAAACATTGCAATGTGGAGCGCCATGAGCCGGTCGTTCAGAGCCAGCGCATCGAGCGGCCGCCCCTCCGCCCAGGCCGTCTGGAATTCGGCGCAAAGTCTCGGGGCGATATTCGCGGTCACCGAAATGCACCCGTGTCCGCCGTGGGCATTGAACGCGAGCGCGGTCGGATCCTCGCCCGACAATTGACAGAATTGCGGCCCCAGCAACAGGCGCGTCGAGGTCACGCGGGGAATGCTGGCGGTGGCGTCCTTGACGCCCACGATGTTGGGCAGTTCCGCCAAGCGCGCCATCGTCTCTTGCGACATGTCGATCACGCTACGGGGGGGAATGTTGTAGATGAGAATCGGAATGTCGGCCGAGTCGTGAACCGCCTTGAAGTGCGCGTAGAGGCCTTCTTGGGTGGGCTTGTTGTAATAGGGGGTGACCACGAGCGCCGCGTCGGCGCCGGCCGCCTTGGCATGTTGGGTAAACTCGATGGCCTCCGCGGTCGCGTTCGAGCCGGTCCCGGCGATCACCGGCACGCGCCCGCCCGCAGCTTCGATGCAAAGCTCCGTCACACGTTTGTGTTCTTCGTGCGTGAGGGTCGGCGACTCCCCGGTCGTTCCGACGGGGACGAGGCCGTGCGTGCCTTCGGCAATGTGCCATTCCACGAGGTCCTGGAAGGCTTTCTCGTCGACGGCGCCGTTCTTGAAGGGTGTCACCAGCGCGACGAAGGAGCCCTTGAACATGGCTAACCCCATATAGGCAATGTGGAAATTCGGGCGACCATAGCGCTACGGGCACACCCTCGCAAGCGAGGGTGGTGTATGATGGCGCTGGAACGACGTGAGAGGACCATGGGCCGACTACTCGGGTCAATCATCGCCGGAACCGTTGTTTTCGGTATCTGGACCGGGGCGCCGAACGCCCGGGGCGCCGAAAGTTTGTCGCCTAGCGACCGGCTGCTCTACAGCGAGGCGTTCGCCGCCGCCGCGAAAGGGCGCTGGTCGACATCGTTGGAGGCCGCGGCGCAGGGAACCAATCCGCTCGCCACCAGTTACTTTCGCTGGCGCTACTACAGTCAGCCGGGGGCGACGCCGACCTTCGACGAAATCGCCGGCTTCATCGATACCCACCCCAACTGGCCGCAAATGGCGCGCATGCTGCGCAACGCCGAAGCCCAGTTGCAATCCCGTCCCGAGGGCGACGATCCGTTCGTGCTGGATTGGTTCGGTCGTTATCCGCCGGTCAGCACGACGGGGAAGGTACGCCTCGCCGAGGCCCAGTTGCGGGGCGGCGAACATGAGGCCGGCTACAAGCTGCTGCGCGAAGCCTGGATCGAAGGCAATTTCGAACGCGGCGACGAGCGCGCGATCCTGCGGCGCCACCGCCAACTCCTGACACGCGACGACCACGCCGAACGGATCGACCGCCTACTTTGGGATCGCCGCCGCGGCGATGCGATGCGTCTGTTGCCGAACGTTGCGCCCGAATTGCGCGCTCTTAGTCTTGCCCGGATCGGGTTGATCGAGTCGGCGGGAAACGTCGATACGTTGATCGGCCAGGTGCCCGGCGCGCTGCGCGATAACCCCGGGCTCGCGTTCGAGCGCGCACGATGGCGCCGGGCCAAAGGGTTCGACGACCGCGCCCGCGAAATCATGCTGGAACCGCGCCTGAGCGAGCTGCGCGCCGACAAATGGTGGCAAGAACGGCGTATCCAGGTGCGCAATGCGCTGTACCAGGGGCAAGCGACCGACGCCTACGTCGTGGCGACGTTGAGCGACCTCGAACCGGGTGGGGCGGACTACGCCGAAGCCGAATGGCTGGCGGGCTGGATCGCGTTACGGTTCCTCGATCAACCGAGCTTGGCGTTGGATCATTTCGCCCGGCTGCACGACGCGGTCCTCTTTCCGGTCAGCGTGTCGCGGGCAGCCTACTGGGCCGGGCGCGCCGCCGACGCCTTGGAAGACCCCGATCTGGCGGCAAAGTGGTACGCCGATGCCGCGCTTTTCCCGTTGACCTACCACGGCCAACTCGCGATCGAGCGACTAGGCAACACACCGACCCTCGCGCTGCCGCCCGAGCCCGCCCCGACTATTGCCGAAGCCGAAGCCTTTCCCGGCAAGGAGATGACCCGACTGACGCGCCTGTTGGCCGACCTCGGCCAAAGCCGCGAGGTCGATCCGTTTGTATTGACCTTGGACGAACAGGTTCGGACCGCCGGCGAACGGGTTCTGGTGGCGGTGCTCGCCGATGCACTGGGGCGACGCGATCTCTCGGTCCGGGTCGCGAAGAACGCCGAGCGAGACGGCATCTATTTGCCGACGCGGGCCTACCCCGTCATCGATATGCCGCAGACCTATGTGCAAGACACCGCCCTGCTGTTGGCCATGTCGCGCCAGGAAAGCGCATTCGACCCGGAGGCGGTGAGCCATGCCGGCGCCCGCGGCCTGATGCAACTGATGCCGGCCACGGCGCGGCACACCGCGAAGGTCATCAACGTCCGCTACAGCGCCGCGCGCCTGACCAGCGACGCCGCGTACAACGCGATGCTCGGTTCGGCTCACCTGAAAGAGCTGCTGGAAACGTTCGACGGCAACTATGTCCTCGCGGTTGCCGCCTACAACGCGGGCGCGGGTCGGGTGCGGCAATGGCTGCGCCAGAACGGCGATCCGCGCACCGACGCCGTCGATGCGGTCGACTGGATCGAACTGATTCCGTTCACAGAGACACGCGATTACGTTCAACGGGTGATGGGCAATCTGCAAGTCTATCGCACTCGCCTCGCCCAGGGCGAAACGGTACCGCTGCGCCTGACCAAAGACCTGACCAACTAAGAAGGTATGACCATGACCGTTGCGCCGCCTGAGGCCGGCTTTCGCGCACGCACCTTTACGGTGGGCGACGGCACGCAACTCTATTACCGCGACTACGGTGACCGGCTATCGAGCAAGACCGCGGTCTTTTGCCTGTCGGGCCTAACCCGCAATTCGAAGGACTTCGATCGGTTGGCCACGCGGTTGGCATCGAATCGCCGGGTCGTTGCGCTCGATTACCGCGGGCGCGGGCGCTCGGACTACGATTCGAACCCGCAACATTATTTGCCCGAGACCTACGTGCGCGATGTGCTCGACTTAGCGGCTGTGACAGGTATCCACCGCGCGATCGTCGTCGGCACGTCGCTCGGCGGGTTGGTGGCGATGGGGCTTGCCGTGGCGCGGCCGACGTTGCTGGCCGGCGTGGTGATGAACGACATCGGCCCGGAAATTCCGGTGGCGGCGCTTAAGCGGATCGGCAGCTATGCCGGCAAGGACGAGACCTTTGCGAACTGGGACGACGCGATCGCCGAGTGCAAGGCGCGCTACGGGTCCGCTCATCCCGGCAAATCGGACGCCGACTGGGTAGAACTGGCGCACGACAGTTTTGTCGAAAAAGCCGGACGGATCGTGCCGGACTACGATATTCGGATTACCAAAGCCCGCCCCCCCAATCCGCCGCCCGATCTTTGGGCGTTGTTCGGCGCGCTCAATCGAATCCCCGTGCTGGCCATTCGCGGCGCGCTTTCGGACGTTCTGACGGCAGAAACCTTCGACAAGATGGCCGCCGCCAAACCCGACCTGATCCGGGTAACGGTGCCCCAATGCGGGCACAACCCAAACCTCGACGAACCCGAGGTACGCGCCGCGCTCGACCCGTTTCTGGCACGGATCGACGCAAGCGAAGCGGCCCACGGGTAGCGCCCCTAGGCCCGGACCGATAGAGTCCGCGACGCCCAACCAGGAGGCGCCGTGGCCGAATACCGCGAACACACCCACACCACCCGCGACGGGTTGTCCCTGTATTACCGGGTTTACGGCCCGCTGGAGGATGCCGGAACGCCGATCCTGTGTCTCAGCGGCCTGACCCGCAACTGCCGCGACTTCCAAACGCTGGCCGCGCATCTTGGCCGCACGCGGCGGGTGCTAACGATGGATTACCGAGGATGCGGCCGATCGGACCGCGACCTCGACTATATGAACTATCAGGTCGACAACGACATGGCCGATGTCGTCGATCTGCTGGAGGGAACCGGAATCGAGCGGGCGATCTTTATCGGCACCTCGCGCGGCGGCTTGGTGACGATGACATTGGCACTGTCCCGCCCCGACCTGATCGCCGGCGTCGTGCTGAACGACGTCGGCCCTGCCCTGCGCAGCGGCGGCCGCGGCAAGGTCGCCAAATATTTCGAGTTGCCCTACGCCTATGCCAATTGGAACGACGCCTGTGCCGCGTTTCGCGCTTGGTCGGAAAAGACCACGCCGGGCCTGAGCGACGCGCAGTGGATGGACCGGGCCCGGGCTACTTTTGTCGAAACCCGCGATGGGCGGGTTCGCTTCGACTTCGACCCCAAGATGGGCGATGCCTACCGCGGCCGCACCAACCCGCCGCATAGCTGGGCCAAATTCGAGGCGATGAAGGACAAGCCGGTGCTGTCGATCCGCGGCGAATGGTCGGGCATCCTCACCGCCGAAACCGTCGCGGAAATGCGCGCGATCAAGCCCGACCTCCAGGCGGCGACGATTGCCAATCGCGGCCACACGCCGTTGTTGGATGAACCTGAGTCGCTGTCGGCGATCGACGCGTTCGTCGCGGGCGTTCCATGACCGCGCCGCTGTCCCGCGCCAACGACACAGCACTGCACCGTGGCGCCATGGCGGACGCCCCGACCTACGACGATATCGTCGATGCGGCAGCCTGCCTGCGCGGCGTCGCAGTTCGCACACCGTTGTTGGAAGCAGCACTGCTCAACGAACGTGCGGGCGCGCGCGTCTTCGTCAAAGCGGAGATGCTACAGAAAACCGGATCGTTCAAACTGCGCGGCGCGTGGAACCGTATCGGCCGGCTGGCCGACTCCCAGAAAAAGAACGGCGTCTTGTGTTTTTCGTCGGGCAACCATGCCCAAGCCGTCGCCTCGTCAGCACGCTTGGCGGGCACCACCGCCACTGTCTTGATGCCAGCGACAGCGCCCGCGTTGAAGGTGGCGCGGTGCCGCGCGTTTGGCGCAACGGTCATCCTGCACGACGGCGACCGCTACAGCATGGTGGCGCGCGCCAACGACATTGCCGAGGCCGAAGGCCGCATTCTGGTCCCGCCCTTCGACGACCCGTTGGTCATTGCGGGCCAGGGCACGGTCGGCCTGGAGATCGCCGAGGATCTCGCCGCGGCCGATATCGTCCCCGACGCGGTCCTAGTGCCGTGCGGTGGCGGCGGCCTCATGGCGGGCACCGCCATAGCGATCAAGGAGCGCTTTCCCGACGCCGACCTCTACGGTGTGGAACCGGTCGGGTTCGACGACACCGTGCGCTCTCTCGCCGCGGGGTCGCCCGTTGCCAACGAACCCGGTGCGCGGACGATCTGCGACGCGTTGATGGTACCGGAGCCCGGCGCTATCACCTTCGCCGTCAACCGGGCGCTGCTGACGGGGGCGCTGGCCGTAGACGACGATGCGGTGCGCGGCGCGATGGCGGCAGCGTTCGAACACCTCAAGATCGTCACCGAACCGGGTGGCGCGGTGGCGCTGGCCGCGCTGCTGTCGGGCGCCATCGACCTTCGCGGCAAGACCGTCGCGGTTGTGGCGTCGGGCGGTAACGTTGATCCTTCAATCTTCGCCGCAGCCATTATCCCCCGTCCCTAACCAAGGAGACCACTCTATGATGAAGGACTACTTGGCGCTGCGCGCCGAACACAATCAGTGGGCCAACGCCCGGTTGTACGAGGTCGCCGCCCAGTTGAGCGCGGCCGACTACGTCGCCGACCGGGGCGCGTTTTTCGGTTCGGTGCATAGGACGCTGAACCATATCGTCGCGACCGACCTGATCTGGATGCACCGGATCGACGGCACCGGGACCGCGCCAAGCGGCTTGGACGCCGTGCTGTACGACACGTTCGCCGACACCCGGACGGCGCGCGCGGCATTGGACGCGCGCATCATCGCCGCCGTCGACGGGCTCGACGACAAGGGCCTTCTGGAACCGATTCGCTTCACCGCGCGCTCGGGCGACAAGGTCGCCATCGCGACCAATCTGATGATCGCCAACCTGTTCAACCACGAGACCCATCACCGCGGGCAGGTCCACGCCATGCTGACGGGTTTCGGCAAGGAGGTCCCGCCGCTCGACTTCTTCCCGTTCTTGCTGGCGACCGGACGGTCCGGCGCCTAGGAACCGCCGCTGCTTTTTGCCTCCGCCGGTTCGCCGATGATCGGCGTGGGGGCAGCGTATTCGTCGTCGCGCGCCGTTTCGATCAGCGGACTGACCGCTTCGGGCGGCATCCCGAGGAGGCGCATGGTCTGGGCGGCGAGCTGAAGACTGGCCTCTACGGTTTCCGGCACCGTCCCGGTCGCCCCGGCCTGTTCCAGCTCGGTTGCATGTTTGCGATCGCGGGCGCGCACCAACACGGGCACGCCGGGCCACGATTGCCGCATGGTCGCAACCGTGCGGGCGGCGCGCGCGGGATCGTCCATCGTCACGACGACACACGCCGCATGACCGGCCCGCGCCTGTTCGAGTACATCCTTGCGGCTGGCGTCTCCATAGAACACCGGCAGGCCGTGGGCGCGGCAGGCACCGAGACGGCGCGCATCGAGATCGAGCGCGATATAGGGCACTTTTTGCGCTTCGATAATGCGGCCAATGGTTTGGCCGACCCGGCCGAAGCCGGCGAGCACGATGTGGTCTTCGAGGTCGGGTGCCGCCATTTGGGCCTTGGGCCGGATCTCCAATGCGTGATGGTCCATCAGCATCGCGGCGCGGCGGCCTAATCCCACGGCAACGGGCGTCACCATCATCGTGACGCCCGCAACGATAATCATGAACTGGGCGATCTCCCCTGGCAGAATGCCCAGGGCAAGGGCCGCACCCACGACGATGAAGGCGAACTCGCCGGACTGGGACAGCAGGACGCCGACTTGCATAGCGACGACCCGCGGTTGGCGAAAGAGCAGCGCGACCCCAGTCGCGATCAAGCCCTTGATCACCATGAGACCGACGACCGATAGCGCGACCCAGTGGAGCCGGTCGGCAACGGCGGCGAAATCCACGCCCATGCCGACCGAAATGAAGAAAAGCCCGAGCAACAATCCCTTGAATGGCTGGATATCGGTTTCGACCTGATGGCGAAACTCGGTTTCGGCGAGGAGCAAACCGGCCAGGAACGCACCCAGGGCCATCGACAAACCGGCGAGATTGGTGAGGGTGGCAATCCCCAACGTGACGAGCAACGTTGTCGCAACAAACAGTTCGGCGCTGCGGGTTCCGGCGATCACCCGGAATAGCGGCCGCAGCGCCCGTCGTCCGACGACGTAGATCACGAGAACCGCGGCCGTCGCGGTCGCCAGTGCGACGGCAAGATCGACCGCGAAGTTGCCGGCGCTGCCGCCGAGGACCGGCAGCAAGAACAGGATCGGCACGACCGCCAGATCCTGGAACAACAGAACCGAGAAGGCGGCATGGCCGGGCGGCGTCGCCAGCTCGCCACGTTCGGACAACAGTTGAACCACGATCGCCGTCGAGGACAACGCGAGACACAGCCCAAGAACCGTCGCGGCTTCGAGCGAGTTGCCCCAGGCGAAAGCAACGCCGCCGATCACCAGTGCGCTGACCATCACCTGGGCGCTTCCCATCCCAAAGACAAGACGGCGCATTGCCCACAGGCGGCGCAACGGCAGTTCCAATCCGATGGTGAACAGGAGGAATACCACGCCAAGTTCCGCTAGGCCGGCCACGCTTTCCACGTCGTCGATCAGCCCGAATCCATGCGGCCCGATGGCAACGCCGATCGCTAGGTAGCCCAAAATCGGGCTGGCGCGCAGCCGGTGGAAAATCGGGACGATGACGACGGCGGCGATCAGAAAGATGAACAGGTCGACCATGACCTGGGACGTTGCATCGTGTGGCATCGTTCAACCTTTCGCCGTACTGGCGGGCGTATCCCCAAAGGTGCTACCAAAGTGCC
>CAYGKG010000088.1:0-13702 GCA_964350495.1 uncultured Alphaproteobacteria bacterium
AACTCAACCGGCTCGCGGACCGCAAGAGACTCGCTTCCAAAACAGCCCTTGTTGTCTCCAGAATGCCATCTTGGAAACGCGCGTCGATTGGGAATGGGTGCGAATAGCGCCCTACTTTCGGACGCTTAGAAAATGTCTCCCTGTTCAGAGACAAGTTCGACGGCTGATTGGCGGAGGGGGTGGGATTCGAACCCACGGTACCTGCAAGAGGTACAACGGTTTTCGAGACCGCCCCGATCGACCACTCCGGCACCCCTCCGACCAGATCGTGTTGTAGCCGTTCTAGGCGCTAGCGCACAAGGTTTGGCAGGCCGATAGCGATATCCGGTACCGCAATCGGGCGCTCCGGCCATGGCGACTTGGGAGAGCGTACATAGCCAGCATGGACAAAAGGACACCGTCGCGAAGATCGAGGAGACCGGCGAGTTTGTGATCAACATGACCACCTATCCGCTGTGAGCGGCGGACAATACCTCGGGCACCAGCCTTCCCCGCGATGTGAGAGTACCCGCAGTGTTCACCGACTTTCCCGAACGTCCGTTGCCGCGGTTCGCCTGACGAACCTCCCGCGTTTGCGCGGCAAATCGGCGCGGCGTAGCTTGCGCGTATGCCTTCGCTACGCACCGTGTTCAAGGTAGTCGGGTTCGTCCTCATGGCCGCGGCGCTTGTGTTCGTCGGCATGCAGGTGGCGCAATACGTCCAGGACTTGCGCGCGGCGGCAACACGCCCGCAAACCTGGTTCGCCGTAGTCGCCGGTGCCGTTCTCTATGCTGCGTTGAGCCTGTTGCTGAGCGGCGCCTGGCAGACGATTCTCGCTCGCGCCGGCGCGGGCGCGCCCGTATCCCTGCGAACGTGTTACGAGGTCTACGGTCGTTCGCAGATCGCCAAATACGTTCCCGGCAACGTCTTTCACTTCGTGGGCCGCCAGCTGCTCGGACGAAGTGCGGGCTGGGCACAGGGAGCCATCGCGCTGTCCTCAGTCGTCGAAACCTTGCTCATGGGGTCGGCGGCGGCGTTTATCGTCCTGCTGCTCGGCGCCCTGGATCGATCGGTCGCCCTCAAGATCGCGCCGCCGGGTATCCTCGTCATCGGCGCGCTTGCGGCGATCGGCGTTCCCTGGCTGATGATGCGCTATGGCCGGATTCTGCCCGGTCTGCGCAACCTCGGGCCTCTCGCGCGCGCCGATCGGCTGGCGCGAAGCAGTGCGCTCCTGATCCCGCTGGCGATCTATGTCGCCTTCTTTGCGGCGACTGCCTGCGTTTTCTGGCTTCTCGCCGCATGGATGTTTGGGGGTGTCGAGGTCTCTGTACTTCCGGGCGTCGCCGCGGCCTTCGTCTCCGGTTGGCTGCTCGGCAACATCACGCCCAGCGCGCCCGGAGGTATAGGTGTGCGCGAGGCCGTTATTCTGCCGCAGCTCGCGCACCTGATCGGCGGACCGCAGGCTGTCGTCGTGGTCGTCATGTTCCGGCTCGTCACGATTGGCGGCGATGTCCTGTTCTTCGCTGTGGCGAGCTGGTTGGCGGCAGGCAAGACGCGAAATCCCGATTCGCGCGAACCGGTGCCGCGGTGAACGGCCCGCATGCTTCGTCCGTCATGAGCCTGTCACCGCGTTCATCTAGTGATCCCTGCCGCAAGCCCGAGCGGGTTTGTATTCGCATCCCTCCGGGTGCGATGGAAAGGATTGTGGCTTGATTACCTTTGTCTATGAAGACTTGCCGCGTTTCTGGGGCTGGGTGGTTCGCAGCCTCAAGCATCTGGCTCACCGGACCGGTCTTCTAGCATGGCTGGAGCGTCATCGCGCCAACCGTGCCCTGTTCTACCTGCGTTGCCTGTTTGCGTTCTACGACATCGAGGACATGGTGCGCCTCGATGTGCCGTTCTGGACGTTTCGCGCGGCGCGAAGGATCGACGCCTTTCTCAAGGAACGCGACGGCAAGGCCGTGGTCTTCGAATACGGCGCCGGTGCGAGCACGCTTTGGCTCGCCAAGCGCGCCGGTCATGTGACCAGCATCGATCACGACATCCGCTGGGCGAGCATTGTGCAGAACATCGCTACTCACGTGCCGAACCTCGACCTGCGGATCATCCCGCCCGGCGACAAGTCGTCCTCGGGGCCCTATCGGTCCGGCGATCCCATGATGCGCGGGCGGGTTTTCGAGGCATACGTGCGGGCGATCGAGAATGCGGCAGGGCCGTTCGATCTCATCGTCATCGATGGTCGCGCCCGGGCCGACTGCCTCCGCGCGGCGCTGCCCTATCTCAAGACCGACGGTCTGATCGTCTTCGACAATGCTTATCGCCCGCGCTACGCGGAGAGCATCCGCTCCGCAGGCCTTCGGGTACGGCGCATTCGCGGTGCGGTGCCCGGCCTGCCATTCCCCGAGGAAACCATGCTGATGGCGCCGGAAGCCTCGGCACGCTGGCTGGCCTGACCCGTCCGCGCCGGCCACCTGATATTGCACGACTGCGGCATCCCCTCGCACAGATCCGCGGTGTGTGGCGACGGCAAAATCGCGGCTTTGGGGTCGAAATACCCGCAAAAGGCGTGCCCCAGGTGCCGTATTCTCTAAAAACGCGCATCTGCCCCCTCCCCGACGTAGTCCGGCATTGACAGGGGGGTGCCGACGACTATATTTCGGCGGCTTCGGAGCACCCCAAAACTCTTGGAATTCCGCCGCGAACGCACCTGACAGAAGGCCGGTCGACCGATGTATGCAGTAATGAAGACGGGCGGTAAGCAATACCGCGTTGAACCCAACGACAAGCTGCGTGTGGATAAGTTGGCCGGCGAACCCGGCACCACCGTCGAGATCGGCGATGTGTTGATGGTCGGCGACGGCGACGACACCCAAGTCGGTGCGCCACTGTTGGCGGGCGCGTCGGTCAAGCTTGAGGTTGTCGAGCAGACCCGCAACGACAAGATCGTTGTCTTCAAAAAGAAGCGGCGCCAGAACTATCGCCGCAAGCAAGGGCACCGCCAGGAGATGACGGTGGTGCGCGTTGCCGAGATCGCCGATGCCCACGGCAAGAAAGCGACTGCGGAAGCCGCAGCGCCGAAGCCGAAGGCAAAATCGAAAAAAGCCGACGCGACCGACGCGACGGCCCCGAACGAGGAATAGGAAGATGGCTCATAAAAAAGCAGGCGGTAGTTCCAGAAACGGTCGCGACACAGCCGGGCGCCGCCTTGGCATCAAGAAGTTCGGTGGCGAGATCGTCATTCCGGGCAACATCATCGTGCGCCAGCGCGGTACCAAGTGGCATCCGGGTACCAACGTCGGTATCGGCAAGGACCACACCATTTACGCACTGGTCCCGGGAACCGTTGCCTTTGCCGAAAAGGCAAAGGGACGCGTGTACGTTTCGGTGGAGCCAGCCACCTAGGTTATTCCGCTTGCCGGACCCAAGGGGAATGGCGAGCCATTCCCCTTTTTTATTGGGTAGACGGGCGCCACGGCATGAAGTTCCTCGATCAAGCGAAAATCTACGTTCGCTCCGGTAACGGCGGTCCAGGCTGCATGAGTTTTCGCCGCGAGGCGAACGTCCCGTTGGGCGGCCCGGACGGCGGCGACGGCGGCCGCGGCGGCGACGTTATCGCAGTCGCGGTGGACGGTCTGAACACGCTGATCGATTTCCGTTATCAGCAACATTTCAAGGCCAAGAGCGGCCGCAACGGGATGGGCGCCAACCGAACCGGCGCGGCAGGCGGGGACCTCATCATCAAGGTGCCCGTGGGCACCCAAATCTTGGCCGAGGACCACGAGACTGTGATTGCCGACTTGGCCGAGGTCGAAGCCCGGTCGGTCCTTGCAACGGGTGGGATCGGCGGCAAGGGCAACGCCCATTTCAAGTCATCGACCAACCGCGCGCCCCGCACCACACAGCCCGGCATGCCCGGCGAAGAGTTCTGGTTCTGGCTGCGTCTGAAATTGATTGCCGAGGCGGGCTTGGTCGGCTTGCCGAACGCCGGCAAGTCGACGTTCCTGTCCCGGGTGTCGCGGGCCAAGCCCAAGATCGCGGACTATCCCTTCACGACCCTGCACCCCCAATTGGGCGTGGTCTACGTTGCCGAGGAAGAATTCGTGCTAGCCGACATTCCCGGTGTGATCGAAGGCGCGCACGACGGCGCCGGCCTTGGCGACCGTTTCCTCGGCCACATCGAACGCTGCGGTGTCATCCTCCATTTGATCGACGGCAGCGGCGACGATCCGGTGGGCGCCTACAAGACCGTGCGGCACGAATTGGCGGCCTATGGCTTCGGTCTGGAAAGCAAAACTGAAATCGTTGCCCTGAACAAGGCGGACCTTTTGGACGAGGCCACGATTGCACGGCATAAACAGGATTTGTCCGAAGCTGCCGGCGCGCCGGTCGCCGTCATTTCCGGGGCAACCGGTGCTGGGCTCGATGCGCTGCTGCGGCAAATGCTCGAAATCATTGCCCGCTGGCGCGCGCGGGAGGAACACGAAGCAAACGCCGCAGCAACGCCATGACATCGCTGAGCGCAGCGAAACGAATCGTCGTCAAGGTCGGCTCGATCCTGCTGGTCGATCCGAAAAGCGGACAGGTTCACCGGCGCTGGCTCGAAGGCCTTGCGGCCGACGTTGCCCGCCTGCGGGCGCGCGGCCAGGAGGTTATCCTGGTCTCGTCCGGCGCCATCGCCTTGGGACGCCGCCATTTGGGTTTGCGTACCGGCAAACTGAAACTTGAAGAAAGCCAGGCCGCCGCCGCGACCGGTCAAATCCATCTCGCCAAGGCCTACCAGGACGTCATGTCGGCCCACGGCATTTCGGTCGCCCAAGTGCTGTTGACCATCGACGATACCGAGCAACGCCGCAAATACCTCAACGCCCGCAGCACAATCGATACGTTGCTGCGGCTCGGCGCGTTGCCGGTCATTAACGAGAACGACACCGTGGCGACCGCCGAAATACGGTTCGGCGACAACGATCGGCTGTCCGCGCGGGTCGCGGAAATGACCTCGTCGGACTGTTTGGTTTTGCTGTCCGACGTCGATGGGCTCTATTCGACCGACCCCACGGTCGACCCCGACGCCACCCTGATCAAGCGAGTCGAACGGATCACCGCCGAAATCGAGGCGATGGCCGGTCAACCCAGGACCGGCGATGGCTCCGGCGGCATGGTGACCAAATTGATCGCCGCGCGCATCGCAACGTCCGCCGGCGCGGCAATGGTGATCGCGCGCGGTTCCGTCGAACAACCGATTCTCGCGCTTGAGGACGGCGGCCCGTGCACCTGGTTCGATGCGCAGGGCAATCCGCGAACCGCGCGCAAGCAATGGATCGCGGGTACGTTACAACCGTCCGGCTCGATTATCGTCGATGACGGAGCGGTACGGGCGTTGGCGGCCGGCAAAAGTTTGCTGCCGGCGGGGGTTACCGACATCGCCGGCACGTTTCAACGCGGCGACGCCGTCTACATCAAGGATGCCGCGGGACGCGATTTGGGACGCGGGCTTGTTGCCTATTCGTCGACCGACGCACACGCGCTGATCGGGCACAAAAGCAGTGAAATAGAGACATTGCTGGGATACCGTGGCCGCGATGAAATGATCCACCGCGACGATCTTGTTCTGAACGATTGAGCGAACCGATGTCCGTAGCCGAAGTGCGAGACGACATTCCCGGCCTGATGGCGGAGATCGGCGCGGCGGCGCGCGATGCGGCGCGTGTGCTCGCGCGGGCCTCGACCGACGACAAGAACAGCGCGCTGCGCGCCGCCGCGCAGGCGCTCCGCGATCAACGCGCACAGATCTTGAGCGCCAATGCGCGCGATCTCGACGACGCCGACGCCAAGGGCATTGCCGCTGCGTTACGCGACCGCTTGGTGCTGAACGACGCCCGAATTTCGGGGATGGCCGAAGGCCTTGAGGCGATCGCTGCCCTGCCCGATCCAGTGGGCGAGATTTTCTGGGAAACCACTCGGCCGAACGGTCTGCGCATCACGCGGGTCCGGGTTCCGCTTGGGGTCATTGGAATCATTTACGAATCCCGACCAAACGTGACGGCGGACGCCGGCGCGCTGTGTCTGAAATCCGGTAACGCGGTGATCCTGCGCGGCGGATCGGAGAGCTTTCATTCGAGCCAAGCGATCGTCGCCTGTCTGCACGCCGGATTGCAGGCCGCCGGGCTGCCTGCAGCAGCAGTCCAACTGGTCCCGACTCGCGATCGCGCCGCGGTCGGCGCAATGCTGACCATGAGCCGCTACATCAACATCATCGTACCGCGCGGCGGACGCTCCTTGATCGAACGCGTCCAAAAGGAAAGTCGCATTCCGGTGATCGCGCATCTCGACGGCAACTGCCATGTCTACATTCATACCGACGCAGACCCCGAAAAGGCCTTGGCGATCGTTCACAACGCTAAACTTCGGCGTCTGTCGATCTGCGGCGCCGCCGAATCGCTGGTTGCCGACAGGAAGATTGCCGACACAATCCTGCCTGCGATCATCGACGACCTCAGTAAAGCCGGGTGCGAAATCCGAGGCGACGCGGCGGCCCAGGCGTTGGACCCGCGGGTCGTGCCCGCACGCGACGCGGACTGGTCGACCGAGTATTTGGATGCGATCGTATCTTTGCGGATTGTCGACTCAATCGCCGATGCCGTTGCCCATATCGAGCGGTACGGCTCCCACCATACCGACAGCATCGTTACCGAGAACGAAGAGGCGGCCGCGCGTTTTCTCGACGAGGTCGACAGCGCGATCGTGTTGCACAACGCCTCGACCCAGTTTGCGGACGGCGCGGAATTCGGTATGGGCGCGGAGATCGGTATTTCGACCGACCGGCTGCACGCCCGCGGACCGGTAGGTCTGGAACAACTCACCACCTACAAGTACCGGGTTCACGGCAACGGGCAGGTTCGGCCCTGACACGCAGGCGGTACGCCAGGACTGTCGGGCTGCTGGGCGGCTCGTTCAACCCCGCGCATTCGGGCCACCGGCGGCTCAGCGAATTCGCGCTGAAGCGACTCGGGCTGGACGAAATCTGGTGGTTGGTGTCGCCGCAAAATCCGCTGAAGCCGACCGCCGGGATGGCGCCATTCGCAGACCGCCTCCGCGAGGCAACCGCCGTGGCCGACCATCCCCGCATCCGCGTCTCCGATCTGGAGACCCGGCTCGGGACGCGGTTCACTGTGGATACGATTAAACGGTTGCAGGCGCGTCACCCGAAAATCCGGTTCGTCTGGCTGATGGGCGCCGACAACCTTGCGCAGGTCAACCGGTGGTACCGGTGGCGGCGGCTTTTCTCCAACGTGACCGTCGCAGTGATCGACCGGCCGGGGCACACCTATCGCGCCCTCGCATCGCCGGCGGCGCGGGCGGTTGCCCCATTTCGATATCGCGGGCCCCTGCAAGGGCTGACCCGTCGGCCACCGCCGGCGTGGGCCTTCATCTTCGGGTTCCGCGACTGGACCTCGGCCACCAGCTTGCGCCAAGCCAGAGAGCGCGGTTAAATGTTTCCCATGTTCGCATATCCACCGGAGGCCTTCAGATAACGCGCACCCGCACGGCGACCCAGCCTCACCCCGGCGATCGCCAGATCCTGACTCTGGTCCTCGAGTCCCTCGACGACGACCAGGCAATTGACCCCCAAACCATTGATCTCACAGGAAAATCCCTTATAGCCGACCATATGGTCGTGGCCAGCGGCCGCTCGAACCGGCATGTCGCGGCGATTGCCGATCATTTGGCGGAAAAGCTTAAGGCCGAGGGCGTTCAGGTCCGTTCCGAGGGATTGCCGAAGGGCGACTGGGTGCTGCTGGATTGCAGCGATGTCATTGTGCATCTGTTTCGGCCTGAGATTCGCGACTACTACAACCTTGAAAAAATGTGGTCGGCCGCGCTGCCCGACGATTCGGTCCCTGCCGCCCCCGGACCATGAGGGTCGCGCTCGTCGCGGTCGGAAAACTCAAGCGCAGCCCCCTTCAAGCCGCTTTTGACGACTACGTCGGTCGATTGACGTGGCCGGTCGCCGTTCATGAAGTCGCCGCGTCGCGCGGGCCAACGGCGGACCTGCGGCGCGACCAGGAGGCGGCCGCTCTCGCTCGCTTTCTTCCGCAGAAAACCGTCGTTGTCGCGCTCGACAAAGACGGTCGAGATCTGACGACCGAGGCCTTGGCCAGCCAAATCGGCGACTGGCAGGTCTCCTCGAAGGCCGACGTCGCCTTTGTGATCGGGGGCCCCGATGGCCTCGGTCGCGCGCTCGCATCGCGCGCCGACCTGACTCTGGCCTTCGGTCGGGCGACTTGGCCCCACCTATTGGTTCGGGTCATGCTGGCGGAACAGCTCTACCGCGCGGCGACCGTCCTGGCCGGACACCCCTATCACCGCGCCGACTAGGCCAAGGCTTGCACTGAACGGGTATCTCGCCCATCTTCCGGACAATTCACACCGTTTTAGAGCCCCTGCGCCGCCCATGGAAAACCGCCCCCGCCCTGTCGTTTTGTGCATCCTTGACGGATGGGGCTACCGTGAGGAGCAGGCGGACAATGCGATCGCCCTAGCGGCGACCCCGGTCTTTGACCGGCTCTTGGCGGAAAACCCCTGGGCCCTGCTCAAAACCTCGGCGACGGACGTCGGCCTGCCCGACGACCAGATGGGCAATTCCGAAGTCGGCCACACCAACCTCGGCGCCGGGCGCGTCGTGCTCCAGGATCTCCCGCGAATCGATGCGGCGGTCGCCGACGGCACACTGGCAACGAACCCGACACTCGCGGCACTGGCGGGCCGGTGTCGCGACAATACCGGTCGATGCCATCTGCTTGGGCTGGTGTCACCGGGCGGAGTTCACGCCCACCAAAAGCATATTGCCGCCCTCGCCAAGGCGCTGTCGCAGGCCGGACTGAAGGTCGAAATCCATGCGGTTGTCGACGGCCGCGACACCCCGCCGCAAAGTGCAGCGGGCTACCTCGACACCCTCGCGCACGATATCGCCGACTGCGACAACGTCCGCATCGCGACAGTCAGCGGGCGCTATTACGCCATGGACCGCGACAACCGGTGGGACCGCGTCAGTCGCGCCTACCGAGCGTTGGTCGCGGCTGACGCACCGCGCGCGAACGACGCCGCAAGTGTGATTGCGGATGCCTACCGGGAGGGGATCACCGATGAATTCGTCATCCCCACTGTGCTGGGCGACTACGACGGGATGCAGGACGGCGATGCGCTTGTCGTGGCAAATTTCCGCGCCGATAGGGTCCGCCAAATCCTGGGCGCACTCCTCGTCGACGAATTCTCCGAGTTCGATCGCGGGCCGCGCGTCCAGTTTTCCGCCGTGGCCGGCCTGACATCCTATTCGAGCGACCTAGACCGAGCGATGGACCAACTGTTCCCACCGGTGGAAATCAAAGACACGCTAGGCGAAATTGTCGCCCGCGCCGGGCTCACACAACTTCGCATCGCGGAAACCGAAAAATACGCCCACGTCACGTTCTTCTTCAACGGCGGCGAGGAGCAGGTGTTTGCCGGCGAAGAACGTATCCTCGTGCCATCGCCGAACGTCGCGACCTACGATCTAAAGCCCGAGATGTCAGCCCACGAAGTCACCAACAACCTCGTCGCGGCGATTGAGTCGGGACGATTCGATCTGATCGTCTGCAATTATGCGAACGCCGACATGGTCGGTCACACCGGCATGTTGGCACCGGCGATCGCGGCAATCGAGGCAGTCGATACCTGTCTCGGCAGGGTTGAGGCCGCGACACGCGCGGCGGGCGGCGTGCTTCTAGTCACCGCCGATCACGGCAATGCCGAGAAGATGAGCGATGCCGACGGCGGCGCCCACACTGCCCATACCACCGACGACGTGCCGCTGATCGTTGCCAACGCACCGCACGTTACGCAGGTTTCGGACGGCCGGTTGGCCGACGTCGCGCCGACGATTCTTTCCATCATGGGCTTGCCCCAACCAACCGCCATGTCCGGCGTCTCACTGGCGCACGCAACGCAACGTCCTGCGGCAACAGACAAAGCGCGTGCCACGGCTTAGCGTTCTCTACCTCTTGGCGGTGGCGACCGCCATCGCAACCGTATCGTTGGGGAGCGCCGACGCCCAGCGCGCCGCCGAACCGCCTGAAAACAAGCTCCGCGAGGTCGAGCGGGCGATCGAGGCCGGACGCAACCGGAGCGAGGAACTCGACCGCGAGGCAGCGCGGATCGACGATGAATTGCAACAATTGCAACGCACGCTGGTGGACAGCGCGCGGCGCGCGCAAACTCAGGAAGAAACCGTGACGGAGCTCGAGACCCGACTCGGTTCCTACCGCGTCGAGGAACGTGCGCTCTTGGCGTCGTTGGACGAACGGCGGGCCGCCATCGACAAGACGCTCGGGGCGCTCCAGCGGATCGGTCGTGCACCGCCCTCCACGCTTGTCGCCGGGCCGAACAACGTCGCGGACGCCATGCGTACATCTGTGCTGTTGTCGGCAATCGTACCGGCCCTGACGGCGCAGGCCGAAACCTTTCGCTCCGAACTGGTCGCGCTGCGCCAGATCAGAACGGAAATCACCCGCCGCCGCGCCAACCTCGATAGCGCCGTGGGCCGACTTCGGCGCGAGCAAGTGGCGCTCGACCGCCTGATTGCGCGCAAGGCCAGGTTGCGCACCCAAACCCTTGCCGAAAGCGAGGAGGAGCGCCGGCAGATTGCGGCACTTTCGGCCAGCGCCAACGACCTCAAGGGCTTGATCGACCGTCTCGAGCGCCGCCCCCAGGCGGCGCCCCAGCGGTTGGCTTTGCGGCCACCACCGGCAGCAACCCCCTTTTCCCGCGCCCGGGGCAGCTTGGCCCTGCCGGCTCGGGGGGAGATCGTCACACGTTTTGGTGAACGCAGCGCCGTTGGCCTACGTTCCCAGGGGATTTTGGTTGAGACAAGACCGGATGCGCAGGTCGTAGCGCCCTACGATGGACAGATCGTGTTCGCGGGTGCGTTCCGGCGCTATGGCGAACTCTTGATCATCGCGCATGGCGAGGGATATCATACGCTCCTTGCTGGATTTGCCAGCATTGACGGGATTGTTGGTCAATGGCTGCTCGCCGGCGAACCGGTCGGCAAGATGGGCCAGCTCGATAGCCAAAGAAAGCCCGAACTCTATATCGAGCTGCGCCAGAATGGCGAACCGATCAACCCAATCCCCTGGTTGGCGACCACAGAAACAAAGGTTAGTGGATAATGCGTAATGCCCTTGCCGTTCTCGGCGTCTCGATCCTCCTTGCAGTGTCGATGCCGAACTTTGCCGGCGCCCAATCGAATTCGGAGACCTATCGCCAACTCGATCTCTTTGGCGAAGTTTTCAATCGAGTTCGCGCCGACTATGTCGATGAGGTCGATGACGAAAAGCTGATCGAAGCGGCAGTCAACGGGATGCTCCAGGCCCTCGACCCGCATTCGGGCTTCCTGAACGCCAAGAACTTTCGCGAGATGCAGGTGCAGACCCGCGGCGAGTTTGGCGGGTTGGGTATCGAAGTCACTATGGAGAACGGCTACGTCAAAGTTATTTCGCCGATCGACGGCACCCCTGCCGAGCGGGCTGGCATTCTAACCGGCGATCTGGTCACCCATATCGGCGGTGAAGCGGTACAAGGACTGACCCTATCCCAGGCCGTCGAGAAGATGCGCGGTCCGGTCAATACCGATATTCTGTTAACCGTCGTACGCGCCGGGGTCGATGCGCCGTTCGACGTGACACTGACCCGCGAGGTCATTCGCATCGCGTCGGTTCGCTCGCGCACCGAAGGCAACATCGCCTATTTGCGGATTACGACCTTTAGCGAACAGACAGTGGCGGGCCTTGAGAAAGAGATCCGCGAGATCAAGCGCGAGCTCGGCGAAGATATGGCCGGGGTCGTGCTCGACTTGCGCGGCAATCCCGGCGGGCTGCTGGACCAAGCGGTCAAGGTTTCCGATGCCTTCCTCGAGCAGGGCGAGATCGTCTCCACCCGCGGCCGGCAGACCGGCGACGCCCAACGGTTCAATGCCAAATCCGGCGACTTGATCGACGGACTGCCAATGGTCGTCCTGATCAACGGGGGCTCGGCCTCGGCGTCGGAAATCGTTGCCGGTGCGCTGCAAGATCACGGACGCGCCGTCGTGCTGGGAACCCAGTCCTTCGGCAAAGGGTCCGTTCAAACGATCATTCCGATTGCCGGTCACGGCGCGGTACGGCTGACCACGTCGCTGTATTACACGCCGTCCGGCCGTTCGATCCAAGCAAAAGGCATTTCGCCCGACATCGTGGTCGAGCAAGTCCGCCTTGAGTCGGTCGCCAACCGGGCCAACGCGACTCGGAGCGAGGCGAATTTGCGCAATCACATCGAAGTCGACGGCAACGAAGAAGACGGCGAACAGCCCGTTGCGGCGGCAGCCGACGAACGGCCATTCGACTTCCAGTTGGCGCGGGCGCTCGACCTGTTGCGTGGGATTCAGCTGTTCGCCAAAAAGTCCGTCAACTGACCGTGGTCCAGGCACCTTTGCCTGGACCGTCGAGCACACGGTAGCCCATGGCAAGAAGACCGAGGCCACTCAGAGCCAGCCGACGTCTCGCCGTTGACGACGATCCGGAAACGCCGATCTGGCGGACCCCGCCAGCCCTCGTGGCCTACGGTCTGGTCGGATTGGTCGCGGCAGGGGTCGTCTTTCTTCAACTGACCTACGTGGCGCCCGCGCCCCAGGCGGAACAGCGCGCCGATAGCCCAACGACGGTGTCGCTCGTCCCGCCCGAGGTAGCGCAGGATTCCGCGCCGCCGGTTGAAACCGATGACGCGGTTTCCCAACCCCATACCGACACCGGTGCCGCCGATCATGGCGGGCCTAATCAAACAGCGCATGCAGCGACCCCCGCCAGTCCTACACCGGCACCACCGGCGACCGCCGAGACGGCCCATGCGGCACCGGCGACCGAGCCGCCGCACTCCCCAGCGGTCGCGGCACCTGCCCAGGAACGGACCGCACCGGCCCCCGCAGCGGCGGAGGCACGCCCGCGAACAGCGGTACCGAGCGCGGCACTCCCGGCACTGCCGCGCAAGCTGGTATTGGCGCCGGCGCCCGAGCCTGCCCTCCTGGTTGCCGGGCGCTTCGGCCCTTTGCCGGCGATCGCCGAGGACGGCCGGGAGCCCTGGCGTGTCTATGCCCGGCCGTTTCCGCAGGACCGAAACCGGCCCCGGATTGCGATCTTGCTGCAGGATCTCGGCCTGAGTCAGGAACAGACCAACGCGGCGATACAGCAACTCCCCGGCAGCGTGACGCTCGGTTTCACGCCCTATGCGCGGCGCCTGGATCAATGGATCGGATTGAGCCGGGCGGCCGGCCATGAAGTGCTGCTGCAAATCCCGATGGAGCCGTTCGACTTTCCGACCAGCGATCCCGGGCCCCACACCCTGCTAACATCGGCGGGGACCGACGAAAATATGGAGCGGCTGGAATTCCTGCTCAGCCGCTTCAGCGGCTATGTCGGGGTCTACAATCGGATGGGGGATCGGTTCACCGCATCCCCCGAAAGCTTGCGACCCGTGCTTGAGTCCATCCGCGACCGCGGCCTGCTTTTCGTCGACGCGCGAACCTCCGGCACCAGCGTCGCGGGCCGCCTGGCGGCAGACCTAGGGCTGCCCCACGCCCTCAATAACCGAGAAATCGACCAGGTGGCGTCTCGCGTCGCGATCGACGCCAAGCTCATCGATCTGGAGAATATCGCCC
>CAYGKG010000089.1:0-10688 GCA_964350495.1 uncultured Alphaproteobacteria bacterium
GTCCCTACCCTTCCCTCGTTGAGGGGTAGGAATGCCGGCCTCCGTCGCCAACGCGCCCACCGCCGAGACTGTCGCATACAGAGGACCAATCCCATGCCCTACGCCGATCCCAACGCCCTTGTTGAAACCGCCTGGCTGGCCGACAACCTCGATCGCGTCAAGGTGCTCGACGGATCGTGGTACTTGCCGGCGCAGAACCGCGATCCGCTGGCCGAATACCACGCGGGCCACATTCCCGGCGCGCAGTTCTTCGACATCGATGCGATCGCCGACCCCAGTACCGACCTGCCGCATATGCTGCCCTCGGCCGAAGATTTCGCGAAGGCGGTGGGCGCGATGGGCATCACCAACGCCGACATGATCGTCGTCTACGACGGCATGGGTCTGCAAAGCGCGGCGCGCGTGTGGTGGGAGTTCCGCGCCTTTCGCCACTACGACGTCGCCGTGCTCAACGGCGGCCTACCGAAATGGAAGGCCGAAAATCGCCCGCTCGAAACAGCGGTACCGCAGCCCCAGCGCGCAACCTTCGGCGCAAAACTCGACCGCGGCGCGGTGCGCAGCGTCGAGCAACTCATGGAGAACCTGGACAGCCGTGCCGAGCAGGTCCTCGATGTCCGCCCCAAGGGCCGCTACGACGGCACCGACGCCGAACCCCGTCCTGGGGTCCGTTCGGGCCATATTCCGGGCGCCAAGAATCTCACCTATACCGACATTCTCAACGCCGACCGCACCTTCAAGGGCGCCGAGGAACTGCGCAGCGCCTTGACCGGTTCGGGCATCGATCTCGACGGCCCCATCGTCACCAGCTGCGGGTCGGGGATTACCGCATCGGTGATGGCCCTGGGTTTGCACCTCATCGGCCACGACAAGTGGGCCGTCTACGACGGCTCGTGGACCGAGTGGGGCGGCCGCACGGATACCCCCATCGAGAAATAGGGTGGTCGCGGTTCTCGAATCGCGATTGACCTGTCCGGATTGCGGGTACGCGCGGCTCGAAACCATGCCCACCGATTCCTGCCAGTTCTTTTATGACTGTGCGGGTTGCGGCACCGTTCTGCGCTCCCTGCCCGGCGACTGTTGCGTCTACTGCTCCTACGGGTCGGTCCCGTGTCCGTCGAAACAGGTCGCCCGATGACCGGCGTCGATCTGTTCGGCCTCGGCGCAGTCAGCAGCATGTTGTTGTTCTACGCGCTGGAGGGCCGCCATGCCGGGTTCGTGGTGGCCTTCGCGGCGGCCTGCGCGGCGGCCTCGACCTATGGCTTCCTCATTGGTTCCTGGCCGTTCGGCCTCGTCGAAGCAATTTGGGCCCTGGTCGCCTTGAACCGTTGGCGGCGGCGAACCCACGCCACGCCATCGACCTAGCGCCCCTCCACCCCCAATGCTATGAGTGCCGCATCATGAAAGAAGATACCAAAATCGTTCGGGCCGGGCGGCATCCGGAACAACATGGCGGCGCGGTCAATACGCCCGTCTATCACGTCTCAACCGTCCTGGTGGAGACGCTGGCGGAGCTCGAAGGCCTGCGCGAACGCAAGCCGCCGGTGATGGCCTACGGGCGGCGCGGCACGCCGACCAGCCATTCGTTCGAAGAGGCGGTGGCCGATCTCGAGGGCGGCGCGGGCTGCGTGAGTTTTCCGTCGGGGCTTGCGGCAATTTCAGGGGCCCTGCTGACCTATGCCGAGACGGGGGCGCATTTTTTGGTTTCGGATAGCGCCTACGGGCCGACGCGGCGCTTGTGCGACACGCTGCTCAAGCGCCTCGGCGTCACCACCGACTATTACGATCCGCTGATCGGCGGCGACATTGCCAACCTCATCAAGGACAATACCAAGGTCGTCTTCACAGAATCGCCGGGCTCGTTGACCTTCGAAGTACAGGACATCCCGGCGATCGCGGCTGCCGCCCACGCGCGCGGCGCCAAGGTGCTGATGGATAACACCTGGGCCTCACCGATCTACTTCAAACCGTTCACCCACGGTGTCGATTTGTCGATTCAGGCTGCGACCAAATACATCGTCGGCCATTCCGATGCGATGCTGGGCACCGTCACGGCCAACCCAGAGAGCCTGGCAGCGTTGCAGGAAACGACCTACGGCATGGGCTTTGCCGCTGGACCCGACGACCTGTATCTCGGCACGCGCGGCATCCGCACCATCGGCGTACGACTGCGCCAACACATGGAATCGGGTCTTCGCATCGCGCGTTGGCTGCAAACCCGGCCCGAAGTAGTGCGGGTGATCCACCCGGCCCTGCCCGACGACCCCGGTCACGCGCTGTGGAAGCGCGACTTCACCGGCGCCTGCGGCCTGTTCGCCTTCGTCATCAAATCGTGTCCGCGGCCGGCCCTTGAAGCGATGGTCAACGGCTTCAAGCTGTTCGGCATGGGCGCGTCGTGGGGCGGCTATGAAAGCCTGTGCATGCCGACGTCGCCGGAAAAAATGCGCACCGCGACGCCGTGGGAGCCGGGAGGCCAATGCATGCGCATCCATGTCGGCCTCGAGGACATCGACGACCTGATCGACGACCTCGCCGCCGCTTTCGACCGCCTCAACGCCGCGATGTAACCCCTCACCCGGCCTGCGCTGCGCGCGGGCCGAGTGAGGGCCACGCACGACTCCTGTGCAAGAAGGTGCTATCGTTTGTCAACCTAGGGTTCGGGGTTGGGCGATGGGAATTGCGCGCGCTGCTTGGGTTTCATGGGCCATTGCGGCGCTGGTCCTTCCGGCGATCCACGCCCCGGCGCGTGGCGCCGAGCCCGTCATCGATGTCCTGCCGGCGCCGGCGCTCCTGGCCGGCGATCCCTTTGCCGTCGTGATCCGCGGCGGCACTCCTGGACAAGAAGTCGAACTCGAATCGCGCGCGGTCGATTTCTTCGGCGATACCTGGATCGCCCGCAATGTCTATATCTTCGACCCCGACGGCACCGTCGATCCCGGCCGCCAACCACCGTTCGACGGGACCTATGACGGCATCGACGCCCTCGGACCGTTCTGGTCGATGGCCCGCACCGAGGAGCGGCTGGTTCCGTGGAGTTTTGGTAAACACGCCCAACAGCTGCCGCAGTTCTTCTTCACTCGCGACGGCGTCACCCGAGTCGGCTTGCGCGCGACGATGACCAACGGATCAACGGCCTCAGCCACCGTCGCGTTCGCGACGACCGACCGCAACGTGATCCGGCGGCCGGTGCGCGACCCGGCGCTGGTGGGGACCTACTTCGAACCGGACACGCCGCCGCCCTGGCCGGCGGTCGTGATTCCCGGCGGTCAGTTCAGCTACCGCACAGCGCAGGCGATCGCCGGTCGGCTGGCGAGCCGGGGCTACGCGGCGCTCGCCCTGGCCTATTCGGGGGTCGAGGATCTGCCGCTACCATCCGACGCGGTGCCGCTCGAATATTTCGATGGCGCAATGGCTTGGGTGCGGCAGCAACCGAACCTCGCCCCGAGCAAGATCGCCCTGCTCGGCATCGGACCCGAAGCGGGGTTGGCCCTGCTGCTTGCCGCGCGGACCCCCGGGGCCTTTGCCGCCATCGTCGCCGCAAATCCCCATGCGGTTGTGTTTCCAATACATCGGCAAGGCGGATCGCCGTGGACCGAGAACGGCCGCTTGTGGCCCCACGTTCCGCTGGCCTATTGGGACGACGACTTTGCGCGCACCGGGCATGCCTACTACATCTTGGAAAAGAGCCTGGTCCTGTTCGAAGACGCCGCCGCCGCCGCCCGTATCCCTGCCGAGCGGGTCATCGGCCCGGTCCTGTTGCTCTCCGGCGCCGATGACCTGTTCCAACCGTCCGACCGGATGGCCCGCGACATCGTCGCCACCATGACCGCCGCCGGCCACGGCGCAAACGTGCGTCATGTGAGCTTCCCGCACGCCGGGCCAACGCTGAATAGCGACGGCATCACGCCCACGGCGCCGGCCGCCCTGCGCTTCGGCGGCACGCCGCAGGGCAACGCCGCCGCGCAGTTCGCGGCCTGGCGCGAGGTTCTTGCCTTTCTCGACCAAACATTGCGCTAGGGGCGCGATCGTCCACCGGATGCGACGGCGGCCCCGCCGTTTGTCGAACCGCGCTCCGCCGCTGTATGGTCGGGCAACCCCAGAACCGCCGAGCAACCCATGACCGACAGCGCGCTGACCCAACTCCTCGCCGCCACCAAATTCGATGCGGACGGCCTCGTGCCCGCGATCGCCCAGCAGCACGACAGCGGCGAAGTGCTGATGATGGCATGGATGAACGTCGACGCGATTCGCGAAACGCTTTCCTCGGGGCGCGTCTGTTATTGGTCGCGCTCGCGCCAAGCGCTATGGAAGAAGGGCGAAACGTCGGGCCAAATCCAACATCTGAAAGAAATCCGCCTCGACTGCGACGGCGACACGATCCTGGTCCTGGTCGACCAGACCGGCGTCGCCTGCCACACCGGGCGGCGCACCTGCTTTTACCGCGCGGTGCGCGACGGCGCGCTCATCGAGATCGCGCCGGTCGAGACCGACCCCAAAGCGCTCTATGGCGAGAAGGGCTGACGAAAAGACGGGGAGGAATGCGGCGGCGGCTTTAACAGGGAACGGGTACCCGCGCGCGACCCCCTCCCCGGCCAGCGGCCGGACCTCCCCCTCTTCGAGGGGAGGAATGCGCATGGCGCCTAGTTGGCCAAGCGCGGGGCTGACCCAACGGCTGCGAGGGCGCTAGGCGGTCCGCTTCCCGCCATGCGCGAGCAGGTACCCGCCGACGTGGTGGGTATAGTTGCCGTTACCGTCGTCGGTGCTGACGTGGACCGGGATCGTGTCCATGATTACTTCGTTGTGCCCAAATCCCGCGTCTTGCATCACCTGGCGCAGATCGAAGTCGTGCAAGGTGCCGATAAAGGGCTCGGCGTTGTAGTGGGTGTCCCAGTCGGTCAGGTACTGCTCGAACGGATCCTTGCCCTCGAACGGCGGCACTTCGAGATGCAGCGCCATCCCGCCCGGCCGTAACAGGCGACGGCTTTCGGCCATGATGTTCTTCATCGCCTTGGATGAGGTTTCATGCAGTGCGATATGCGACACGATGAGATCGAAGGACCGGTCGGGGAAGTCGGTGTGTTCGGCATTCTGCTGGGAAAAATGCACGGTTTTGCCGAGACCCTCGGCGCGCGCATGGGCGTAGCGCAGCATCGGCGCCCCGACATCGACGGCATGGACCTCGGCGTCGGGAAACGCATCGACATAGGGCAGCGTCGAGTGGCCAACGGCGCAGCCCATGTCGAGAATGCGGCGCGGCGCGAAGTCCGCATAATTGGCCTGAAGATGGCCGACGAGCGTGGCGCCGCAGGACTCGTTGTGCGTCCCCATCCCGCCCATCATGTAGAGATAGACGCCGCGGTCGTAGAGCGCGCCGGCGGATGCATCGTCCGGTGCCGCGTCGGTCGTGTAGTTGCCGGGCATGCAATGGATATCGACCGCGGTCACGTAGCGCGGTAGCGGCAGGTCGGGATTCAGGCGCAGCGTCCCTTTGGTGCGTCCGCGTTTCTTCGCCCGTCCGTTCAAGTCGTCGATCGTGCGCGCGACGGTCGCGCCGACAGAATCCCACATCATTTCCTGCGTGGTGCGCATGAAGGCGCTCCAATACTGATGGTAGGGCTCGGCGATCATCGCCTTGCGCACCTCTTGTCGGGTGCGCGGGGCACGGCCCTGCGCCCGCTCGAAGGTTTTTTTCGCGGCGCCTTCGTATATCGCTTTGTTGCCTGCGGTCACCGTGCCGGTGACGTGTTCGCGCATACTCTTCATGAATATCTGGCGCGATTCTTCGTCGTGGGTCGGTTGCGGCAGCATGGGATGATGGGCTTGCAACGACATCGGGTTTTCCCTTCCGTGGTGCGAGGGGCCCAGTATGCCAGAAAACGGCGAAGACGGCGCGCTTCGCTGGCGAGGCACGAAAACGACCGCTAGACTGCGGCAAAACCACGGGGAGGACAGGGCATGATCCCAAAAGAACACGACGAATTCTACGAACTCGACATGGCAACCGGTTGGGAAACGCCTGCGGGCTATCCCGCAGGGATCAAGCAAAAGATTATTTCCGGCAGCCTCGACGAGAAGAACAAGACCGGCAGCCGTACCCGCGTGCTGACCATCGCGGCGGGGACTTACACCACCGAACCCTTTGTCCACGACTATTGGGAAGAGGTGTTTCTGTTCAAGGGCGACCTGCGGGTCGGCAACGATGCCGAAGGCAAGGGCGGCGAGAGTTTCGGACCGCTCACCTATGCAGTGCGTCCGCCGGGATCGTGGCACGGCCCGGTTGCCAGTGATACCGGCTGTACCGTCCTCGAGATTCACTATTACGACCCGGACGACCGCCCGGCCTAACCCACATCCATCCTTCACCCCACGACGAACGGAGACAAAGAGAATGAACGGACCCGCTGACCGCATGATGACGCCGATGGATGTCCTCTATCGCGCCGACAAAGACATCCCCGAAGAGGAAATCCACGCCGTCGAAGGCGCCGTCGAACAGGGCGAGCTTAAGCTCAAGGTGTTGATGGTGACCGAGAACATGCTGGTGCTCAAAGCCTGGCGCGGCAAAGGCCTGATCGACCCAATCCACCAGCACGACGACCACGAATCGGTCGCGACGTTGCTATACGGCAAGCTCAAGATGAAGATCGGCGACAAGGAGTTCATCGCCGGACCGGGCGACGTCTGGCGCCACCCGCCGGGCGTTCCCCACTTCTCCGAAGCGCTGGAAGAATGCGCCCAGATCGAGATCAAGTCGCCGGCGCGGAAGACCTGGACCTAAGGGATCAGAACCTAGAGCAAGGAAGAAAGGGTCGCGCAGCCGGCCCTTTCTTTTCGCCCGGCGTTATATATCGCCGTATATTACGCCCATGATTTTCCTCCACGCGCTGTGCATCGCTCTCGTTGCCGCTTTTTTCGGGGGCGCCGCACCGGCGCGCGCCACGCAACCGGTTCTGGTATTCGCCACGGCAAGCGTTGCGCCAGCGGTGCGGGCGGCCGCCAACGATTTCACGGCGCAGACCGGGATCGCTATCGCGATCTCCAGTGCGGCGAGCTCGGCCCTGGCGCAACAGATCGCCCGCGGCGCCCCCGCCAACCTCTTCATCTCTGCCCATCCTCGCTGGACGGCCTTCCTTGCGGCGAAAGCCGCTATCGACCCTGCCCACACCATTGCCCTGCTGGGCAACGACCTCGTCTTGATCGCGCCGATCGCCCGTGCTGAACCGCTGGACCCGGTGCCGGGCTTCGCCCTCGCCGCAGCGTTGGGCGCCGATGGCCGCCTCGCGATCGGCGACCCCGCCCATGTCCCGGCCGGGCTCTACGCTAAACAGGCACTGGAAACACTCGGCGTTTGGCATTCGGTGGCCCCGCGGTTGGCGCCGGCAGGTGACGTGGTCGCCGCCCTTACCTTCGTGGCGCGCGGCGAAACACCGCTCGGCATCGTCTATCGCACCGACGCCGCGCTCAGCGATGCCGTGCGAATCGTCGGCACCTTTCCAACGGGTTCACACGACCCGATCCGCTACGACCTCGCGTCGGTGACCGGCAACGCAACGGACCCAAGCGAGACCTTCCGGCGCTACCTGGTCTCGGACGCGGCGAGGCCGGTCTTCGAGCGCTTCGGTTTTCGTTTTCTCCCCGAGGCCTAACGATGCTCTCGCCAGAGGAAATCGACATTGTGCTGTTGTCGCTGCGGGTGGCGCTGTGGGCCGTTTTGGCCGGACTGCCGCCTGCGGTCCTCGCCGCGTGGCTCCTGGCGCGCGCGCGGTTTCCGGGCAAGGCGCTGGTCGACGGGGTTCTTCACCTGCCCCTGGTGGTGCCGCCGGTGATCGTCGGCTACACGCTGCTCGTACTGTTTGGGCGTCAGGGTGCAGTGGGGGCATTTTTGTACGAGACCTTCGGCCTCGTGCTGGCCTTCAATTGGAAGGGCGCCGCGGTTGCTGCCGGGGTCATGGCGTTTCCGCTGATGGTGCGCGCCATTCGCCTGTCGATCGAAGCCATCGACCGACGACTCGAGACCGCGGCGCGCACTCTGGGGGCCGGACCGTTGCGGGTGTTCGCCACCATCACGCTACCCCTCGCGCTCCCCGGTATCCTATCGGGCATGGTTCTTGCCTTTGCCCGCTCCCTCGGCGAGTTCGGCGCGACGATTACCTTCGTGTCGAATATTCCTGGCGAAACCCGCACCCTGCCGCTAGCGGTCTACAGCTTGACGCAGATGCCAGGGTCGGAGACGGCCATCCTTCGCCTCGTCCTGATCTCGATTGGCGTCGCGTTGCTCGCCCTGATTCTGTCGGAGTTCTTGAGCCGCCGCGTCGCCGCGCGACTCCGGGGCGGTCCGTCATGATCCGCGTCGCCATCCGCAAGGCGATGGGGGCTTTTACCCTCGATGCAACCTTCGAATCGGGGAACGGCGTGACCGCGCTGTTCGGGGCTTCGGGCGCGGGCAAGACATCGGTCGTCAATGCGATCGCCGGACTGCTACGCCCGGATACGGGCCGCATCACCGTGGACGATGTCACGCTGTTCGATTCTGCGACCCGCGTTTGCTTGGCGGCCGAAGACCGCGGCATCGGCTACGTCTTCCAAGAGGATCGCTTGTTTCCGCACCTCACCGTGCGGCGCAACCTCGGATACGGCAGTCGGCGACCGGCGGCCCCTGGCCCACAACCGACGTTCGACGACGTGGTCGACCTTCTCGATTTGGCGCCGCTCCTGGCGCGCCTGCCGCACCGCCTATCGGGCGGCGAAAAACAGCGCGTCGCGATCGGCCGCGCGGTGCTGTCGCAACCACGCTTGTTGTTGATGGACGAGCCGCTGGCGAATCTCGACACCGCCCGCCGCGGCGAAATCCTTCCCTTCCTTGAGGGACTATGCCGCGACCTCGCTCTGCCGATCGTTTATGTCAGCCATGCGATCGAAGAGATCACCCGACTTGCCGATACACTCGTCGTTATGGACCAGGGCACGGTTCTGGCGTCCGGCGGGGTGCCCGAACTCACAGCGCGGCTCGATCTGGCACCGCTCATCGCGCGGTCCGACGCGGGCACCGTGTTGGCGGGCACCATCGAAAGCCAGGATCGGGCCTATGAACTCACGACGGTAGCGTTTGCCGGGGGTCGCTTCATCGTGCCTGCCGTGCCGGGCACGGTCGGCACGGCGCTTCGGTTACGCATCCAGGCGCGCGATGTGGCGATTGCGACGACGGTGCCCGCCGATATCAGTACGCTCAACTGCCTGCCGGGTGTCGTCACTGCGCTCGGGCGCCGACATCACGCCCACCGCGAGATCCAAGTCGATGTTGGCGTGCCGATCCTGGCGCGGGTCACCGAACGTTCGGTCGTTGAATTGGGATTGGAACCGGGCCGTCGCGTAACGGCGCTGATCAAATCGGTTGCGGTGGAACGAACCGACCCTACGTCGTCCTAGGACCCCGTCGCCACGCAGTCGCGTTCGCCCAGAGTTTTGGTGCAGGAAACCGCCGCAGGAGGAGGTTCGGGCGGCGGTGGCGGTACTTCGAAGAACTTGCCGAGGTCTGCCGCGGGCGCGCACCAGAACGCCCGCTCCGGCGGTGCGCCGAATTCCGAGCCGCACGAAAAGGACGTGCCGCACGCGCTAAGTACAAGGACGAAGCTCAGGATAACGTAGCGCCGCGCGCCGATGAGCATAGCGATGCACCAACTCCGGTAACCGATACCAGCGAGACTAACGCAGCGTGATTAACGCCCGGTTAAGGACGGTCGGTTGATCAGGCCACGTCGTCATCGTCGTCATAGACTTGTATCTCGCGTACCGCCTCGACGACAAAGCCCTTGTGGGCGGGGTGGCGGATTTCGACCTTGCGCCGCGCGTCGTCGGCACTCGTCGCCCGGACCTCCTGATAGTGGTTCTCGGCCCACGCATCCTTGAGGTCCTTGTGGCGTTCATGTCGCGCTACAAGATCGCGCACCTCGCGATTGTAGACGACGACTTCGAACCGCTTTTGGTCGTTCATCGGCTTTACCTCCGTCCCCCAGGTCAGTGACCCGCAGAAAAGCCCCTAGTGCCGACCATGCTAGGCGCTATTCGGGCGATGCCCAAAGACCGCATTTTCTGGGGCCGGGCCCCGCCAGATCGAGGGGCGGCGCGTCAGGCGCAGCCGCTCACGGGCTATGACCTTGAAATGTCACAAAATGTGGTAGAGCCCGCCCCCCCCTCATGCTACATTCTGTGCCCAAATGGGGTCGTTCGGCATATTCGCCGACGATGGGGAGTGGTGGACCTGAGTGTTGACCGGGTGCAAATAAGTTTGAATCACCAAATCGGCACGGTTTTGGCGGGCTTGGGCCGGCGTTCGCGCCGGTTTGCTGTCTTGTCGGCTCTCATTCTGACCCTCGGGAGCTGTAACGCCATTGGCGGCGCCTTCTCCTCTGTCGGCAATTCGGTTCGCGGCGCAGTGTTTCCCGGTGGGGACAGGGCCAACAGCGCGCAAACTGCGTCCCAACCCGCCGCGCCGCAAGCGAACAATGTGCGCAATGAAACGCCCCTTGGCAGCGGCACCTCGGACGAACGGATCACCCGGCTGGAACAAGAAGTCACGTCGCTCCGGCAGGAATTGGCGCAATTGAAACCCAGCATCGAGCGCCTCGTCGGCATCGAAGGCGATATCCGGATTCTCCTAACGCAGTTGTCGCGCCTGACCGATACCGGTGGCG
>CAYGKG010000089.1:10788-13664 GCA_964350495.1 uncultured Alphaproteobacteria bacterium
GGCGATATCCGGATTCTCCTAACGCAGTTGTCGCGCCTGACCGATACCGGTGGCGCTCCCAGTGCTGCACCGGCACCGACCGAGGCTCCGCCGACTCCTGCCCCTGCAGCGGCCGCGCCGGCCCAACCGGCGGCAGCGGCCACGCCACCGGCGCTCCGCCCGATCGAGCAAGCCGAGCCCGCAGCACCCGTCGGACAGCCGCAATCCCTGCGTCCTATCCAGCCGCCCCAGCCTGCCCCGCAAGCAGCCGCAGCGCCAACCCAACTGACCTCAATCACCGCATCCGTCGCCCCGGGCGAACAGGTCAGCGTCCATTTGGCGTCATTTCGTCAACTGGAAGCGGCACGGCAGGGATGGCGAGAACTTCAGACGGCCCACAGCGATCTGTTGGGCGGCTTGGACTACCGCATCAGTGCCGTCGAGCTTTCGAGCGGGCGTGGAACCTTCTACCGCGTAAAGGCCGGCCCCTTCACGGACACCGCAAGCGCCGACGAGATCTGTCGATTGATGAAGTCGCGCAATGCGTATTGCGTGTTGAGCGACTTCACCGGGACGCCGTAGGCCCCGCTACAATCGCGTCTGTGTGACCCGGCAGGCCTGTCCGTCGGCAATCAGGCGGGCGCACACCGCAAGCGCGCCAATTTCGCTGAACGGGCCGGCAAGAAGCGGTCGCCGCACCGCATCCGGCTCTGCACTTTGCAGCAACTGGACGCCGCCAAGGGCGTCCGGATAGAGCCGGCGCATCAACTGCCAACCGGCATCGACCCCGGTCTGGGACCCGTAATCGCCGAGCCGCACCGCAATGACCGTTGCGCCTTGGTCGCCATTGGCTTGGGCGGTGGCGCCCGACGCGGGCTGTGCCGCCGCCTGTGACGGGGCGGTCGGGGGAAGCGGTTGCGCGAGGACCGCCGGCACGGGATCCGCGACGACACTCGGTGCAGTTGGCGGCAGACCCGGCAACACGGGCGTCGGCGGCGCGTCCAGCACCACAGGGACATCGGTCGCAATCGGTCGAATATCGCAACGCGGTACGCTGTCGCCGAGCGTTGCGCACAACGATCGTGCCCGCGTTTTCGTCATCGGCCCTATCACTAGGTTGACGTCGCCGTCGGATGCGCGCACGCGTTCGGCACTGTCAACGTCGGCTGCGTAAAGGCGGCGCAGCAAAGACCAGGCGACCGCGGCCCGCTCCGCGTCGGGATAGCGCCCGAGATCGATCAGAACGTCGGGATCGAAAGCCGGCGGCGGCGCAACCGCAGCGGCACCCGCCTCCGGCGCCGCTTCGTCGGTAACAGCCGCACTTGGCGCGCGCGGCGCCGGCGGTCCGATCGGCGCTTCCGCGACATAGGGGAACAAGACGATCTCGCACGGCGTCCCAGTCTCGGTAAGCCGGGCACAGATATTGTCAGCGGCCCCGCGGGAAACCGGCCCCAACTGCAGGTCGTAGGGCGCGCTTTGTGCCTCCAAGGGTGTTATCAGGCGCAGGCTGCCGAGACGCTGGGGGAAGAGCTCCTGGTACACCCGCAGGCTCGCCTGGGCGCTTTCAATTGTCGGGAACTGACCGATCGCCACACCGGCGATTTTTGCGTCCACCGGCGCCGGCAACGCGACATCCGGCGGACCGGTGACGATCTGAACGCCGAATACCGGTTCGGCCGCGGTGTCGATCGAGACGCGGCGCGGCGACGGGATAACGAAGCCCTGCGTCGTCACGTTTTCAGGTGCCAACTGGAGCGTGTATTCGCCCGGCAATACGTTGACGAAGAGGAAGAAGCCATCGAACAACGTCGTCTGGGCGTCGACGACGACGCCTGCCACATTGCGCAGTTCCACCGTCGCTCCTGGCAACGGCAGCAAGGGCTGATCGGGGCGAAGCGCGACGACGGTCCCGTCGATCTCGGTGGTCAGCGCCACGGGGAAGTCCATCACGTGGGTGAAGCCAGGCCGCGGCAAAATCGAGCGTCCCTGGCCGACCGGTGCGAGGAAGGGATCGGGCAGGCTGCCCGGCCGGATGCGAACGTCGGTCAGGAGGTAGGGCGGCAGCCGCTGCACGAAGGCAACGCCGTTCTCGTCGGTCGGCTGAGACCGGTTGGACTGCACGGCTTCGACACGCGCACCTTCGATGACGCTTTCGCCGGGGTCGAGGACTTGGTTGAGGTTGTCGTCCCTGTAAACCCGAGCCGCGACTGCCCCATCGTTGGAGAAGGAATTGCCGGCCAAAATGGCTTTGCCGGTTAACGGGTCGCGTGCCGCGGAGAACCGCAGGTTGACGAATGCGAAGAGTTGATCGTTCGAATCGTACGAAAGACTGGGGCTTAGGATGAAACGATCGAACTGCCAGTTGAGGCCAAGACTTACAGCGTCCCGTTGAGAGATTAGAAACCGTTGCAAGCCGAGCCGCGCTTGCACCCGGCTATTGACCGTCCAGTTGAGATCGGCATCGAGTTGCGTCAGTCGCTGCTCTTCGATTAGGCGGTAGTTCGCGCCAAGACGTGCAACGACCGGAAAGACCAAGCCGGTCAACGAGACCAAGCCGTTAAGTTGCCGGGTTTCGCCGGTGTTCGAATCGGTCCGAGTCCAATCGAAGCTGTTAGACACCCGAATCCGTCCACTCCCGAGCGAGTTACGTAACGTCGCTTGGTCGATAGTCGTTCCTGTACCCGCGACTGAGCGCGATATGTCCGCGCTATACGGCAGACTGAAACTGCCGACAACGGGGATCGAGCCCGATGCGCCAGCGGACAGACGGTCGCTGTTGCCCGTCCCTGACGCTCGGGTCATGTCATAGGCCAAACTCAAACTCTGGCTTCGTATTGTCGTTCGGTAGGCGCTACTGAGCGACCAACCCTTGCGAAACGACGACGTTGCGCTCAGCG
>CAYGKG010000090.1:0-13134 GCA_964350495.1 uncultured Alphaproteobacteria bacterium
GAGGGCGGACGTACCGTCGGCGCCGGCGTCGTCGCTTCAATCATCGAGTAAAGAGGCCTTAGGAGTGTAGCTCAACTGGCTAGAGCACCGGTCTCCAAAACCGGGGGTTGTGGGTTCGAGTCCCTCCACTCCTGCCAAGGATAGAAGTCAAGAAAATATGGCCAAACCAAACCCCGTCGAGTTTTTGCGACAAGTTCGCCAGGAGACCTCAAAGGTCACCTGGCCGACGCGTCGTGAAACGCTGATTTCGGTCGCGATGGTCGTCATCATGGTCGTTCTGTTCTCGATATTTTTCTTCGTGGTCGACCAGATATTTTCGTTTGGTGTCCGCGCCATTCTGGGCCTGGGGGGCTGACCGCCGTGGCCATGCGTTGGTACATCGTTCACGTCTATTCGGGCTTCGAAAACAAGGTCGCGCAGTCGATCTTGGAGCAGGCCGAAATCAAAGGTCTTGGCGAGCTGATCGAAGATGTGCTGGTGCCGACCGAAGAGGTCGTCGAGATGCGCCGCGGCAAGAAGGTCAGTGCCGAGCGCAAATTCTTTCCAGGGTACATCTTGGCCCGGATGGAAATGACCGACGAAACCTACCATTTGATCAAGAACACGCCGAAAGTGACGGGTTTCTTGGGGGCGGCGGCGAAGCCGTCTCCGGTGAGCCAGGCGGAGGTCGATCGCATTCTGGTGCAGGTCCAAGAGGGGATCGAGCGGCCGAAGCCGTCGATTACGTTCGAGGTTGGCGAGCAGGTGCGGGTTTCAGATGGCCCGTTCACGTCGTTCAACGGCTTGGTCGAAGAGGTCGACGAGGAGCGGACGCGGCTCAAGGTCGCGGTGTCGATTTTCGGTCGGGCGACCCCTGTGGAACTTGAGTACACGCAGGTCGAAAAACTTTGAGAATGTCGTGCGGGAGACCCGCCATGGTCGTACCGCGCACCCAGCAGCCGGCACTCCGGCGAAGGAAGGGATAGGGAATGGCAAAGAAGATCGACGGCTATATCAAACTGCAGGTGCCGGCGGGGCAGGCAAATCCGTCGCCGCCGATCGGCCCTGCGCTGGGCCAGCGCGGTGTCGCGATCATGGAGTTCTGCAAGGCGTTCAACGCTGCCACGCAGAGCATGGAGCAGGGTATCCCGATCCCGACCACCATCACGGTGTATTCGGACAAATCGTTCACGTTCGTAACGAAAACGCCGCCGGTATCGTACTTCCTGAAGAAGGCGGCGAAGATACAAAAGGGCGCGAAGATTGTCGGGCGTGAGACGGCGGGCCGAGTAACCCAGGCCCAGTTGCGCGAAATCGCCGAACAAAAGATGGTCGATCTGAACGCCTATGATGTCGATGCTGCCGTCGAAATGATTAAGGGCTCGGCCCGGTCGATGGGTATCGAGGTGGTGGGGTAGCCATGACAAAAGTTGGAAAAAGACTCGCCAAGGCAGTTGAGGGTTTGGACCGGGATCGGGCTTACCCGATCGACGAGGCCGTTGGGTTGCTTAAGTCTTTCGCGACGACGAAGTTCGATGAGACGGTCGAGATCGCCATGAATCTTGGCGTCGATCCGCGTCATGCCGACCAAATGGTGCGTGGGGTTGTCTCGCTGCCCAATGGGACCGGACGGACCGTCCGGGTTGGCGTTTTCGCTAGGGGCGACAACGCCGATGCCGCGACCAAGGCCGGTGCGGACGTTGTTGGTGCGGAGGACCTTGCCGAACGGGTTCAGGCCGGAGAAATTCCGTTTGACCGGTGCATTGCGACGCCCGACATGATGGCGATCGTCGGGCGCTTGGGCAAAGTGCTCGGCCCGCGCGGCCTGATGCCGAACCCGAAGCTGGGCACGGTGACGACCGATGTTGCGAAAGCAGTGACGGACGCCAAGGGCGGTCAGGTCGAGTTTCGGGTCGAGAAGGCTGGAATCGTGCACGCCGGTGTGGGCAAAGCCAGCTTTGCCAAGGAGGCGCTCATCGAGAACGCTAAGGCGTTTGCCGATGCGATCAACCGGGCCAAGCCGACCGGCCAAAAAGGCGTGTACCTAAAGAAGGTCTCACTGAGTTCGACGATGGGACCGGGTATCAAGATCGACGTTCCCAGCCTCCTGGGCTGAGCGCGTCCTAGAGACGGCGTTCTGGCGGAGCAATCCGCTGAACGAGGGTCGCAAGACCCGATCCTGTCCGAGACTGCAGGTGCCGCCGCAAGGCGGGGTAATGATGGGAACATCGCCTGCATAGACAGTGGTAGACGCGTTTAGGCGGGATTCGAATCGCCTGGCGCTGGAAACCCTGGGGCAGGCAAGAGGGGTGCTTCGGTGAAGCATCCATGTGTGCAACCAGGCCGACACGGTTTCCGCGCCGGCCACCGACGGAGAGAAGAGTGGACCGATTAGAGAAAGAGAAGACGGTCGCCTCGCTCAACGAGATCTTCAGCAGCACCGCTGTGGTCGTTGTGACCCAGAATGCGGGGCTGACGGTGTCGCAACTTACCGAGTTGCGGCGGAAGATGCGTGAGGCAGGTGCCAGCTTCAAGGTCACTAAGAATCGACTCACAAAGCTCGCACTCCGCGGAACTCCATACGAATCCCTATCGGACCTGCTCACGGGGCCGACGGCGATCGCTTACTCGGACGATGTGGTGGCGCCTGCAAAGGTCGCGGCCAAGTTCGCCAAAGCTAACGATCGCTTCGTCATCGTCGGTGGCGCGATGGGGCAATCCCTGCTCGATGAGAGCGGCATTAAGGCGTTGGCCGAATTGCCGTCACTCGACGAGTTGCGGGGCAAGCTTGTTGGCCTCCTACAGGCACCGGCGACCAAGGTCGCAGGTGTGTTGCAGGCGCCGGCCGGCCAATTGGCTCGCGTTTTCGGGGCGTATGGATCCAAGGATGCGGCGTAAGTCGCCTGAGTCGAAAGACTCCAACGAGTTTGAATTTAGGAGCGAGAAGAAATGACTGATCTAGCGAAAATTGCAGAAGACCTTTCGAGCCTCACCGTCATGGAAGCGGCTGAGCTTTCCAAGATGCTTGAGGAAAAGTGGGGCGTTTCGGCCGCAGCGCCGGTAGCCATGGCGGCAGCGCCTGGGGCGGCCGCCGAGGCTGTGGAAGAGCAGACCGAGTTCACGGTTGTATTGGCGTCCGTCGGCGAGAAAAAGATCAACGTCATCAAAGAGGTACGGGCGATTACCGGCCTGGGTCTCAAAGAGGCGAAGGATCTGGTCGAGGCCGCGCCAAAGGAAGTCAAAGAAGGCGTGTCCAAGGACGACGCCGCGAAGATCAAAGAGCAGCTTGAGGGTGCGGGCGCGACTGTTGAGATCAAGTAGTCGAGCAATGGAAATGCGGGACGCCGAATTGGTGGACCGTTCACGACGCGAGGGCGTTACCTCATAGGCCGGCCGGCGGAATTCGATTCCGCCGGGCCGGTTCATGCGTTTCGCGCGCAGACCCACAGCGCGAAACGGGATTACCAGGGGGTCTAAAGGAGCGGGTATGTCACTGTCCTTCACCGGTCGCAAACGGGTTCGCAAAGATTTTGGCCGCATCGTGGCGGCAACGTCGATGCCCAACCTGATCGAGGTGCAGAAAAGCTCCTGGGATACCTTCCTCCAGATCGGTATTGCGGACGCGGATCGCACGGACACCGGCCTCCAGGCCGTGTTCAAGTCGGTGTTTCCAATCGCCGATTTCTCCGAGACGTCCTCGCTCGAATTCGTCAAGTACGAGCTTGAACACCCAAAATACGACACCGAGGAATGCCAGCAACGCGGCATGACCTATGCTGCCCCGCTGAAGGTGACCTTGCGCCTGATCGTCTTCGAAGTGGACGAAGAAACCGGTTCGCGCTCGGTGCTCGATATCAAAGAGCAAGACGTCTACATGGGCGACATGCCGCTGATGACGAAGAACGGCACGTTCATCGTGAACGGGACCGAACGGGTGATTGTCAGCCAGATGCACCGCTCGCCCGGTGTGTTCTTCGACCACGACAAGGGCAAGACCCACTCATCGGGTAAGTTCTTGTTCGCGGCCCGCGTCATTCCCTATCGCGGCTCGTGGCTCGATCTTGAATTCGACGCCAAGGACATTGTCCATGTGCGGATCGATCGGCGCCGCAAGCTGCCGGCAACCACGCTTCTGTACGCGCTCGGGATGGGCCAAGAGGAGATTCTTGACCAATTCTACGACCGCGTTCCGTATCTTTACGACGCAAAGCGCGACGGCTGGAAAGTGCCGATGAACGCCGACCGCATGCGCGGTCTCAAGGCCGCGCGCGACATGATCAACGCTAAGACCGGCAAGGTCGCCATCGAGGCTGGAACGAAGATCACCGGCCGCGTCTTGAGCAAGCTGCAGGAGGCCGGCGTAGACGAACTCCTAGTGCCCTCGGAAGAGCTTATCGGTCGCTATGTCGCGGTCGACCTGGTCGACGAAGAAACCGGCCGGATTCATGTCGAGGCCGGCGAGGAACTGACCGAAGAGTCCATCGCCGCGCTGATCGAGGCCGGTGTCCACGATTTGCCGATTCTCGACATCGACAACGTCACCATTGGCCCCTACATCCGCAACACGCTCGAAGTCGATAAAGTGACGGATCGCGAGCGGGCCCTGATCGAAATCTATCGGGTCATGCGTCCGGGCGAGCCACCCACCGAGGAGACCGCCGAAAACCTTTTCCAGAGCCTGTTCTTCGACTCCGAACGCTACGACCTCTCGCCGGTCGGCCGGGTGAAGATGAATGCCCGGCTCGGCTTCGAGACCGACGACCAGCTGCGCGTTCTTCGCAAGGAAGACATCCTGTCGATCTTAAAGACCCTAGTCGATCTGAAGGACGGTCGCGGCGAAATTGACGATATCGATCATCTCGGCAACCGGCGTGTGCGCTCGGTCGGTGAGTTGATGGAGAACCAGTACCGAATCGGGTTGCTTCGGATGGAGCGGGCGATCCGCGAGCGCATGAGTTCGGTTGAAATCGATACCGTCATGCCGCACGACCTGATCAACGCCAAGCCGGCGGCCGCCGCCGTGCGCGAATTCTTCGGGTCGAGCCAGCTCAGCCAGTTCATGGACCAAACCAACCCGCTCGCCGAAATCACCCATAAACGCCGTCTGTCGGCGCTGGGGCCGGGCGGTCTTACCCGGGAACGCGCAGGCTTCGAAGTCCGCGACGTCCATCCGACCCATTACGGCCGCGTGTGTCCCATCGAAACGCCGGAAGGCCCGAACATCGGCCTCATCAACTCCCTCGCGACCTATGCGCGGGTCAACAAGTACGGCTTTATCGAGAGCCCCTATCGTAAGGTTGCCGCCGGCAAGATCGGCGACGATGTCGTCTATCTTTCGGCGATGGAAGAAGGGCGCTACACCATCGCCCAGGCGAACGCCGATCTCGACGCGACCGGACGTTTTACCGCCGACCTGGTGAGTTGCCGGTCTGGTGGCGACTTCGTCATGGTGCGGCCCGAAGACATCAACTACATGGACGTTTCGCCCAAGCAGTTGGTGTCGGTCGCGGCGGCGCTCATCCCGTTCCTGGAAAACGATGACGCCAACCGCGCGCTCATGGGCTCGAACATGCAACGCCAGGCGGTCCCGCTCATTCGTGCAGAGGCGCCGCTCGTCGGCACCGGCATGGAAGAAGTGGTCGCCCGCGACTCTGGCGTGACATCGATCGCGCGCCGGTCCGGTATCATCAGTCAAGTTGATGCCACGCGTATCGTCATCCGGGCCGACAACGACGATGACCTGTCATCGCCGGGAGTCGATATCTACAACCTGCTGAAGTTCCAACGGTCCAACCAAAACACCTGCATCAACCAACGTCCGTTGGTGAAAATGGGCGATCGCGTTGAAGCCGGCGACATCATTGCCGACGGCCCGTCGACCGACCTTGGCGAATTGGCGCTCGGGCGTAACGTGTTGGTCGCGTTCATGCCTTGGCAGGGTTACAATTTCGAAGATTCGATTCTGATTTCAGAGCGTATCGTGCGCGACGATGTCTTCACCTCGATCCATATCGAGGAGTTTGAAGTCATGGCGCGCGACACCAAGCTTGGTCAGGAAGAAATCACCCGCGACATTCCGAACGTCGGCGAAGAGGCGCTCAAGAACCTCGACGAGGCTGGCATCGTGTATGTTGGCGCGAACGTCGAGCCGTCCGATATTTTGGTTGGCAAGGTAACGCCGAAAGGCGAATCGCCGATGACCCCGGAGGAAAAGCTACTTCGTGCGATCTTCGGCGAAAAAGCATCGGACGTGCGCGATACGTCGCTCCGGTTGCCGCCGAGCGTCACTGGAACCGTTGTCGAAGTCCGGGTCTTCAACCGTCACGGCGTCGAGAAGGACGAGCGCGCCCTGGCGATCGAGCGAGAAGAAATCAAGGCGCTCGCCAAGGACAAAGACGACGAGAAGGCGATTCTAGAAAGCAATACTTTTCACCGCCTCAAGGAATTGTTGGCCGGCAAGACGGCGACGAGCGGCCCGAAGGGCTTCCCGATCGGTAAGATCACCGAAGAGGCGTTGAGCCAAGTGACTCCGGGTCAATGGTGGCAAATCGGTATTGAAGAGTCGGCAACAGCCGATTCGGTCGAGCGGCTGAAAACACAATTCGATTCGGCGGAAGCTGCTCTTCAGGCGCGTTTTGAAAACAAGGTCGAAAAGCTCCAGCGCGGCGACGAGTTGCTCCCTGGTGTCATGAAGATGGTCAAGGTCTTCGTTGCCGTGAAACGTAAATTGCAGCCCGGCGACAAGATGGCCGGTCGTCACGGCAACAAGGGCGTAATTTCGAAGATCGTCCCGATCGAAGATATGCCGCATCTCGACGACGGCACGCCGGTCGATGTCGTTCTCAACCCGCTCGGCGTGCCGTCGCGCATGAACGTCGGGCAGATTCTTGAAACCCATCTTGGTTGGGCGTCGGCCCGGCTTGGCCAGCAAATCGGCGAAATGGTCGACGCAGTTCGGCAGGGCCAGCCGTCTACTGCATTGCGCACCGAGTTAGAGGGTCTCTACGGCAAGGATCAGTACAAGCGGATGATCGCGCCGCTGTCCGAGCCGGAACTGATGGAGCTTGGCAATAACCTGCGGCCAGGCGTACCGATGGCGACGCCGGTGTTCGACGGGGCGCACGAGGTCGACATCGTCGAGCTCTTGGATCGGGCGGGTCTCGATACCTCCGGTCAGGTTTCCCTCGTCGATGGCCGTACCGGCGAACGCTTCGCCCGCAAGGTTACCGTTGGGTACATCTACATGCTCAAACTCCATCACCTTGTGGACGACAAGATCCACGCTCGGTCGATTGGGCCCTACAGCTTGGTCACCCAGCAACCGCTGGGCGGCAAGGCGCAGTTCGGCGGCCAGCGCTTCGGCGAGATGGAGGTTTGGGCGCTACAGGCTTACGGCGCCGCCTACACCTTGCAGGAAATGCTGACCGTTAAGTCGGACGACGTTGCCGGTCGGACGAAGGTCTACGAAGCCATCGTTCAGGGTGACGACACCTTCGAGGCCGGCGTGCCGGAATCGTTCAACGTTCTGGTCAAGGAGCTTCGGTCCCTGGGCCTCAACGTCGAATTGTCCCAGACGGTCTCAGGCTAGGTCGATCAAGGAATTATTGGGCGCAAGCCCGGCTCTAACAAAGAGCGGAAGGAGTTACGCGGATGAATGAGTTGATGCGCTTTTTTGGTCAGGTCGAAGGCGTCCAGAGCTTCGATCAGATCAAGATCTCGATCGCCAGTCCCGAACGGATCATGTCGTGGTCCTTCGGCGAGATAAAGAAGCCCGAGACCATCAACTACCGGACGTTCAAGCCGGAGCGCGACGGACTTTTCTGCGCCCGCATCTTCGGCCCGGTAAAGGACTATGAGTGCCTGTGCGGTAAGTACAAGCGCATGAAGTACCGCGGCATCGTCTGCGAAAAATGCGGTGTCGAGGTGACATTGAGCCGTGTGCGGCGCGAGCGTATGGGCCATATCGAACTGGCCTCGCCGGTTGCGCACATCTGGTTTCTAAAGTCGCTGCCGTCGCGGATCGGGCTGATGCTCGACATGACACTGAAGGACCTCGAGCGCGTCCTCTATTTCGAACAGTACATTGTCATCGACCCCGGTCTGACGGCGATGAAGCGTTTCCAAATGATGACCGAAGAAGAATATCTCGACGCCCAAGACGAGTACGGCGAAGAGAGCTTCACGGCCGGCATCGGGGCCGAGGCGATTCGCGAAATGCTTTCCAGCATGGACCTTGAAAAGGCGCGCGAAGATATCCGCACGGAACTCGCGGAAACGACGTCGACGGTCAAACCGAAGAAGTTGATTAAGCGGCTCAAACTGGTCGAATCTTTCATCAAATCGGGCAACCGTCCGGAATGGATGATCCTGACGGTCATTCCCGTGATCCCGCCGGATCTGCGCCCGCTCGTTCCCTTGGATGGGGGCCGTTTCGCAACGTCCGATCTCAACGATCTCTACCGCCGGGTGATCAACCGGAATAACCGCCTAAAGCGGCTCATGGAATTGCGCGCGCCCGATATCATCGTTCGCAATGAGAAGCGGATGCTGCAGGAGTCCGTCGACGCGTTGTTCGACAACGGGCGCCGCGGCCGTGTCATTACCGGCACGAACAAGCGCCCGCTGAAGTCGCTCGCGGACATGCTCAAGGGTAAGCAAGGGCGGTTCCGTCAGAACCTCTTGGGCAAGCGCGTCGATTATTCGGGCCGTTCGGTGATCGTCGTCGGGCCCGAATTGAAACTGCACCAATGCGGTTTGCCGAAGAAAATGGCTTTGGAGTTGTTCAAGCCGTTCGTCTATTCGCGGCTCGAGCATTACGGCATGGCGGCCACAATCAAGATGGCCAAAAAACTTGTCGAGAGCGAACGCCCGGAGGTCTGGGACGTTCTCGAAGAGGTCATTCGCGAGCACCCGGTGCTGCTCAACCGGGCGCCGACGTTGCATCGCCTCGGCATTCAGGCATTCGAGCCGGTCTTGATCGAGGGTAAAGCGATCCAACTACACCCCCTTGTCTGCACAGCCTTCAACGCCGACTTCGATGGCGATCAGATGGCGGTGCACGTACCGCTGTCGCTCGAGGCACAGCTGGAGGCGCGGGTTTTGATGATGTCGACCAACAACATCCTCAGCCCGGCAAACGGCAAGCCGATTATCGTGCCGTCCCAGGACATCGTCCTTGGCCTCTACTACATGACGATTGCGCAGAACGGCGAGATCGGCGAGGGGATGACCTTTGCATCCGTGGCGGAGATCGAGCATGCGCTCGAAACCGGCGCGGTTGCGCTCCATGCCCGGATCAAGGCGCGGTATCACACGGTCGATGAAACCGGTGCGCCTCTCCGCTTGGTCGTAGAAACGACACCTGGTCGTATGTTGCTCTCGGACATCTTGCCGCGGCATCCGAACCTACCGTTCTCCTTGATCAATCGTCTGTTGACCAAGAAGGAGACCAGTCAGGTCATCGACGAGGTCTATCGCCATTGCGGTCAAAAGGAGACGGTTCTGTTCGCGGACCGTCTCATGACGCTCGGGTTCTCAAACGCCGCGCGCGCCGGAATCTCGTTTGGCAAGGATGACATGGTCATCCCCGGCGCCAAGATTAAGCTGGTCGACGAGACGCGCGAACTCGTGAAGGAGTACGAGCTTCAGTACCTCGACGGCCTGATCACCCAGGGTGAGAAGTACAACAAAGTGGTCGATGCCTGGTCTCAATGCACCGAGAAGGTCGCAGACGAGATGATGAAAGGGATGTCGAGCGACGTTGAAGGGTCCGACGGCGGGGGCAAGAACGTCAACTCGATCTTCATGATGGCTCAGTCCGGTGCCCGTGGTTCGGTGGCGCAGATGAAGCAACTTGCCGGCATGCGTGGCCTGATGGCCAAGCCGTCGGGCGAGATCATTGAGACGCCGATCATTTCCAACTTCAAAGAAGGTCTTTCGGTTCTCGAGTATTTCAACTCCACGCATGGTGCTCGAAAAGGCTTGGCGGACACCGCGCTCAAAACCGCCAACTCGGGGTATCTAACGCGCCGGTTGGTCGACGTTTCGCAAGATTGCATCATCGTCGAACGCGATTGCGGCAGTCAGAACGGCCTGACCATCAAAGAGGTCCTCGAAGGCGGCGAAGTCATCGTGTCGTTGGGCGAGCGAATTCTTGGTCGCTCGGCCGCGGTCGATGTCGTGGATCCGTTGTCGGGCGAGGTTCTCGTCCGCGCCGGCGAGACCATGACCGAACCGCACGTCAAGGAAGTCGAACGTGCGGGCGTCGAATCGATCCTTCTCCGTTCGGTCCTCACCTGCGAAAGCAAGGGCGGTGTGTGCGGGACTTGCTACGGTCGCGACCTAGCCCGTGGAACACCGGTAAACATCGGTGAAGCGGTCGGTGTCATTGCCGCCCAGTCCATTGGCGAGCCGGGCACCCAGCTGACGATGCGCACGTTCCATATCGGCGGGACGGCGCAGCTTGCCGAACAGACGGGCGCCGAAGCGGCCTATTCCGGCACGGCGCGTATCGAGAACAGAAATATCGTCAAGAACTCCAAGGGCGAGCTCATCGTGATGGGCCGCAATACCGAAGTCATCGTAATCGATCCTGACGGCCGCGAGCGCGGCCGTCATAAGGTGCCGTACGGTTCGCGGCTGCTGGTCGATGACGGCGGCACGGTGACAAAGGGCGAGAAGCTGGCGCAATGGGATCCCTACACGATCCCGATCATCACCGAACGCGAGGGTGTCGCGACCTACCGCGATCTCGTGGACGGTGTGTCGATGCGCGATGTCGTCGACGAGGGAACCGGTATTGCCAGCAAGGTCGTTGTCGACTGGCGCCAGCAGCCCAAGGGCAGCGACCTGCGGCCGCGGATCACCCTGCGTGACGAAGAGGGCGAGGTCATTACCCTGGCCAACGGGATTGAGGCCCGCTATTTCCTGTCGGTTGACGCAATTTTGTCGATCAACGATGGCCAAGATGTCCACGCTGGCGACGTTCTGGCGCGCATTCCGCGCGAGTCGACGAAGACTCGCGATATTACCGGCGGTCTGCCGCGGGTGGCGGAACTCTTCGAGGCGCGGATGCCGAAGGACCATGCCGTCATGGCGGAGTCCGAAGGGACCGTGGAATACGGCAAGGATTACAAGAACAAGCGCCGAATCATCGTCAATCCGGCCGACGGCGGGGATCCTGTCGAGTATCTCATCCCGAAGGGCAAGCACATCGCCGTCCAGGAGGGCGACTTCGTTTCGAAGGGCGATTTGCTCCTCGACGGCAACCCGGTACCCCACGATATTCTCCGTGTGCTGGGTGTCGAGGCGCTTGCCGCTTACCTCGTTGCCGAGATTCAGGAGGTCTATCGACTCCAGGGCGTTGGCATCAACGATAAGCATATTGAGGTGATTTGCCGCCAGATGCTCCAGAAAGTCGAAATCTTGACCTCCGGCGACACGACGTTCTTGGCCGGCGAGCACGTCGACCGCGAAGAGTTTGCCGAAGCCAACAAGGAGGCCGAGGCCGAGGGGCTCAAGCCGGCGACTGCCGAGCCCATCTTGCTTGGCATCACCAAGGCCTCTTTGCAGACCAAGTCGTTCTTCTCGGCAGCGTCTTTCCAGGAAACCACCCGGGTTCTGACCGAAGCCGCGGTTTCGGGCAAGATCGATCCCTTAATCGGGTTGAAGGAAAACGTCATCGTTGGCCGCCTGATTCCGGCCGGCACGGGCGGGGTGATGAACAAAAAACGGGCTTTGGCCACGCAGCGCGATCAGGAAGTCCTGGACCGTAACCAGGCCAGGATTGAAGCGGTCGAGGAAGCGGACGCCGGCGCCGAGGCGGCCGAAGCCGAACCCGCTCCTCTCTAAAGGGCTGAAACTAAGGGGAAACCGGCCCACATCGGGGCGGTTTCCCGGTTTCCCACGCCAGAAGCGCGATGGTGCGGTGCAGCATCGCGCCTGGCGTGGCGCGTCTGCTCACGGAACGCTGGGAAAACCTCGCATTTATTGTGTGGCGCCACTTGACGCTCGGAAGACCCAACCATAGTATGCGCGGCTTCTGAGGGGCCGGTAGTAGGTTCGACCTAGACACGGTCCCCCCAGGAAACCGGTGACCATAATCTGAAGCCCGGATACGGGCACGACCCGGCGGCGCTCTGGGAGCAAGCCGCATCGGGTCGTTTTGTACGTGGAAATTGCGTGAGGCAGCGAAGGTAACAATGCCAACGATCAATCAACTTGTTCGCAAGTCGCGCGAGCGGCCGGTCAAAAAGAACAAGGTTCCGGCTATGGAAGCGTGCCCGCAAAAGCGCGGTGTCTGCACACGCGTCTACACGACCACCCCGAAGAAGCCGAACTCGGCGCTTCGTAAGGTCGCCCGCGTTCGGCTGACCAACGGGTTCGAAGTCACTAGCTACATTCCAGGCGAAGGTCATAACCTCCAAGAGCATTCGGTGGTGATGATCCGCGGCGGCCGCGTTAAGGACTTGCCCGGCGTTCGCTACCACGTGATTCGCGGTATTTTGGACACGCAGGGCGTCGGCGACCGCCGCCAGCGCCGGTCCAAGTACGGCGCGAAGCGTCCTAAGTAGCGGGGCGGGAATATGTCACGACGCCACTCAGCAGAACGACGCGATGTCCTTCCCGACGCCAAATACGGCGACCGGGTGGTGACTAAGTTCATGAACTCGTTGATGTATGACGGTCGGAAATCGGCGGCCGAGACCATTGTTTACGGCGCCTTTGATCGGGTTGCGTCAAAGAGCAAGCAGGACCCGGTGCGGCTGTTTCACGACGCACTCGGAAACGTTAAGCCGGACCTCGAAGTGCGGTCGCGGCGCGTTGGCGGTGCGACGTACCAGGTGCCGGTTGAAGTCCGCACCGAACGCGCCCAGGCGCTGGCCATTCGTTGGGTCATCACCGCGGCGCGGGCAAGAAGTGAAAAAACAATGACCGAACGCCTTGCCGGCGAGCTGCTCGATGCGTCCGAGAATCGCGGGACGGCGGTCAAGAAGCGGGAAGATACCCACCGTATGGCGGAGGCCAACAAAGCCTTCGCTCACTATCGTTGGTAATCCCAGGACAGTATTCCCATGGCGCGCGCAACACCCATTAGAGACTATCGCAATATCGGCATCATGGCGCACATCGATGCCGGTAAGACGACGACGACCG
>CAYGKG010000091.1:0-13114 GCA_964350495.1 uncultured Alphaproteobacteria bacterium
GCGCCATCCCTTGCCTGGTATGACCGACCGACCGTCACCGCGCCGTTTCGTTAGCCTGTCGCGTGTCAGCGTCGTCGCAGCGCACGACCTGATTCAGGCGACGATCGCCTTCGAGTTGGCGGTCTGGCTGCGCCATCAGATGCTGGGCAACGACGTATCGCTATTCGCGACGTGGCCGAACACCCTGACCTTCGTTGTCATTTGCGCCATCGTCTTTTGGCGGGTCGGGCTCTATCGCGGCATTTGGCATTACGCCTCGGTCACCGATCTCGTCACGATCCTCAAAGGGGTCACACTCGGGCTCCTGGTTTTTTTACCGACGCTCTTTCTCGTTACCCGGCTTCAAGATTTTCCCCGGACGTCGCTGTTGCTCGTCTGGCCGCTGCTTGTCGCCCAGTTGAGCTTGCCGCGCCTGGCCTACCGCCTGCTCAAGGACGGTGACCTCAGCGCAGTATTTGAGCGCAGCCACGACGATCGCGTACCGGTGCTTTTGGTCGGCGCCGGGAGCAGCGCCGAGGTTTTCATCCGCGAAATGAGTCGCGCCGGCGCACCCTACAGCGTGGTCGGCATCGTCGACGACAAACCGGGCCGGATCGGCCGCGACATCCGCGGCGTTCGGGTCATGGATACCGTCGAGCATATTCCCGATGTCGTTGCCCGACTGGATGCCCGGGGCCAGCGCCCGCAACGCCTCCTGCTCGCCACCGAGAAGATCGGCGCGGACGGCTTGCGTACGTTGCTGGCCCGCGCCGACGGTCTCGGCATGACGATGGCCCGGCTGCCGCGGTTGACCGATTTCCAAGCCGGCCAGGACGGCGCGGCGCGCATCGCCATTCGGCCGTTGGCGATGGAGGATTTACTGGGCCGGCCACAAAAAGTGCTCGACCGCGCCGCGATGCGGCGGCTGATCGCGTGGCGCCGCTCTCTGGTCTGCGGCAGCGGGGGCACGATCGGCGGCGATCTGGTCGGGCAAATCGGCCTGCTCGACCCCGCGCACATCACGCTGCTCGATAACGGGGAGCACGCGCTCTACCAAATCGATCTGGAGCTGGCGACGGCGCATCCGGCCATCAGCCGCCGTGCGGTGCTCGCCGACGTGCGCGACGCCGCGCGAATTGCCCATGTGTTTGCCGCCGAGCGGCCCGAGCTGGTGTTCCATGCCGCCGCCTTCAAACATGTCCCGCTGTCCGAACAGAACCCGCACGAAGCGCTTCTCACCAACGTCATCGGTTCGCGCACCGTCGCGCGCGCGAGCCAGGACCGCAACGTCGCGACAATGGTTTTGATCTCGACCGACAAGGCGGTCAATCCGACCAGCGTGATGGGCGTGACCAAGCGGTTGGCTGAAATGTATTGCCAAGCGTTGGGACGCGAGGCCGCCACCACCACCCGCTTTGTCGCCGTGCGCTTCGGCAACGTGCTGGGCTCGACGGGGTCGGTCGTGCCGCTCTTTCAAAAACAGATTGCCGCCGGGGGGCCGGTCACGGTCACCGACCCGGCGACCACCCGCTTCTTCATGACGACCCGCGAGGCGGTGGAGCTTATCCTCCAGGCCTCGGCGCTCGATGCCGCGCAACAGCTACCGGGTACGGTTTTCGTTCTCGACATGGGCGAGCCGGTCAGGATCGAGGATCTCGCCCGGCAAATGATTCGCCTCGTCGGCCTCCAGCCCGACAAAGATATCGAGATTCGCTTCACGGGCCTGCGGCCGGGCGAAAAACTCCATGAAGAGCTATCCCACGAAGCCGAAGATTTGAACCCAACCGCGCAAACCGGAATTTTGCGGGCGGCGCCTCGGACCGCGGCGCTACAAACGCTCGATCAAACGTTCGACGCCTTGCGCGACGCCGCGCAGCGCGAAGACCTTGGCGCGGTCATCGATTTGATTCGCCAAGCCGTGCCGGAATTCACACCCCACGATGCCGCTCGCGCGAGCGGTAGTCACCAGATCTTGAAGGAGAGTCCGCCCGCATGAGTAGTTCCCAGCCTGTAAAGCGCGCCCTGTTGTCTGTATCGGACAAGACTGGGTTGGTCGACTTCGCTCGGTTCCTCGCGGACCAAGGCATCGAAATTCTGTCGACCGGCGGATCGGCGAAGGCCATTGCCGACGCTGGGATCGCGGTTACCGAGGTGTCGCGCCATACCGGGTTCCCGGAGATCATGGACGGCCGCGTCAAAACGCTGCACCCCAAGATCCACGGCGGGCTGTTGGCCGTGCGCGACGATCCCGCGCACGCCAAGGCGATGGCAGATCACGACATTGCCGGGATCGATCTCGTGGCGATCAATCTCTATCCCTTCGAGGAGACGGTCGCTGCGGGCGCCGACTTCGATACCACGATCGAGAATATCGATATTGGCGGGCCGGCGATGATCCGATCGGCCGCGAAGAACCACGCCTACGTCGCCGTCATCACCGATCCGGCGGACTATGGCGTCGTCACCGAGGAGATGCGCGGGAACGCCAACACGGTCAGCCAAGACACACGGGTGCGACTGGCGGCCAAAGCTTTCGCCCGGACCGCGTCCTACGACGCGGCGATCGCCGGCTGGTTTGCAACCGAACGCAAAGATCCGTTTCCGGACCGGCTGATTCTCAGCGCGCGCTTGGCGCAAGGCTTGCGCTATGGCGAGAACCCCCATCAAAACGCTGCGTTCTACCACGACGGTTCGCACCGCGCCGGCGTCGCGACCGCGCATCAGGTCCAGGGCAAGGAGCTGAGTTACAACAATATCAACGACACCGACGCGGCGGTCGAACTGGTGGCCGAACTCAGCGACAGCGGCCGACGGCCGGCGGTGGCCATCATCAAACACGCCAATCCGTGCGGGGCGGCGCTGGGCGACAACCTGATCGACGCCTATGAAAAGGCGTTGCGTTGCGATCCGGTCAGCGCCTTCGGCGGCATCGTCGCCCTGGGCGGCGCGATCGACGAGGCGACAGCCAAACGCATCACGGAGATATTTACCGAAGTCGTGATTGCGCCCAGTGCCGATGATGCCGCCAAGGCGATCTTCGCCAAGAAAAAGAACCTGCGCCTCCTGCTGACCGAAGGGTTGCCGGACCCACGCGCACCCGGCATGACCATGCGCAGCGTGGCCGGCGGCTACTTGGTGCAGGACCGCGATTCGGGCGTCTTGAGCGACTCCGATTTGACGGTCGTGACCAAGCGTCAACCGAGCGCGCGGGAGACCGCCGACCTGTTGTTTGCCTTCTCGGTCGCCAAACACGTGAAATCCAACGCCATCGTTTACGTTCGCGATCAAGCGACGGTGGGCATCGGCGCCGGTCAGATGAGCCGGGTCGATTCCGCGCGGATCGCCGCACGCAAATCCGAGGACGCAGCCCTCGCCGCGGGCCTGCCCGACTCCCTGGTCAAGGGATCGGTGGTGGCGTCCGACGCTTTTTTCCCCTTTGCCGACGGATTGTTGGCCGCCGCGGAAGCGGGCGCCACGGCGGTAATTCAGCCGGGCGGCTCGATGCGCGACGACGAGGTCATCGCGGCGGCCGACGCCGCCGGCCTCGCCATGATCGTGACCGGCCGGCGTCACTTCCGCCACTAGCACAAGATTCCCCGCGATCTTGTCGGCCGCTCCTGTATCATGGCGCCCACCTTGCGGCGTTGGCCGCGCATCGAAATCAGAGAGCCGGGAGTACCCAGATGGCCGTAGCAGACCACGTCGACCTCAATCAATTCATGGAAGGCGTGAAGAAACGCAATCCCGGCGAGACCGAGTTTCACCAGGCAGTCTTTGAAGTTTCCCAGTACGTCTTCGACTACATCAAAGACAAAGAAAAGTACCACGAGTATCAGATCCTGCGGCGCATCGCGGAGCCCGATCGGGTGGTCAGCTTCCGGGTCTGCTGGGAGGACGACAAAGGCAACATCCGCGTGCAGCGCGGCTACCGCGTGCAGAACAACAACGCGATCGGCCCCTACAAGGGCGGCATCCGATTCCACCCGAGCGTCAATCAAAGCATCCTGAAGTTTCTTGCCTTCGAGCAGACCTTCAAGAACAGCCTCACCGGGTTACCGATGGGCGGCGGCAAGGGCGGTTCCGACTTCAACCCCAAGGGCAAGTCGGTGCATGAGATCATGCGCTTTTGTCAGTCCTTCATGACTGAACTGTATCGCCATGTCGGCGCAGACGTCGATATTCCGGCGGGCGACATCGGCGTTGGCAGCCGCGAGATCGGCTTCATGTTCGGCCAGTACAAACGCATCACCAACCAATATACCGGCGTCTTGACCGGCAAGGGCCTGGAGTACGGCGGCAGCCTGGTGCGAACCGAGGCGACCGGCTACGGCACCGTGTATTTCCTCGAAGACATGCTCAACAAGGCGGGGAGTGCGATCGAGGGCCGGACCGCGATCATTTCAGGTTCGGGCAACGTCGCGACTCATGCCGCCGAAAAAATCCTGCACCGAGGCGGCACGCCCCTCACCCTGTCGGACTCGGGCGGGTTCATTCACGACCCCGACGGGCTGACCCAGGAAAAAATCGACTGGGTCAAAGAACACAAGACCCACCGGCGCGGCCGCATCGAAGATTACGTGAAGGAATTCAAGAGCGCGACGTTCCATGCCGGCAAGCGGCCGTGGATCATCGAGGCCGACTTGGCGTTGCCCTGCGCGACCCAAAACGAAGTCAGCACGGCTGAAGCCAAAACCATGATCAAGAACGGCGTCATCGCGGTGTCGGAGGGCGCCAACATGCCGACCGAGCAGGACGGTATCCACGCCTTCCTCGACGCGAAGGTTCTGTTTGGCCCGTCAAAGGCCGCCAACGCCGGCGGTGTGGCGGTATCGGGGCTGGAGATCAGCCAGAACCAGCAGCGCATGTCGTGGGGCGCCGACGATCTGCAAAAACAACTCCGCACGATCATGCAGAACATTCACGAAAAGTGCGTACGCTACGGCGACACGGACGATCCCAAGTACATCGACTACGTGAAGGGCGCGAACATCGCCGGCTTCACCAAAGTCGCCGACGCGATGCTGGCCTACGGCGTCGTTTGATCGCGGCTAAATCCCAGAAAAGGGCGCCTCCGGGCGCCCTTTTCGTTTGTCCGGACTTTTCTTGACGTTGCGTCAGCCTGTCGCCACAGTGCCCCTAGCGCCAGAATGGGCGCATCGGGGAGGACACCATGAACGTCACACGGACGCTTTTTGCAGGAATCGTTTTGTCGATGTCGGTCGCCTTCGGCGCCACGGCAAAACAGGCCCTCATTCTCACGGCCGATATTCCGCCGGGCTTGGACTATGACGGTCCGACGGCGGCATCGCCGGCAACGCAAACCGGGCTCGCCAATTTGCTTGAGCCGTTGGTCTACTACCCGTTCAAGGAAACCAACGACGAGGGCGTTCGAATCCTCGATTTCCAGAAGTTCGAGGGGCGCCTCGCGGAGTCCTGGTCCTACGACGCCGCCTCGCTGACCTGGACCTTCAACCTGCGGCGCGGCGTCAAGGGATGCGGCGGCGCCACATTCAATGCTGACGACGTTCTCTACACCTTTGCCCGCGCGAAATCGGTCAGCGGCAGCGCCCCGATCGGCTGGTTCTTGTCGAACGTCGCGTCGATCGCCGGTTTTACCCCGGCGGTGTTCGGCGACGCCGAGGCGAAAAAGCTCGGCGACGAAGTCACCAAGATCGACGACTACACCGTCACCATCAAACAAAGCGCACCGAACAAGTTGATGCTGCCGGTGCTGACGATCTTCGGCATCCAAATGCTGGACAAAGAGATCATGGAGGCGAACGCGACCGCCGACGATCCCTGGTCGCATAAGTACAACAACGAGGTCAACGCGCCGGGCTTCGGTGCCTATTGCCTGGAGAGTTGGAAGAAGGGCGAAGAGATCACGGCGACCGCCAACCCCGACTATTACCGAGGCAAAGCCGACATCGACCGCATCATTCTGCGCCGCACCCCGCAAAGCTCGACCCGGACGATCGTGATCCGCAGCGGCCAGGCCGATGTCGCCGAACTGCTGACCCCAAAGGAATACACCAATCTAAAGTCGGTGCCTGGCGTCAAAATTCCCGGTGCGTGGGGCAACCGCAACATCGCGGTTGCCATGAACTTCAAGGCGGCGCCCTGGGACAATTTGAAGTTGCGTCAAGTCATCGCTCACGCCATTCCCTACGACGACGTCACGCGCAACGCGTTCTTCGGCGAAGCCCGCCGGTGGGAAAGCATCGTACCGACGACCTACCCCGGTTACGCCAAGACCGCGACCCAGTATTCGTTCGATCTGGAGCGCGCCAAACAACTGCTCAGCGAAGCCGGCTTCGCCGACGGTAAAGGTCTCGACGCGTTTCCGGCCGAATCGTTCCTGCTGACCTACCCGCAGGAACGCGATGCCTGGTTGCAACCGATCGCTACCGCAATTCAGTCGTCGTTGCGGCAGATCGGCATGAACATCCAGCTCAATCCGATCCCCGAGTCCCAATATGTTGATCGTCAACTCGTCAAGAAGGACCTCCAGTTCACGTTGATCGATAGCATCACGCCGTTTGGCGTGGACGCAGGATACGCCTTGCAGCTCTTCTTCGTTTCACCCGACAAGGGCGGCATCAACAACATCATCAACTACTCGAGCGAAACGGTGGACGGTCTCTACTATGGCCGGATCTTCAACGAGTCGGACGACACCAAACGGAACGCAGCGCTGGCCGAGGCGCAAGAGCGCGTGATGGCCGACGTGGCCTGGGCGCCGGTCGTCGAGTACAAGTCGTTCGTCGCGACGCGGGACACCATCACGGGCATCACCTACCACCCCGACAACCAGCTGCGCTGGTTTGAGCTGAAAAAGGCACCGTAGGGACGGCAACCCGGCCCGAGGCGGGCGGCGCCGTCCGTTTCGCCGCCCGGAGGATGCCATGGCTGTAGCGACGATCGTTTTCCATTCGACCGACGGCCATACCCGTGTGGTCGCCGAGTGCATTCGCGAAGGGCTGGCCGGCGTCGCGGATAGCGACGTCCAGATGGTGGCGGTTCAGGACGTCGAAGACGCCTGGGACCGACTTCATGCCTCCGAACTTCTCGTTTTCGGCACGCCGACTCATATCGGCGGGGTCTCCACCGAGATGCAGGCGTTCATCGAGAAGACCTCCGGCCCGGTGTGGCTCGACCGCCTGTGGACCGGCAAATTGGCTGCGGGCTTCACGACCTCGGCCGGGCGCAGCGGCGACAAACTTCATACGCTGGAGCGTCTCGCCATCTTTGCTGCGCAAATGGGGATGAGCTGGGTGCCGGTCCACTTGCTGGGCGGGCACTATTCGTCCGCTGGCAGCGAAAACGACCTCAATCGCCTTGCCGGTTATCTCGGTCTGATGACCCAGGCCAATATTGACGAGCCGCCGGACTGCACGCCGCCGGAGGCCGACCGCGAGACCGCCCGCTTGTTTGGACACTATCTCGGCGCGGTCGCGGCACGTTGGTCGGCCGGGTGTTCGGCGCTTGGGCCGGTTCCCGTGCCGGGTCACGGGGTTCAGCGTCCGGCACTGTGAGCCCTTGCCCTAGACCGGTTTGAGGAACTGCATGAGCGCGCCGGAGCCGGGGTTGCGCACCAACATCGATACCGTGCGACCCAATCCGGGCAGGTCGATTTCGTCCGGCGGGGAATAGATTTCCGCACCGGCGTCGCGACAGAAATCCAACGCCCCATCCATGTCCGTCACGTCGAACGCCTGGGCGAGGTAGCCGATATTCGGTGCCACCGCGAAGGGCGTGAGGTCGTCCGTCTCATAGTTGAGTGCTTGGCCGAGCGCGACCTTTCCGTAGGGATGGCCGCCTTGCAGAAACGTCCAATGGGTGCGTTCGTCCTGCGGACCCAGCGGTTCGTCGATCACCACGTCGAGCCCCAACAGGTCCCGGTAGATCGGGATGGCGCGGTCGCGGTCGCGCACCCCGTGCGCCGAGGTCACCACCGGCGAAAACCCCGTGCGCGTCGCGCCTTCTTCAAGAAAGAATTTGCGCATCGCGCCGATCCGCTTGGTTTCGTCGGTTGTGTCGAGTTGGATCAGGTTCACGATGACACCGTCCGGCCCCTCTAAAAGCGCGCCCGTTTCTTGGCCGACTCCGGCACTTAACTGGTGCTGTTTGGGCGGCCACCAGAATTCGTAGCCCTTGGCCGACAGATCGCGGTAGGCCGCGGCGATATCGGCGACATAGAAGTTGAGGTTCATCAAGCCGATCATGCGGCGCTCGCGCCGCGCGCGTATCCGTTCGCGCCGCGGATCGACGAAACTCAACAGCATGATCCGCCCGACGGGTAGGCCGCGGGCCTCGAGCAGGACCGCCTGCGCCCGCGATTCAGGCGGCGTGCGCCAGTGTCCGGCAAACCGCAAGCCCCGGAGCATCGCCTCACCGATCACGTCCATCCCGACGATTCCTCGGTAGAAACCGAGGGATTCGGCCATGTTCTCGACGCCAATCACGGCAATACTCAGGGGGCTGCCACCCGCACCAGGTGTCACCATGTCCCGACCCTAATTTTATTCCGCACAGACGCGGGCCGTTCCCAGGCCCGCAGCTTTACTTTTGATCGAATGTATCGCGCGTTGCAACCATTGCGTGAAGACCGCAGCGACACTGCGCTCGATCAGCGATCGAAGAAGGGAAGGAAGGCCGCCGCCCAGTCGCCCATGTCGGGCGGCAGGTCGAGCCATGCCGTCTGCGGGTACGCGGCGTGCGCCGCTTGGCCGTGCGGGTAATTCGGGTCCCACGTCGGCGAGCCGAGCAGCGTCGGCTGCTTGACCTGGGCCAAGGCCTCGCCGGTCGGATAGGAAAAGTGAGCACGGTAGGCATGCCGCCACATGTTCCCCGCCTTTAGCATCGACAGGACGCGGCTATGCACCATCGCAGTGTCGACATAGGGTTCTTGGCGGATGATACCGGCGCGGGTTCGCTCGAACCACGGCCAGAACAGACCCTGGTCGCGCATCGCGATCCAGCACTTGAGCAGGTGCCCGCCGAACCAGTCGATCTCGATCGGGAAGGTATAGTTGTCGTAGTAATTCTTCGCGTCCTCGGGCGTGAAGAACATCACGTTGGACATCGCCAGCCGGTTGATCCGCTTGGGTTGCCGCACGGCAAGATCGAGGCCGACCAAACCGCCGCCCCACATGCCGTAGAAATCCACGGCGTCATGCCCGAGCGAGTCGAGCGCTTGGGCGACGACGTCGGCGTGCCGGGCGACCGTGACATTTTTGTCGCCGATGGTGTTGTCGGACTCGCCGTTGCCGGGCAAATCGAAGGCAATGGCCGGGCGCTTGCCGGCAATCGATTGGGTGACCCGGTGGACGATCCGATTGTCGCTGGCGGCATCATGTTGAACCAGCAGGGGCCGACCCGGCCCCGCGGTCCGCCGCATGTGCAACTGTCCGCCGTCGACATCGGCGAAGTCTTGCCAGGTGCCGTCGGCAATCGCCGTCGGTGCAGGCGGCGCAGGCGGTGTCCCCTTGGCATGCTGAGACATCACGTCCGCAACCCAGGCGTAGACCGCTTCACCGCGGCGATCGCCCAGGCGTTCGATCCGCACACCGTCAGGCAACTTGGCCGGAAGTCGGCCCAAATAATTGACGGTGGGGTCCCAGTCCGATGCACAGATGATGGCCGGGCTGCGCATTGCCGCCGCCATCGCCGCGCCGTCCAGTTTGAACGCCGCCCCGTAGGGGCCGCGGTAGTGATCGCCCGAGCGCAGGAACTCGATCACCCCATCGTGCAGCACGTCGGGCACGGGCATTGGCCCCATCATTCGGGTCGCCAATGACGGTCGGTACCACGGAAAGAACACAGTCTGTTCGCGCAACCGCGACCACAGCCAGGTCAGGTGGCTGCCGTCCCACTGCGGTTCGAAGGGCGTCAGGTAGTTGGCGAGGATATCGGCGCGCTCCGCGGCATTGAGCGTCACCAACCCGTTGAGGACCGCGATGTGCACACGGTCCGGGTGCCGCGCAGCGAAGGCCGCACCGACCGAGGCGCCGGTGTGAAAGCCGTACACGGCAATCCGGTCGATCCCGAGCGTATCCAGAAACGCCGCGATGTTGTCGCCGTAGTCCGCCATCTCGGGATCGGCGAGGGGCAGCGGATCGGAATTCCCGTTGCCCGGCGTGTCCGGCGCGATGCAAGTGAAGCGGTCCATCAGGTGCCGCATCAGCGGGATGTGCTCGCGCGACGACTTGGGCGATTGGTGCAGCAGCAGGACCGGCGGCCCCGAGCCGGCGCGGCGGTAGTGCACCTGCCGCGTCCCGTCGATGGTGACGAAGTGACGGCGGATGCCGGGGATCGGTGCGTCGGTGCCCATATCGAGAAGCCCCCTTGCCTAACTATCTAGGAACGGCATCAGGGCGTCGGCCCAGGCCGTCATATCGTTGCCGGTCGTGACCCGCCGGAGCGCGGGGTGATCTTTGACGGCGTCGCCCGTGCCGGGATGATTGTCGGGGCCGGCCAAGGCCACCGGGACCGGACTGCGGCCGAGTTCGGTGCGGGCGTCATACTTCCAATGCGCCCCGTAATGCGCCTGCCACATGTTCCAACATTTCAGCAGCGAGACGACGCGGCGATGCACCATCGCCGGATCGACGTAGGGTTCGCGCTGGATGATCCCTTCGCGGGTACGGTTGTACCAAGGCCAGTACAGGCCCTGGTCGCGCATGGCATGCCAAGCCATCAGCAAATAGCCGCCCCACCAGTCGGTCTTCAGTTCGGGCGTGTAGTGGGCCAGCAATTCGCGGCGGAGCGCTTCCGGATGATAAATGACGTGGGCGACGACCAGGTGCTTGACCAAGCCGGGCTGCATCTTGGCGAGTTCCAACCCGGTGAAGCCGGAACCCCAGGTGCCGAGATAATCGACATCGTGTAGACCCATCGATGTCAGCGCCTGCCGCGTCACGGCAGCGTAGGTCGTGCAGGTGATCGCGTCTTTATCGGTGCCGATGGTGTTGTCGGATTCGCCGTTGCCGGGCAGATCGAACGCGATCACCGGCCGTTTGCCGACAAAACCTTCGCCGGCCATACGCACGACGTTGTTGTCGCTCGCCGCATCGTGTTGCACCAGCACCGGGCGGCCGCCACCCGCGCCGCGCCGCATGTGGAGCTGACCGCCGTCGACGTCGGCATAGTCCTGCCAGGTTCGGCCTACGATCGGCCCCGGCGGGGCCGGGCCGGGCACGCCGTCTTGCCCCGGATACTGTCCGAGAACGGAAACCGCGCGCTCCAGCATCTCCGAACGGCTGACGCCGAACCGTTCGATCTTGATGTTGTCGGGCAGCGGCGGTAGCCGGTCGAAATGACCGAACAGCACGTCCGGCGCAATCGCCATCAAATACGCCGGACAGGTGATCGCCGGGATCGCCTCTTCGCCCTTGAACAAAAACGCGGCCTTGTAGGGCTTGCGGTATTCGTCGCCGGCGCGCAGGAATTCGAGCAGGCCGTTATGCAAGCGATCCGGCGACGGCAAATCGTAATCGAGCCGTGCTGCAAGCGACTTGGCATACCAGGGAAAGAAGATCGTCTGTTCGCGCATCCGCGACCACAGCCAGGTCAGGTGGCTACCGTCCCAGCGCGGGGCAAAGGGCGTGAAGTAGTTGGCCAACGCATCGGCGCGCTCTTCTTCAGTCCAGCAGGTGATCCCATCGACGATCACGACGCTGACACGGTCCGGATAAAGCCGCGCGAACTCGGTTGCCGTGACGCCGCCGGTGTGGGTACCGAACAACCCGCAGCGTTCGATCCCGAGCGCGTCCAACGTCTGGGCAAGCGCATGGGCATAGTCCGCCGATGACGGCTGCTCGCCCGGCAACGGGTCGGACAGGCCGTTGCCCGGCGTGTCCGGGGCGATCACCGTGAAGTCGCCCATCAGGCGTTCGATCAACGGTACGTGCTCGCGCGAGGACGTCGGCGACTGGTGCAACAACACCACTGCCGGGCCTTTGCCGGCGCGCCGGTAGTGAACCTGACGATCGCCGTTGACCGTCACGAAATGGCGGCGAACCGCCGGATGCGCGGACTCGATCCCCATGCCGACCTCCCCAGGTTGTTTTGCGCTCTACGCTAACAGGTCCGCCGAACCCGGCAAACCACCCCGGGGACGTCAATTGGATGTCGGAAGGCAAATGGGTCCACGTCGCCAAGGTCGGCTTCGAGAAATACTTCCTGCGAAAATTGCGCCGCGGCGTCTCCGAGCCGTTCTTCGAAAAACGGATCATGGCCGCACTGGGCCTGAAGAAATTGCGCACCGACTGATCGCCGCGACAGCGTCACCCGCTAGAACGGGAACGGCGCTCCCGCGTTGCGTTAACGCCGCGCCTTTCGTTTCGCGTAGCGCAGATCGCGGGCGGCCTTTTGCTCGGCTTTCAGGGCTTCGGCGGCGGCGGCCTGTTCGGCCTCGAGCCGTTCCGCTTCGAGGCGTGCCTCTTCGGCCAGCCGCGCCTCTTCGGCTTCCCGCGCAGCGGCCTCAGCGGCGCGTTGAGCCTCTTCGCGGGCGCGGATCGCTTCCTGCTCGGCGGCCTTAACCGCACGTGCGGCATTGCGTTCGGCGATACGGGCCTCGCGGGCAATGCTGGCGGCGAGGCGAGCGGCGCGGCGTTCGACGGCGGCCGGATCGTCGGGCGACAAACGCGCCTTGTTTTTTTCCACCACGGCGCGCTTGGCGTCCTTGGCGGTGTTCAACCGTTCGTTCCAATTGCCGCCCTTAAAGGCGCCCTTCGGACGGTCGCGAGTCATCTTAGCGATTGTAGAAACCTTTCGGTGCGTGGTTGTCGGTAGATCGGCGTCGGTGATTTCGTCCATCGCCGCGAAACGAGGTTCCGGCGATGAACGCGCGGTACTATACACCGAAATTCCAGCGGTCACCGCTGCCGGTTGGGACGGATCGACGACGCGACGGCGCGCTTAAACGGCGCGACATCGACCTTGGCAATCGGGCAAATTGGCTTAGAGTGCGGAGAAGGTTCGGAAACGCCCCGAAATGCAGGACAAAACAGACTTTGTTGCTCCTTGAGACTCGACCGTGGCGCCAGGGTCAATCCTTCGGCGAAGACGTCCATTCGGCTGGTCTCATCCCCTCCCTAAAAGACGCGCAGGTTGCCCCATAGATGGTGGCGAT
>CAYGKG010000092.1:0-8657 GCA_964350495.1 uncultured Alphaproteobacteria bacterium
CGCCGAAGCGACCGCCTAGGCGTCGAAGTGCGCGCGCACGTGGGCCGCGATTTCTGCCGGGTGGGTGTCGAGCATGCCATATCCCCAAGGATCGACCTCGATCAGACGGCCGTTCTGGACCAACGCCATCGCGTCGCGCGTGTTTTGCGAAATCTCGTCCTTCGGATTGAATACCAGCATCGGCTGCGTCACCTCCCGTAGGCGCGCCTCCAAGGGATACCCGAACAGGGCATAGTAGGCCCTGTAGGCGAGCGGCCCGGCGCGGACATAGTCCGCCATGAAGGCGTCGAACAGCGGCAGCGTTTGCGTCCCGCCGCGATACGCCCACTTCTTTTGCCAAACCGAGGTCAGGTGCGAGCCGTCCGCTTTGACCGCAAGGTCCGGCGCAATCTTGTTGAAGTGCGCATCGCGGACATTCTGCCCCAGCAACGGCAGCGAAATAACGGCGATCCGACCCACACGTTCGGGCGCCGCCAGCGCCAACGCGACCGCCGTGACCGACCCCGTGTGGTAACCGAACACATCGACTTGATCGATCTCCATGCGATCCAGAAACACCAGCATCGTCGTCGCCCACTCTTCGATCGTCATTGGCGTTGCGGGCAAACTGGATCCGCCAAGACCCGGCATGTCCGGCGCCAGAACAATTCGATCGCGGCCCAAGACTTCGGGAATCAAGCCGAAATCGCGGCCCGAACGCGGGCTGGCATGGAGACACAGAACGGGCCGCCCACGGGGCGCTTGATCCGGGGCGCCCTTCAGATAGTGCATTTGGCCGAACGGTAGATCCATATAGCCGCGGCGGACGCGGGTCGGGCGGGCAGGCGGACTCGGCGAGAGCGTCACCGGTTTCACATCTTGGAGGTCGGGGTCGTCGGCCGGCGCGTCGAGGAAATCGCGCAACATCCCGGCAAAAGTCTCGGGCTCCAGTTCAAGCAGCTCGTGACTGGACTCGAGGTTGACCAAACGCCCGTTGCGCAAATGATCTTCGCACCGTTTCGTCGCGGCATGGATCTCGTCTTTAGGGTTAAGGACAAGAACCGGCTGCGGCACCTTCGGCAAATGATCGGCATGCTGATAGGCGAACGCGGCGTGGTGCCCCCATTCGTATTCCGCCCCGCCGCGTAACGTTTCGAGAAATATCCGATGGACGATTTCGCGGGGCAGAGTCTTGCCAAACGACGACATCATCGCATCCCACCGGGTCAACCAGTGATCGCCATCCTCGGCAAGAGGCACCTCGGCGTAGCGCCTGCGCATCGCCGCAACCTCGGCATCGCTATAGAACGGCGCGGAGATGAGGACGAGGCGCCGAACCGCTTGCGGCTGCTGCAACGCAAGGGCGACGGCGACCTTTGAGCCGGTGTGGTTGCCGATCACGTCGAACCGGTCGAGCCCGAGCGTCGGAAGTGCATCGCCGATGGCGGCGGCATAGTCCGGGATCGTCGGCTGAGAGGCGGGCTTGCTCGAATCGCCGTGACCGGGAGAATCGACAGCGACGACCAAACGGTCGCGCCCGATGGCCGGCATCAGCGCCTGCCAGCTGCGCCACGAGACCGGACTGGCATGCAGGCACACCAATGGCGGCCGCGTGGCGTGTTGGGGCTTGAGAACGGCGTAGTGCAACTGGCCGAATCGGCAGTCGGCGTAACCCCGGTGCACGCCCTCGGGCACCCGCCACAGTTTTTCGAATGCTGCTTGATCCATTGCGCCCCCTCCCTGTTTCCCCATGCTAGGCTGCGCCGCCGCGGACAGCCAGACAGGTATAAACATGAAGCTCTACTACACGCCCCTGAAGGGATTGATCCACAAGGTCCAAGTCGTCGCGATCGAAAAGGGCCTTTACGACTCGCTCGAACCGCGACCGTGCATCCCTTACGAACAGTGGGACGAACTGACCGCGGCGAACCCGCTGTCGAAAGTACCGACGCTGGTTCTGGATGACGGTACGCCGATCTACGGCGGCCATGTTATCTACGAATACTTCGATTCGCTGACGCCCGAACCCGTCTTGTTCCCCAAGTCCGGGCCGGCTCGCTGGGTCGAACTGACCCGGCTTACCCTCGGCGATCAGCTGTTCGACCTGTCGAGTCAACGGCAGTTCGAGATCAACCGGCCCAAGGAACACATCCGGGAAGACTTCCAGAACCGGATCGAGGCGGCGATTCGCCGCGGGCTGGACCGGGTGAACCGGGACTGCGGCGACTATACCGGGTTGAGTGTGGGGCAGATTTCCATTGCCTGCGCGCTGAAGTACCACGACTGGCAACGCGAAAAGGGCATCCTGCCGTGGGACTGGCGCGACGGACGCCCCGCGATGACGACATGGTTCGACCGCTTTACCGACCGACCGTCCTTCGTACCGCGCGACGACGAGATCGTCGGGCGGCCGATTCTGCCGATCAAGGATCGCAGCTAGCTAAGCCTGGTCCCATACGGGCGCGAGCCCCGGCGGGTTGAGGAGTCGTCCGTCCGGGCGGGCGATCGCAAAGACCTCGGCCATCTCAGCGTCCGAGAGCGCGAAATCGAGGATGGCGATGTTTTCGTCGGCATGCGCCGCGTTCCCGGTGCGCGGGATCGCGATCACACCGTCCTGCTGATAGAGCCAGCGGAGCGCCACCTGTCCTGGCGTTTTGTTGTGCCGGGCGCCGATCGCGCCAAGCACCGCGTCCCCGTACACCTTACCCCGGGCGTTGGGCATGTAGGCCGTCAGAGACATCCCCCGCTCGCGGACAACGCCCAGGACCGGCCCTTGATCGACGTAAGGGTGGTACTCGACCTGGTTGTTGATCAAGGGCGCATCGCTGCACGACCAAGCTTCGTTGATCAGCGCCACGGTGAAGTTGCTGACACCGATATGCCGCGCCATACCGGCGCGGTGCACGGCATTGAGCGCGCGAATGATCTCGTCCAGGGGCTTATCGAATTTCGGCCAGTGGAGCAGCAGCAAGTCCACCGCGTCGACTTGAAGCTTCTCAAGGCTTTGCTCAACCGACTTCTGGAGCGGGCCGTCGCCGAAGTTATCGGGCCATACCTTGGTTGTCAGGAACACTGCGTCGCGGGCGACACCCGAATGCGCGATTGCCTCGCCGACCTCAGCCTCGTTGCCATACATCTGCGCTGTGTCGATATGGCGATACCCGGCCTTCAGGGCATGGACCACCATGCGCCGCGCGTCGTCGCCCTTGAGGGGAAACGTCCCGAAACCGATTTTCGGGATTGTCGCGCCGTGGGCCGTAACTGAGTCCATGGGACCTTCCTCCAAAAAGAAGGGCCTGCCACCTGCGACAGGCCCGGAACACGAAAGGGCGACGTTAGCGCAGCGCGCTCAGCATGAAATAGTCGCCCTTCATCGCATCGTTGATCGGTGCCTCGACGCCGGCACGCGGCTTGTAGTGCGACGGAATGAACGTCTCGAGAATCCTGTCGTCGGCAAACCCGGCCGCCCGCGCGGCCCCGACCAGGTCGGTGTCGCACAACGTGCCGAAGAACGGTTCGTTGTTGTAGTGCGCGTCCCACTCCTGCTGGTACTGGTCGTACAGATTGTCACCAACAAACCGCGCATCGAGATGCATCGTGATGCCACCGGGACGCAGGAGGCGGTGGGCTTCTTTGTAGATTCGCGGCAGCGCCTTGGTTGAGGTCTCGTGCATCATGATGTGCGAAACGACGACATCGAACGAACCGGCCTCGAATCCCGTTCGTTCTGCGTTCATCTGGTGAAAGTGTACCTTCTTACCCATCGCCTCGGCCCGGGCGTGGGCGTAACGCAGGCACGGCGCGGCAACGTCGATCGCATGTATCTCGGCATCCGGGTATTCGTCGCACCAGGCCAGGGTCGAGTGACCGATCGTGCAGCCCATATCCAGGACGCGGCGCACCTCGATTTCCGGATGGGCGCGCTTTAGCCACCGCGCCGCAGACCGGCCGAAGTCGTCGTTGTTGGGCCCCATCGCGCCCATCAGATACATATGAACTGTACGGTCGTATTCCGCACCGGCGAAGATGTCGTTGTCGCCGTGCAGTTCGGAATGATAGCCGCCTGGCTTGCAATGAATGTTGACCGCCGCGTGATAGCCCGGAATCGCCAATGACGGGTCGAGTGCGAGCGATCCGAGTTTCCCGGCAAACCGGTCCGCCCGTTGTTGTAGTTCGGGCAACTGCCGTTCGACACTGGGGCCGACCGATTCGTAAAGCAGTTCCTGCGAGGTCCGCAGCAGCGCGCCCCACATCATGTTGTAGGGCTCTGTGCCCATCGCGCGGCGCAGTTCGCTGCGTGACTTCGGCGCCCGGTGGTTCTCGCGCTCGAAGGCCGGTTTGACCTTGCTCTCGTACAAAACTCGATTGCCGGGTCCGATCTCGCTCTGCACTTTGAGCTTGAACATACGCACAAAGTCTTGGCGCGCTTGCTCGTCGTGATGGGCACCGGGAAACATGTCGTGGGTCGCGTGAACGGGCATGACGTCACTCCTTGTGCACGACGGCGGCCAGGGTTGCGCTAGTCTAGGGGAGGCTGGCCACCGGCCACAACCACGGTAAGAGGAATGACATGCCGAACGTAATGATTACGGGGAGCAATCGGGGCCTCGGGCTTGCCCTGGTGCGCACCGCGCTGGCCGACGGTTGGCGGGTCTATGCCACCGCGCGTCAACCCGAACAGGCGAGCAATTTGCGCGCCTTGGCCGGTGAGGACCGGCTCTCCATCTTGCCCTTGGATCTGATGGATTTCGCCTCGATCGACCGCTTGGCCGACCGGCTGGCGGGCGTGCCGATCGACGTGCTGCTCTCCAACGGGGCGATCACGGGCACTAAGAACAACTCCTTTGGCGAAACCGACTACGACATCTGGGCCGACCTCAACCGCGCCAACACGATGGCCCCGATGCGTCTCGCCGAGACGCTCGTCGAGAACGTTGCGGCGAGCGACCGCAAGATCATGTTCTTTATCTCCAGCCGTATCGGACCGAAACCCAACTTCGGCTACGTCGACTACCGCGCGGCAAAATCCGCGCTCAGCCAGGTCGCGCTTCAAGTCGCGTTAGCGTTGAAGGGTCGCGGCATCGTTTCGAGCTGCGCCCATCCGGGGTGGGTCGCAACCAAAGTGGCAACGCCGCCGCCCGGGGCGCTCTCGCCCGACGAAAGCGCGCGGATGCTGTGGCGGTTCATCCCGACGCTGACCCTGGCCGATAGCGGCAAGTTCTTCGACCCAGACGGGACGACGCTGCCGATCGTCACCCAGCAGCACGAGATCAAGCCCTACGGGATGACCCAACCGATCCGCTGATTGACCGGCCGCCGGCGGCTTCTTAGCCTGTGCCTTTTTGGGGAGGACCGCGAATGACCGAGACCGTGCGGGTGATCGACACCAAAACTGTGCCGTGGGGCGATTGGCACCCGCAGTTTCCGGGAACCAAATCGAAAGAGCTCCACTTCGATGCCGAAAGCGGCGCGAACCTGCGGCAAGCCTATCTGCCGCCGGGTTTCACCATCGCGGAGAAAGAGCGCCACCACCACGGCAACACCCGCGAAGGCGTCTTTATCTTGTTCGGCAACATCCCCTATCACGAATACGATCTACCGACGACGACGGTGGGACGACCGTTCGATTTCCGCGAAGGCTTCTTGCTGGACCGTACGCCTCGCTCGATCCACGGCATCTCGCTGGACCCGACCAGCGAACTCGGCTGCATGATTCTGGAATGGGGCACCGGGCCGCTCGAATTCAACTACATCCCGTTCGAGGGCGACCTTGAGTCGTTCGGCACCGACTTTTATCCGCCGCACACGGCCGATTCAGCGTCGTTGCCATGGGAAGCGCATCCCGACCTCAAGGGCTGCAAGATCAAGATGCTGTCGGACGGCGGCGCAACGCCGGACCCTCGGTTTCACCCGGTGTGTCTGGTGCACATCCCGCCGGGGTGGGCACCGCCCAACACCGTCCACCGCGGCACCACCAAGGCGCAACGTCGGTGGCTCTACGTCCTCCACGGCGATGCGCCGGTGTGGACCTACGACGGCACGGACGCCGCGAAGGGCATGCGGCACGACCTTGCCCAGGGGCATTACCTGGAGTGGTCGTCGCCGGCGACGCTGGGTTTCGAAAGCGGCGAAACCTCGGAGATCGGGTGCGTCATGCTGTGCGTCGGCACGACGCTGGGCGACTAGCCTACTCGGCGGCCTCCGCCACCCCGTCCCATTGCAGCCAGCGTTGACCAAGCAAACGGCCGTAGGTCAGCGCCGGCATCAACCCAAGGCCGCCGACGAAGGTGTTGGCCGAGTGGAGCCCCATGCCGAGGATTTCCCCCGCGGCGTAGAGATTCTCGACCACCGACCCGTCGCCGCGCACGACCTCGAGGCGCTCGTTGACCGAAACGCCGGGAATGGTCGTGGCCGCGGCACCGTGGTGTTTGACGGCATAGAAGGGCGCATTTTCGATCCGCCGCGGCAGGTGTTTACGGCCCAGGGCGTCATCACCGGAATCGACCGCCGCATTATAGGCAGCGACGGTCGCGGCGAGATTGGCCGGGTCAATACCGGCGGCAGCGGCGAGGCCGGCGAGGGTGTCGGCGGTCACGAAGGACGGGTGGTTGCCCATCCACGCCGCGATTTTCTCCGGCGGGACCGTGTCGAAGAACGGCGGCGCCTCGCGCCGAATAATCTCGTCATACACTACCCAAAAGGAGAGATCGGGGACCTTGAGCAGCGCTTGCTCGCGCGCCAACGGTTCCTCGACGTCCTCGGGCACGAAGCGCTTGCCCTCGGCGGTGACGTAGATTTCCCAGGCCGGACGGCGACTGGTGGTGTCGGAAATGCGGTCGACGCGGTCGCCCGATTCGGGCGTCGCGACACCGGCCCAGCGCGGGATGAAATAGTCCCGGTGCCACATTTCCGCGCCCGCCTTTAGCGCCAGGCGCGCGCCGCCGCCCTGACAGTAGGGATAGGCCCAGGTGTGAAGCGGATAGCCGCTGACCTCTTTGAAGAAGTCATGACCCGCGCCGAAACCGCCGGTCGCCAGCAGAACCTTCTTGCCGGCAAACGTCTCGGTCTTGCCGTCGGCGCCGCGGCCGGTCACGCCGGTGACACGGCCTTGGCCGTCGGCGACGAGGTCGACGACCTCGGTCGCCGTGCGCAGCGCAATGTCGCCGCGCGCGACGGCATCAAGGAAGACCGGTTGGATGGCCTTGAGAATCGAGACACCGAACTCCGCCCCCCAATAGGTGCGCGCCACCGAATAGGGCCGGTGGCCGAGCTTGACCGGGTGCTCCGGCAGCGGTTCCCACCCAAGATCCATGAGCCAATGCAACGTATCGGCCGAGTGATCGGCGGCGAGGCGCGCGAACGGCTTGGTGGTGCGGCCCTCGGTGATGTCGACGATATCGGCGTAGTGACGATCGGCGGAGTCCTCGATGCCCTTGGCGGCCTGGATGCGAGTACCTGCCGCGCTGATTTGGCCCATCGCGACGTGCAGCGTACCGCCGACCTCCGGCGCGCTCTCCAGAACCAACACCGTGGCGCCGCGCTGGGCGGCGAAAATGGCGGCGGGCATCCCGGTCGTGCCGGCGCCACACACGATCAAATCCCAAGTCTCGCGCACACTGTCCTCCCTCACGATGGTCGCGCGCCCTTTATCGCGGTAGTGTCCGCTCGGTGCAAGCGCACGGCGCCGATCGGCGCTAGAGTGCACCAGTTCACTGCCCACGGAACCTGGGACCGACCATGACGATTGAACGCGCCTTTGTGCGAATCAAAGAAGGCCAAGCCCATTACCGGCGCACGAAGGAAAAGACCGACGGCCGTCCATTGGTGACGCTGCACATGTCGCCGGTGGCCAGCAACTTTCTGCTGCCTCTGTTGGAGACGCTGGACGACGGCACCCGCCGGTTGATCGCGCCCGATACGCTGGGTAACGGCGATTCGTGTCCCTTGCAAATCGACAACCCGGAAATTCCCGACTTCGCCGAAGGCCTGAGCCGCGTGCTCGACGCGCTGGGCATCGACGAGATCGACCTTTACGGCGTGCGCACGGGCTCGATGATCGCCACCGAACTCGCGCTGCTGCAACCCGACCGGGTCAAGCGGTTGATCCTCGACGAGCTGACCGTGCCGGGCCCGGCGCGCAGTACCGGGTCGATCGGTGTGCCCTGCCCGCCGCCCGACGCCATCGGCAGCCAGATCGATTGGGCGTTCCACGTGATGAAGGACCACTGGGCGTTTTATCCCTGGTGGCAGCGCGACGCCGAACACCGCAACCCGTGGAACATGCCCGACCCGATGGAACTGCACGACCAAGCGGTGGCCGTGCTCAAGGCCGTGCGGACCTTCGGCAAGCCCTATAACGCGGCGATGCGCTGGGACCGCGACAGCCGCCTGCCGCTGCTCAAGGTGCCGACGATGGTGCTGCACGAGCCCGCCGGCACGCTCTATCCCGACATGCGGCCGACCGCCGCGGTGATCCCAGGCGGGGTCTACCGCGACATGCCGCCGGGCGATACCACCCAGCCCGCCAAGGCGCGCACCATCGCCGCGTGGCTCGCCGAGGGCTGAGGCGCACGGCGACGACAAACGCCGAAACAAAGCCAACTCCCGCAGTTTGCCTCACTTCTCGTTGCCCGTTCTTCTTCCTCCCCCTGCGGGCAGGGGGAGGATTCAGGAGGGGG
>CAYGKG010000092.1:8757-12906 GCA_964350495.1 uncultured Alphaproteobacteria bacterium
TCGCCACGAAATCCCTTTCCGCCGAAACAAAGCCAACTACCGCAGAAAACCCCGATTTCTTCGTGTCGCGCCCATTGCCGCTCGGTGTCCGTGCGGTCTGCTGGAGAAGGCATGGGGTGGCCGGACGGGCGGTTCAAGCGCGGGACAGCGAATGTGATCTAGGGAGACCGACGATGTGATCGAGGCCCTTCCGGCGCGACGTCGGCGCTAGCCGGCGACCCGTTCGAAGTGGATCGCCGTCAGCGGGTAGTCGTCGGTCAGGGTCAGGTCGGGCCAACCGCGGATGTGGGCGTCGCGGAAGGCCTGGGCCGAGGGTTCGGCCTCGGCCCGCCAGAGGTTCTCCGGGATGGCATCGAAGCGGCAGGTATAGACGTCGGTGATGCGCAGCCGGGCGTAGACCCGTCCGGCATTGTCGTAGAGATCGGCGACATCGCCGATGGCATAGCGCGCATCGTCATAGGCGTTGCGCGGCACGCCCCAGCTTGCACACGGCCGCGCGGTCGCCGTCTTGGTGCCGTCCAAGACCTGGGCGATGAGATGGGCGACGACCGCTTCGTCGTCGGCCCAGAAGCAGAACCGTTTGACCGTCGGCACCGCGCTCATGCCGCGAAATGCACGGCCAACGCGATGACCGGACCGGCATGGAGGCCGGGTCCGGTCTCTTCGAAATCGGTGTTGCGGCACACCTGCGCGTTGGTCGCCGCGGCGCTTTCGGCGGAAACGCGCGCGCCGTCCCCGAGGATAACCGCTTCGGGCGCCTCGCCCACGGCCTTGGCCGCCGCCGCCATCGCCGATCCGGTCAGGCACTGGCCCATAACGGCGACGCCAATATGATCGATCAGCAGGCGTTCGATCCGTACCATCGCCGCCGCCGGCACACCGTCGTAGCGGGCGCTAGCGATTTCTTTGGCCAGCGTGCGCGTCACGCCCATGCGTTACATCCTCGTCTGCCGGGGAATCACGCTACAACGCCACGGTGACGGCGTCGTAGCTGAAGATGTCGGGCGGCAGGCCGATGCTCATTTCGTCGGTGCTGTCGGAGGGGCGGTGGACCTGTTCGCCCCGCGCCGCCGAGCGCTCGACGATGTCGTTGGCGCGCGGGCGGCGCGCGGTCTCGTAGCAGGCGAGCGCAGCGGCGGTTGCGCCGTGTTGGGCGATGGCCCGGGCCAGCACGATGCCGTCCTCGATCGCCATGGAGACGCCCTGGCCGAGGAAAGGCAGCATGGGGTGGGCAGCGTCGCCCAGTAGCGTGACACGGCCTTGGGTCCACTGCGGCATGGGGCTGCGCCCGAACATGCCCCACTTGTGGCACCGCCCGGCTTCGGTATTTTCGATCACCTGGCGGGTCTCGTCGTTCCAACCGGCGAAACTTGCCAGCACCTCGTCCACGGTGGCGGGCACCGACCAGCCGTCGTCGACCCAATCGTCGCGCAACGCGAAGCCGACATAGTTCACCGTGTCGCCGCCGCGGATCAGGTAGCGCGTGAAGTGGGTGCCGGGTCCGTGGCTGCTCGCCGCCGCGGGCGCGATGAGTCCGGGCGGCAGGCTGGCGGCGGGCGTGAGGCCCCGGTAGGCGACGTAGCCCAGGTATCGCGGTTGCTCGACGCCCCACATCAAGCCGCGCAGCACCGACTTCAACCCGTCGCACCCGATCAGCAGCGCGCCGCGTATGCTGGCGCCGCCTGCGAAGTGGGCGACGACGCCATCGTCATCGGCGGTGTAGGAGGCAAAATCGCGGTTGAGCGCAATCGCCTCTGCATCGTTATCGCGCACCGCCTGGACGAGCAGCGCGTGCAGGTCGGCGCGGTGCAGTTGGTAGTAGGGGGCGCCGTATTTCTTTTGGTAACCGGTCGAATCGTCGACGGCGCGCAGGACGCCGGTTGCCCAATCCTTGCGGCCCATCGCATCGGGGCTGTTGGCGATTTTCGCGAGCGCCGGACCGAGACCGAGCGCGATCAGCACCCGCGTCGCGTTGGGGGCAAGCGAAATGCCCGCGCCGACCTCGCCGAGTTCGGACGCCTTTTCGAACACCCGAACCGGAATGTCCGCGCGCTGCAGCGCCAAAGCTGCGACCAAGCCGCCCAGGCCGGCGCCGATGATGATGACGCGATGATCCGCCATTGAATTCTTCTCCACCTTGGGCGTGAGGCCGCGTAGACGAGCGCAAACCGACGGCGTTTCGCCGCTGCCGTCCGACGCACCTCGCCTCGCTCGAACCTCGCGACTATAGTTGCCTCCAAGCTGGATCGCCAAGACAGGGGAGACGCGTCATGGAAAAACGCATTGCCGTCATCGGCGGCGGGGTCGGACGCCGCGAGCCGCTGGCACCGATCGAGGAGGTCCGCAGCGACGGGTTCGTCGCGACCTTGGTCAATCCGCGCCTCAAGGTGTTCCCGCATACACCCTACGAGCGCGGCCTGTCGATCATGGCCTACCTCGACGCCGCGATCGAAGCGCAGAAGGCCGGATTCGATGCGGTGTTTATCAACACGATGGGCGACTACGGCATCGACGAAATGCGATCCGCGCTGCGCATTCCCGTGATCGGCGCCGGCGAGGCCGCGATGGCCTTTTCGGCGAACGTCGGGCGGCGGTTTTCAGTCGTCAAGATTTGGCCGCCGCGGATGAATTTCATCACCGAGGAGCGGCTCCGCAGTACCGGCGCCGGTGCGCGTTGCGCCTCGATCCGCAATATCCTGCGGGACGACGAAGTGGTCAGCACGACGGCCGCGGTCGGCGCGATCGAGACCATGAACGACCACAACAAGGACGTCGTCCAGCGCATCCACGACGCGGTGCGCCAGGCGGTCGAGGAGGACGGCGCGGACAGCGTCGTACTGGGCTGCACCTGCATGGCGGTGCTGGGACCGGAGATCGCCGAACGTTCGCCGGTGCCGGTGATCGAACCGATGCGCACAGGTTACGTGGCGACCGAGGCGCTGGTGCGGCTCAACCTCAGGCAAAGCCGGGTTGCCTATCCGCAGGCCAATCCCGAATTGCTCCGCGCGACCGAAGACATGGTCGCCAACATGGAGCGTCCAAACCTGTCGGCCGACTGCGACATGTGCGTGGTTAGCGAAGCCGCGGAGTAGTACCCCCGCAGCCTATTCGAAACCCAAGTTCCCTGGGCTGAGTATGCCGTCGGGGTCGAGCAACGTCTTGAGATCTTTGACTAGGCGCGCGGTCTCGGGTTCGAGGGAATCCTGGTAGCGGTAAAACTTGGCGAGTTGCACGTTGACCGCGCCGAGGTCGTAGAACAGATCGCGGAGGTCGAGCCGCAGTTTCTGGGCGAAGGCGCGGGCTTCGGTGTCGGGTTTATTGTCGCGGAATTTCTTGGCGGACGGCGCGTCGAGATGTCGGAGATGGAGGTCGCTGACCTCGTCGAACCAGTAGAACGAGGGCTCGCACAGGAAATACTGGTCGGTCGCGTGCGTCATGTAGGATTCGATCATCTTGTGGCGCGTCAGGTCGGCCCGGTGCGATTCGAAAAAGCGCTGCACTTCGGTCGCAACACCCACCGCCTTTGAGAGCGGGAACATCGCGTTGGTCGGCACCCAACGCTCGCCGTCCTCGCCGAGGAAGCCACGCACAAAGAAGCGGCGCGCCGCCATCGCCTTGGGCAAGATGTTCGGGATCTCGCGGCCGTAGGTGAGACAGATCTCGCGGATCACCGCCATCTTGGCTTCGGCGACAGCGTCGGTGATGCCGTCCAGCGTGACGTGCATCGACCAGGTCACGCCGTCCATGAAGTGACGACCGGCGGTCGCCATCTGGATCGTGTTGCGGATGCCGCCCTTGCCCTTCGAGACCTCCGCCAACGTCGAAATCGCATCCTTGAAGCTCACCTTGGTGAAGGCTTCGCTCTTGTAGGGGTCGAGGCCGAGGACGCCCTTGGCGGTGACAACGCCGCTGTAGGCCATGTCGATCATCGCCCGGACCTCGTCCTCGTAGGTCTCGAAGGCGAAGGACGCGTAGGCGATGCCGGGCAGCTTCTTCACCAGCTTCATGACGGCGCGGGTCTTGATTCCGAACGATCCGGTGTCGCCCAGGAACAGGCCGGTCAGGTCGGGGCCGTAGTTGCGGAAGAACGGGTTGGCGTCGTTGCTGCGCCCGAAGGACCCAGTGCGCACGATGCTACCGTCGGCGCGC
>CAYGKG010000093.1:0-12732 GCA_964350495.1 uncultured Alphaproteobacteria bacterium
TGGAACGCTACCTCGCGCTCGCCGCCGACGCCGATGTGACGCCGGTGATCGTGCTAACCAAGGTCGATCTGACCGAGGCGCCGGCGGACTATGTGCGCGCCGCGGCAGCTTTACAGCCCGGGCTGATGGTGGAAACGGTGGATGCGCGCGACCCGGATGCGGTGGGCGGTCTGGCCGCCTGGTGCGGGCATGGCCAGACCGTGGCGCTGGTCGGCTCGTCCGGCGTCGGCAAATCGACACTGATCGCGACATTGAGCGGGGTCGGCATCGCCACCGCAGACATCCGCGCAGGCGATGCCAAGGGCCGCCACACCACAACGGCGCGCATGATGTACCGCCTGCCGGGCGGCGGTTGGCTGCTCGACACGCCGGGGATGCGCGAACTGCAACTGGGCGAGGTGCGCGCCGGGATCGACGACCTGTTTGCCGAGATCGCGGCGGTCGCGGCGCAGTGCAAGTTCAACGATTGCGCCCACAGCGGCGAGCCCGGTTGCGCCGTTGCCGCGGCGCTGGCCGACGGCACGTTGGACGCGGCGCAGGTCGCGCGTTGGCACAAACTGAAGGACGAAAACGCCCACAACAGCGCAACCATGGCCGAGCGCCGCGCCCACGACCGCAACTTTGGCAAGCAGGTGAAGGCCGCGGTCCGCGGCAAGAAGCACCGGCGCGAGTAGCGGCGTCCGTACGCGCCGTGCGCTTCGTGCGTTGCGGCATACTGGCGCACGGCGCCGATCGGGCTTGAACGCACCCCAGGGTCGGGGCAGGTTTCAATGATGACGGACCAACTGCACTTCAATGGCGTCCGCCCGCGCTTTGGTGCGGCGGTGCGCCGGGCCCTGCGCGGGCGCTGCCCGAACTGCGGCCAGGGGCGCCTGATGCGCGCCTATCTCAAGCCGGTGGAACGCTGCGCGGTGTGCGCCGAACGCTTCGGCCATATCCGCGCCGACGACGCCGGCCCGTGGCTGACGATCCTGCTGGTCGGGCACCTGGTGGTGCCGGCGGCGCTGCTGGTGGAGCAGAATACCCAGTGGCCGGCGTGGGTGGCGATGACGGTGTGGCCGCTGGTCGCGCTGGCGCTAGCGCTGCTGGTGTTGCCGCGCGCCAAGATGCTGTTTATCGGCATCATCTGGTCGACCGGGGCGCCGGGGTCCGAGCTACCCTAGGGCGCCGCGCGGGGTTTGCCCCAGCGGGCGGGCCGCGGTTATGGTGCGCGCCCAGCGCAGCAACGACGACGGAACGATGCCAGGAACGACACCCAAAGGGGCCTGCCCGATCTGCCGCAAACCGGTGGTACAGGCCTATCGCCCGTTTTGCTCGAAGCGCTGCGCCGACGTCGATCTGGGCCGCTGGCTCGGCGGCCGCTATGCGATCCCGGCCGAGGAACCGCTGGGCGAGGCCGACCTCGAGGCGATCATCTCCAACGACAACGCGCCCGACTGAGCGCGCCGCGCCGCGCGCGACCGCTGGACACCCCCCAGGGGTTCTTTTATAACGCGGCTGCCCTGTTGCGCGTCGCCAAGATACGCGGCGGACCGGTCCAATTCGTATAGGATGGCCGGCACATTGGGCCCAGGTAGCTCAGTTGGTAGAGCAGCGGACTGAAAATCCGCGTGTCGGTGGTTCGAACCCGCCCCTGGGCACCATTATTTCAATGGGTTAGCGGTTAGCGACCGCCGGCTAAGATGCGCCCTTACCCCCCTCGGACGTGACGGTCGATAGAGCGTTGATACAATGAGACTATGAGACCATGCCTTCCCGGAACGTGGTGCGCGGATCGGTGGCGGTGGCCGTGTGGGGGCTGGCGGAGTTGAGGGCGAGCATCATCGCAGGAGGACGAGAGGGATGCCGTTGACGGATATCGAGCGGATGCTGATCGAGCGCGCGTGTGAGCGGCTGATCATGCTGTATGCGCTGCACGCCGATAACTATGCGCCTGACGCGGTTGCTGGGTTGTTCGCGGAGGACGCCGTGCTGAACCGCGGCGACGGGGACGCGGTGGGGCGGGCGGCGATTCTTGCGGCCTTTACGCGGCGGCGGCCCGATGCCGCGGTGCGCCACATCTCGACCAACGTCGTGATCGACGTTGAGAACGCGGACACGGCGACGGGCATTTCGTCGATGATGCTGTTCCGCCGCTTCGGGTCCGCCGACCTGCCGCAGCCGCTAGCGCCGGCGGAGATGATCGTTGACTACCACGACCGGTTTTGCCGGACACCCGACGGGTGGCGCGTCGTCCATCGGCGGGCGGTGCGGGTGTTCGAGCGGGACCTGGACCAGGCGTAGCCCGCGTCCTATCCCGCGCCGCCCGAACGGTCCGCCTGCTTAGGCGAAGCGCCGGCTTCGGAGGACGGCGGCGGCCTCAGAGACAATCGTAGAGGGCGTCGATCAGGGCGGTTGCGCGCGGACCGATGTCGATGCCGGCGTGCATGCGGTTCGGGGCATAGCAAAATCCGATGCCGGCGACCGGGTCGCCGAAGCTCTGGGCGCCGCCCGCGCCGGAGTGGCCGAAGGTGTCCCGGTTCGGGCCCATCGGGCGGTCGGGCGGCGAGTTCAGGTAAAAGCCGAGCGCAATGCGGAAGTTGAGGCCGGACATCGCGTCGCGGGCGGTCCACTGTTCGGTTCTCGCCCGGTCGAGGGCTTCGCTGCCCAAGAGCCGGATGCCGTCGATCTCGCCGCCGTGCGCGAGGCAGCCGTAGAGCCGGGCAATCGCGCGCGCGGCACCGTGGCCGTTCGCCGACGGAACCTCCGCGCGCCGCCAGCGCGGCGAATTGAAGTCCTCGCGCAGCGGCAATTGCGCCCAGCCGCGCGCCAGCAAGCTTTTGGTATCCCCGGTCTGTGCGGCGCTCAGCACGTTGCCCTTCGAGGGCACCATGTCAGCGCAGCGCGATTCCGCGTCGGGCGTAAGGCCGATGTGATAGTCGAGGTTGAGCGGGTCGGCGATTTCCTCGCGAAGGAAGGCGCCGATGGTGCGGCCATCGACCTGCCGCACCAGTTCGCCCAGGATGAAGCCCTGGGTCGCGGTGTGATAGCAGGGCGTACTGCCGGGTGGCCACAGCGGTTCCTGCGCGGCGATCGCCGCGGTCATTGCCTGCCAATCGTAGAGTGCGCCGCGTGGTGCCGCGTCGGCGACCGGGACCGAGGACAGGTGGCACAGCGCCCAAGCAACCGGGATGTCTTCCTTGCCGTTCTGCGCGAAGTCGGGCCAATAGCGCGCGATCGGGGCGTCGAGGTCGAGCGCGCCGCGGTCGGCAAGCATATGGACGCACAGCGCCGACACCGCCTTGGCCACGCTCATCATGCAGACGATGGTATCGCGCCGCCACGGTTTGCTGCCGGCGACATCGGTGTGACCGCCCCACAGATCGACCACAGGTTTACCGTGCAACGTAACGGCCACCCCGGCGCCGAGCTCGTTGCGCTCGGTGAAGTTACGTTCGAAGGCGCGGCGCACCGGTTCGAATTGCGGTGTGCAGGTCCCCTCGACCGGCGCGGGCACCGTCATGTCAGGCCCGGCTCTCGGCGAGCGCCTGGAGGAGGGCGCCGGCGCGCGGTCCGACGTCGGTACCGTCGTGCATGCGGTTGGCGGCATAACAGACGCCGATGCCGCGGTCGGGGTCGGCGAAGCTTTGTGCCCCGCCGGCGCCCGAATGGCCGAAGGCGCGGGGGCCGCCCATCGGACGGCCGGGCGAGGACAGCATGAAGCAAAGGCCGGAGCGCAGGTCGAGACCGGAGCCCTGCGACGTGCCGACGCCGCGTTCGGCGGTGAATACGGCCAGACTCTCGGGCGCCAGCAAGCGGACGCCATCGATCTCGCCGCCCATCGCCAACGCGCCGTAAATGCGGGCGACGCCGCGCGCCGTGCCATGGCCGTTGACCGAGGGGATAAGGGACCGGCGCCAGGACCGCGAATTGAAATCCTCTTCGGCCGGTAAGGGACGCCACGAGCGTTCCTGCAACGGTGGCGCGCCGGGCGCCTTGGCGGCGTTGACGACGTTGCCCGGCGACGCGACCATGTCGGCGCAGCGCGCGACCTCGGCGTCGCTCAACCCGAAAAAGTAGTCGGCGCCCAGGGGGGCCGCGATCTCGCGGCGCACGAAGTCGCCGATCGTCATACCGGTGATCCGGCGCAGGATCTCGCCCGCGATGTGGCCGAGGGTCGCCGAATGGTAAAACAGCGTGCTGCCGGGCGGCCACACCGGCGCCTGCGCGGCCAGTGCCGCCGTCATCTTCTCCCAGTCGTAGATGTCGCCGGGTTGCGTCGCGTCGGCGACCGGGATCCCGGCGCGGTGGCTTAGGGCCGTGGCGACGGTGATCTCCGCTTTGCCGGCCTGGGCGAATTCGGGCCAGTAGCGGGCGACCGGCGCCTCGAGGTCGAGCAAGCCGCGGTCGTACAGCATCGCCATGCACAATCCCAGAATGCCTTTGGAGACCGACATCATGCAGGCCATGGTGTCGCGTGCCCAGGGCCGACCGTCGGCGCCGGCGGTGCCGCCCCACAGATCGACCACAGGGCGGCCCGCGCTGTAGACAGCGATAGCGGCGCCGCGCTCGTCGTTGCGCTCGAAATTGCGGAGGAAGGCGTCGCGGACCGGCTCGAAGCCGGGCGCGCAGGTCCACGAAGGGTCTTCGACGATCACGCAGGCTCCTCCTCGAAAAGTCGCCGCCGTCCGGGCCGCGGTGGGCGGCCCGGACGGGGCGGGACGGTGACTACGCGGTGATCTCGCGCTGGAAGCGCTCTGCCATCGGCGTCATCATCGGCTCTAGCTTCGGCCAATCGATCCGCAGGAGCTTGTCATGCGGCGCGACCCGCGCCGCAACGGCGGGATCGAGCGTGACGTTCTTGTTCGCCATGCCGACCTGCATTTCGTTGCCGAAACCGGTTTGCGGCCCGACGCTCATCGCCCAGTTGACGAATTCGAGCAGGAGGTCGCGGTTCCGGGCCTTTTCCGGGATGTGATAGGACAGCGTGCCGATCGGCGCGCCTTCCTTTGGCACCACGTAATCGACGGGTTCGCCGCCGTCCTTGATGGCAAAGGCGCGCGACGCGGCATAGCTCGCCACCGTTGCTTCGCCACGCTGGATGATCGCCGGCACTTCGTTGGGCGTCTTGAAGAAGCGGAAGACGTTCGGCTTCAGCCGCTTGAGCGCTTCGAAGCCAGGATCGAGATTGTCGAGGCTGCCGCCGTGGATGAGGGCGGCGATGACGATCATCTCGTGGAAGAACCCGCCTGACACGTCGGGCAGGATCAGCTGATTCTTGAACCGCGGATCCCACATATCGGCCCACGCCGCCGGCGGCGGATTGACCTTGTCGGTCCGGTACATCAGGCCGTTGTCGACGTAGTTGAAGGCGACCGCTTTGCGTTCGAAGAGGTCGTAGAAGATCGGATCGACCTCGTTGAGGCTCGGAATGTCGCTGGGTTTCAGATCGATAAAGATCCCTTGGGTCTTGATCGCCTTCATCGCGATCGGCAGCGACAGGAACGGCAGGTCGATCTCGGGATCGTCCTTGTTGACCATGGCGTTGGTCAGCCATTCGCTGGGCGAGCCGTACTTGATGACGAACGTCACGCCGTGTTTTTCCTCGAACGGCGCCAGGACGTGCTTGCGGTATCTCTCTTCGTAGATTCCGCCAAACAGCGTCGTGACGATCGTCTTGGACTGCGCCCGGACGATTCCCGGGAAGCCGGCGACGACGCCGGCGGCGGCGGCGCCCACGAGGACGGCGCGGCGCGTCGTCAGGGGGCCTTGGGCAAGCATCTTCTTGGTCATGATGAAATCCCTTTCCTGTTGATCACTTTGATTCAGCCTCTAGCGTCGAAGGACGCGTACTGCGGCTGCCTCCCACGAAAGAACGGCGGTGTCGCCCCCCTTGAGGCGCGGGCCGCCGGCGTTCGAGTTCTGGTTCGATTCGCGCGCCGTCAGGGTCCGGCCCTCGATGTCGACGACATAGGTTGTCTGATTGCCCTGATAGATCGCCGAGTGGACCCGGCCGCGAGCCGCGTTGGGTCCGGCGACGCCGTCGCCCGGGGTGACGACGATGCGTTCGGCGCGGATTGCCGCTTCGACCGTGGTCCCGGGCGCGAAGGTGTCGCCCTCGGTATCAGCCGACAGCGACAAGCCGCCCGCGTCGAGTGCAACCTGTCGGCCGTCCGTAGAGGCGACGTTGGCCGGCAACAGGTTGGCAAAGCCCATGAAGTCGGCCACGAAACGAGTCGCGGGTTTCTCGAACACGTCGCTCGGGCTACCCACTTGCTCGATCTTGCCGGCGTTCATGACGGCAATCCGGTCGCTCAGGATGAGCGCTTCTTCCTGGTCGTGGGTGACGAACATGGCGGTGATGCCGATGCGCCGGGTCAGGTCGCGTAGTTCCTCCTGCATGGTCTCCCGCAGCTTGCGGTCGAGGGCGCCGAAGGGCTCGTCGAGCAACAGGACGTCGGGGTTGATCACCAGCGCCCGGGCCAGCGCGACCCGCTGTTGCTGGCCGCCCGACAATTGCGCGGGATAGCGTCCGTCGAAACCGGACAGTTGGACCATGCCCAGCGCCTCGGCGACCCGGCCGCGCCGGTCGGCGCCGGCCATGCCGCGCATTTTGAGGCCGAAGGCGACGTTGTCGGCGACCGTCATGTGCGGAAACAACGCATGGCTCTGGAATGCCATGCCGACGTTGCGCTTGTGCGTGGGCACGCCGGTGACATCGCGCCCGGCGATGGCAATGCGACCGCGGCTGCCTTCGACCAGTCCCGCGACGACGCGCAGGGTCGTCGTTTTGCCGCAGCCGCTCGGTCCGAGCAGGGTGACGAATTCTCCGCTGGCGACGGTCAGAGAGACGTCGTCGACCGCGAGGGTTTCGCCGTAGGCCTTGGTGACATTTTCAATTCTTACTTCGGCCATCGGTCAGACACCCACGACGCGGCGGAGGCCAACTGCCCGTTCGAGCAGGACCGCAGCCGTCAACGAAAAGACGATCAACATGGTGGAGATTGCCGCGACTGAGGGGTCGAAGTTGTACTCGACGTAATTCAGGATCGCGAGCGGTAGCGTATTGGTCCTGGCGCTGGTCAGGAACAACGAGACGGAAACGTTGTCGAAGGAAACGATGAAGGAGAAGATCATCCCGGCGATGATCCCGGGCCGGACCAGGGGCAGCGTGATGTACCAGAAGGTGCGCAAGCCGTTGGCGCCGAGGGTCTTCGCGGCCTCCTCCACGGTGATATCGACCCGGGCCATGCTAGCCATGATGGTACGCACCAAATAGGGGAAGGTGATCAGAACGTGCGCGCCGATCAGGCGCAGCCCGACCCCGCGGATGCCGAGCGTCGCGAAGGCGAGAAGGATGGCGAGTCCGATGACGATCGAGGGAATGATCAGGGGCGACAGCATGAAGGTCTGTAGGGCGTCCTTGCCGCGAAACTCGAACCGCACGATCACATAGGCGACGCCCATTGCGATCGGCGTTGCCAATGCCGTGGAGACCAACGCCAGCCAGGCACTGTTCTTGGCGGAATCGGTGAATATCGGCTGCGACAGCGCGTGGGCGTACCACTTGAAGGACCACTCCGACGGCGGAAATTCGGGGATCGCCTTGGCGCTGAACGACGCCACCACGACCACCACGATGGGCGCGAGGATAAACAGCACGAGGAGGGCGATGGCGGTATGGAAGATGCGGGTCATGTGGCCTCCGCCCGCGCGCCCAGTGCACCGAGGCGAGACAGAACCCGGACGTAGAGAAAGACGATTCCCAGGGCAATGGCGAGCAGCAGGGCCGCAATGGCGGCGCCGAACGGCCAGTTGAACAGGGTCACGAATTGGTGGAATACCAACGTGGTGATGAAGTTCGGCCCACTGCCGCCGAGCACGGCCGGCGTGACGTAGGCCGAAATCGCCAGACTGAAGACGATCGTTGTGCCGGCGCCGATTCCGGGAAGGGCAAGCGGCAGGACGATGTGCAGGATGGCGCGCGGCCGGTTCGCCCCGAGGGTCGCGGCGGCCTCGACCAGCATCGGATCGATGCGCTCGAGCGCGGCGAGGATCGACAGGACCATGAACGGGGTCACGATATGGACCAGCCCGATCACGATCGCCGCGTCGGTGAACATGATCTTGACCGGCTGGCTGGTCAGTCCGGTCCACTGCAGCAGGTCGTTGATGATGCCGTTGTTACCGAGGACCACGATCCACCCGTAACTGCTGACGACGATGCTGACCAGCAGGGGCGACAGGACAAGGATTGTCAGGGCGCCGCGCCATTGCTTAGGGGCCTGCCACATGAAGTGCGCGAGCAGGTATCCGGTGAAGGCCGAGATGACCGTGGTGAGAAACGACAGCCAGACCGTTTTGCCCAGGATGCCGACATAAAAGGTGTCGCTGAACAATTTGGCGTAGTTGGCGAGGGTGAAGCCGCCGAGATCCTGAATGCTGCCCTGGCCCTCGAACAGGCTGAAGCGAATCAGGTAGCCGACCGGCAACACCAGCAGGGCGACCATGATAACGGTCGCCGGTGTCATGAGGGCGAAGGCCAGGGTCGCGCGTCTCATCGGTTACTGCGCCGCCTCGGCTGCCGTCCCGCGGGATTCCCAGATGTCTCTAATCTCGGCGGACGGCACGACGGTCGCGAAGAAGGCGCCCATGACCTCGAGCGATGCGTCGTGCATCGCGCGCATACGGTCGCGGGCGGCGACGCAATCGCTCGGCACGACGACGTAATAGTCGCGCATCTTGGCGTCGCGGACCGTCGATTCGACGCAGGCCTGGGTCGCGGTCCCGACCACCACCACGCTCCGGATGGCGTTGGAGCGCAGCAGGCTGTCGAGCGCGGTGTCGAGAAAAGCGCTGTAGCGGTGCTTGATGACGACGGCTTCGCCCGGAAGCGGTGCGAGCGCCTCGACCTGTTCGGCGCCCCATGAGCCGGGCAGGCAAATTTCCAGCGCCACGCTCGACTGCTCGCGGCCGAACAGCCAGCTTGAGGTTCCGCTGGTCGGGCCGTACTGCGCCTGGATGTGAACGATCATCGCGCCGGCCCGGCGCGCCGCCGCGAGCGTTTTTTGCACCGTCGGCAGGATCGATTGGTTGTGCTTGAGCCCTTCGTTGCGGCGGCCCATCAGGCCGTCGTCATGGCAAAAATCGTTTTGCAGGTCGACCACGAGAAAGGCGGTGTGCGCCGGATCGACCATCTGATGCAGCGCGCTGAGGCGCCGCGCTTCTTTCTCCGCGACGTGCCAGCCGCGCGGACCGGGGGCGGTGTCCTGCCAGACGGCCGCCACCTCGGCGCTCGCCGTCACGTTCGCCATGGTCAAGCCCATCTTGCGGAGCGACGCGTCATGGCGTTCGCGTGCATAGGAAGCCGACGCATCGCCCGGCAGCACGACGTAGTAGTTGCGGAAAAACGCGTCGCGGGCGGTCGATTCGACGCAGCCGCTGGTGATGACTCCGGCCACCACGACCGATGCGATGCCGTTGCTGCGCAGGTAGAGGTCGATCTCGGTGTCCCAGAACGCGCTGTAGCGGTGCTTGGTGACGACGAGCTCGTTGGGCGCTTCGTTCGGCCGCAGATCGCCGAACCAGTCGGCGCCCCAAGAGCCCTCGCGGCAGCGCTCGAGCGCGTTGCCGCCCTTGGTCATTTGTTCGCCGAGGGGCGCGCCTTGGAAAATCTCGTCGTAGGTCGCGCGGACCCAGACGATCAAGGCGCCGGCCTGGCGGGCGGCATCGACGAGGCGGCCCATATTGGCGGCCATTGCCGGCATCATCGACATGTCCGCCCCGGCTTTGGCGTGGTACCCGTCGGGGTGGCAGAAGTCGTTCTGCACGTCCACGACGATCAGCGCGGTGGATGCCGCTGAAATCTTTTCGGCGAACGGAACCGCCCGCCCTTTATCGAGTTTGGTCATCGCTGGCCCTGCCGCTTGCTCTCTTGGTTGGGACCCGTCGGGTCCGGTGGGGCGGGGAAGCGTATCGGGTGCCTCCCCGCCCGGTCCGTCAGCCGACGATTTCGCGCTGCCAGCGTTCCGAAATCGCGTTCATCTGCGGCTCGATCTTACGCCAATCGAGACGCATCAGCTTATCGAAGCTGGGCACGCGTTCCTTAGCCCGCCCCTTGAGCTCGGCCTTGGTGTTGCACGGGCCGAACTCGATTCCGTTGGCGAACCCTTCCTGCGGCTCCTTGCCCAACGCGAAGTTCGCGAACTCGAAGGCGAGATCCTTGTTGGGCGAGTTCTTGGCGATATGGAAGGACAGCACGCCGATCGGCGCCCCTTCCTTGGGCGCGACCCAGTCGATCGGCAGACCCTGGTCCTTGAGGCTGTACATGCGGGAGCTGGCGATCCCGCCGATCCACGCTTCGCTGCGCTCGAACAGTTGCACCGATTCGGGCGAGCTCTTGTAGAAGCGGTGGACGTTGTTCTTGATTTTCTTGATCGCTTCGAAGCCCGGGTCGAGGTTTTCGATATCGCCGCCGTTGACGTGCGACGCCAGCGCGACGGTCGCGAAGACCCAGCCGCCCGAAATATCCGGCAAGGTGATTTGGCCGGCGACGTCTTCACGCCAAAGATCGTGCCAGGACGTCGGCGCCGGCGTGACCCTGTCCGTGTTGTAGCCGAGCCCGTAGGGCGCGAAGTTGAAGCCCGCGCCGCGGCGCTCGTAGAGATCATAGAAGATCGGGTCCAGATCTAGGGCGTTGGGTACCTTGCTGGCCGGCATGTCCTCGAAAATACCTTCGGTCTTGATGGCCTTCATCGCGACCGGATAGGACAGATAGGCGATGTCGTACTCGGGCGCGTCCTTTTGCACCATCATGTTGGTGAGGACTTCGGACGCCGGCTTGTAGCGCAGGATGATTTTCTTGCCCGTCTTGGCCTCGAAGGGGTCCGTGACGTGCGCGCGGAAATTCTGTTCGTAGATGCCGCCCGGCACGTTGATGACGACTTCCTTGTCCTGGGCACGGACGATATGCGGAAACGACAAAACGGCGGCACCTGCGGCGGCGCCTGCCAAGACCGTGCGACGGGATACTCCGTTCGGGTGTGCGTGACGTGACATGGTTTTCCTCCCTAACCGTGTGGGAGCCAGTCTCTGCCTACTGATCCGCCAGAGTCAAGGCGGCGCAAAATTGGGCCAACTTTCAGCCGCGCCCTACAGCGCCGCCCGATTCTAGCGTTTGGCGTTGCGACCGGACGTAATCCTTCACGGTCGTCAAACCGCCCTCGAATGCATGCTTGGCGACCAGATACTCGAAAATCTGCCGCGCGGTCCGCCGCTGGTTACGGGGCTTGGCGGCATCGTTCCTCACCAGGCGATCGATGGTTTTTGTGTAGGGGCCGAGTTTGGGCCGCGGCGGCGCCGCGGTGCGCTGGTACCCCGGCGGCGCGCCGTGATCGAGGATCTTGCGCACCGTCTTGCGGTCGATTCCCAGCAGCCGCGCCGTTTCACGCATGCTTTTTTTCTCAACCAGAACGGCGTGGCGGACTTCGGCGTAGATATCGATAGCGTACATGGACAATTCGGATCACTGGAAACAGCGGGCACAATAGCGGCATCTCTGCACCGAACGCACCGTGAAATTGGTCGTCCGTCCCATGACCTGGCCCACACGAAGCGATGTCGTGCCGCGTTACCTGCTCTTCCGACGCTGCGTGGGCGTACCTGGTTGCCCTGGGCGATTCTTCTATTTACATATACTTCATATAGTAGGAAGGGGGCGACATGGGCGCTGCGGCGGATTTGCTTGCGACGGTTCTCGATGCGGTAGACCGCGATGCCGACATGCCACTTTATCGGCAGGTGGCGGACCGTTTGCGCGGGTCCATCGAGCGGGGCGTTCTGCCGCCGGGTGCGGCGTTGCCGAGCGAGCGCGAATTGTCCCAAATACTTTCGGTTTCGGCCATAACGACCAAGCGGGCGTTGGATGAACTGGCCCAAGACGGCTTGATCGTCAAGGCGCGCGGGCGCCGGCCGCGGGTGCCAACGGGGCGCCGCAAGGCGGTGCCGGGGGTCGCGCTGGACGGCACGATGGATGCGCTGATCGAGAGCATCCTGGTGCAATCCTGGAACAACGAAGTTCGATTCATCGACTTCACATACGAGGTTGGCTCGGCCGATATCCTCGAAGCCCTGGGCGAACCGAGCGGGGCGAGGCTTCAGAAGGCGACCCATATTGCCTGTCGCGGGGGCGAGGCCATCGGCTTTGTCACGATGTATGTGCCCGAGGACATCGGGCGGCGCTTCACGCTGGACCAACTCAAAACCACGCCGCGCATCCTGCTTCTCACCGGCCCGGGCCGTGTGGTGCCCGATCGCGCCGAACAGGTTCTGTCGGCGGTGGGCGCGTCGCCGGCGGTCGCCCACGCGTTGGATGTCAGCCCCGGCAGTCCCACGCTCCGTGTCGTGCGGACGATTTTCGATGCGTCCGGGCGGGGCGCCGAGCACATGGTCGCCTACTTCCCGGAGAACCGTTTCAAGTTCCGCAGCACCCTGCGCCGATCCGCGCCGTCCGGGTCCGAGCGCCGCAGCGGTTAGGGCAATTGACGCGTACACGCGTGGTTTGAAGACGCTTTTTTCGTTTCCGTCATTCAATGGACTTCGGACCCCAACGGTTCGATCAACAAGGGAGGTAATGAAGGTGAAGAATATTGTCAGCCGTGCTGCGCACGGCTTTTCACGCGTTGCGGTGGGTGCCGTTCTGTCGGCGGCGTTGGTCGGGGCGGCCCATGCCGAAGGGACCCTGCGCGTCGGCGC
>CAYGKG010000094.1:0-2115 GCA_964350495.1 uncultured Alphaproteobacteria bacterium
CGGCGCCGCGCGGCGTGCCGCAGATCGAGGTCACGTTCGATATCGACGCCAACGGCATCGTCAACGTCTCGGCCAAGGACAAGGGCACCGGCAAGGAGCAGCAGATCCGCATCCAAGCGTCGGGCGGTTTGTCCGACGCCGATATCGAGCAAATGGTCAAGGACGCCGAGGCCCATTCGAGCGAGGACAAAGCGCGCCGCGAACTGGTCGAAATGCGCAACCAAGCCGAGGCCGTCCTTCACACGACCGAACGCAACCTCAAGGAACACGGCGACAAGGTTTCGACCAGCGATAAGACCGCGATCGAAGCCGCGCTGGAGGAACTCCGCGCCGTCAAGGACGGCGACGACAAGGACGAAATCCAGAAGAAGAGCGATGCGGCCGTGACCGCCTCTATGAAACTCGGCGAAGCCATCTACAAAGCGCAGGCCGAGGCCGATAGCGCCGCCGATGCCGCCGAAGCAGGCGCCGATCAGGGCCCGGGCGACGACGGCGTCGTCGACGCCGACTTCGAAGAAGTCGATGACGACAAGAAAGACACGGCATAGGACCGACCGTCGGTTACACCAATGACGAAACTTTCCGCCCCGCGCCGTACGATGTTTACGAGCGGGGCGGAACGACGTTCTAGGACAGTGCGGCGGGGCGGCTGCTGATATGGCAAAGCAGGACTACTACGAAGCGTTGGGCGTCGGACGCAAGGCGAGCGGCGCCGACATCAAGAAGGCGTACCGCAAACTCGCCATGCAGTACCACCCGGATCAGAATCCGGATAACCCCACCGCCGAAGCCAAGTTCAAGGAACTCTCCGAGGCTTACGACGTGTTGCGCGACGATCAGAAACGCGCGGCGTACGACCAGTTCGGCCATGCAGCCTTCGAGAACGGCGGCATGGGACGCGGCGGCGGGTCGAGCGCCTTCGATTTCGCGTCGAGCTTTTCCGACATCTTCGAAGACCTGTTCGGCGACTTCGGCGGCGGCGGACGCCAGCGCGCGCAAACCCGCGGCGCCGACCTGCGCTACAACATGGAAATCACCCTCGAAGAAGCCTACCACGGCAAGAAGGCAACGATCCGGGTTCCGACCTCGGTCGCCTGCGATGTCTGCCATGGTACCGGCAGCGAAGGCGACAGCGCGCCCACCACCTGCGGCATGTGCCGCGGCCACGGCAAGGTTCGCGCCCAGCAGGGTTTCTTCACCATCGAGCGGACCTGCCCGACCTGTCAGGGGGTCGGCCATGTCATCGAGAATCCGTGCAAGCCGTGCGCCGGATCGGGCCGGGTACGGCGGGAAAAATCTCTCGCGGTCAACATCCCGCACGGGGTCGAGGACGGCACGCGCATTCGGTTGTCGGGCGAAGGCGAAGCCGGTCTGCGCAGCGGACCGCCCGGCGATCTCTATATTTTTCTGTCAGTGACCCCGCACCGGTTTTTCGAACGCGAGGGCCTCAACGTGTTCTGCCGCGTGCCCATCGGCATGACCACGGCGGCCCTCGGCGGACACATCGAGGTACCGACGCTGGAGGGCAGCCGGGCACGCCTAACGTTGCCGAGCGGCACCCAAAGCGGCAAACAGTTTCGCCTCAAGGGCAAGGGCATGCCGGCGGTGCGCGGGCCCGGCAAGGGCGACCTCTATATCCAGACGCTGGTCGAAACGCCGGTCAATCTGTCCAAGAAGCAAAAAGAGTTGCTGAAGGAATTCGAAGAAGCCGGCAGCGGCAAGTCGCACAGTCCCGAGTCCGAGGGCTTTTTCGCCAAGGTGAAAGAGCTGTGGGAGGACTTGAAGGAGTAAGGCCCCTTCCGCATCGCTAGGCCCCCGTGGGCGCAGTGGATTAGACTGCTCTCATGGACAAAGAAGTCTCCGACGTTCTCAAGCAAGTCTCGCCGATCCCGGCGACCGAGCGCCACCGGCGCTGGTTGTTGAAGCGCCATCCGATCGGCGATCCGAGCGCCGACGATTTTCTGTTTGTCGACGATGTCGTGCCCATGCCGCCACCGGGCGAAATGCTGGTGCGCTGCATATGGCTGTCGCTGGACCCGTTCCAGCGGCTGACCTGGAACGCGACGCCGCGCAACGCCGAGATCGTGCCGCTTTACGGCACGTTGCTGGGCGACA
>CAYGKG010000094.1:2215-12515 GCA_964350495.1 uncultured Alphaproteobacteria bacterium
GCGACGCCGCGCAACGCCGAGATCGTGCCGCTTTACGGCACGTTGCTGGGCGACATCGTCGGCGAGGTGATGTTGTCGAACCATCCCGATTTCAAAAAAGGCGACATCGTCAACGAGGTGTTGGGCTGGCAGAACTACGCGCTGTCGGACGGACGCGGCCACTACATCCATAACCGCGCGGGCGCGCGCAAGGTCGACCCCAACCTCGGTCCGATTTCGACCGCCTGCGGGGTGTTGGGGCGTACCGGGCTGACCGCGTATTTCTCGATCGCACGCGACCTGATGCCCAAGCCAGGTGAAACCATGGTGATCTCGACCGCGGCCGGCGCGGTCGGCTCGCTCGCGGTACAAATCGCCAAGATCATGGGCGCGCGCGTCGTCGGCTTGACCTCGACGGACGAGAAATGCGCCTGGATTCGCGACCTCGGTTGCGACGAAACCATCAACTATAAGGCCGTCAACAACCTCGGCACCGCGATCGCCCGCGCCGCACCGGACGGCGTCGATATGTACTATGACAACGTCGGCGGCCCGATCGCCGAAGCCGCGCTCGGCAATATGAACGCGGGGGGGCGCGTCACCCGCGTCGGCGTGTCGGCCAACTACAGCCATGTCAACGACGACGGCACGCCGTGGACCTGGCCCGGCAACCAACCGATGTTCATCATCCACGACTATGTCCGCGAATACCCGGCGGGATTGGCGCAACTATCGGCGTGGATCAAAGACGGCAACCTGACCTACCGCGAAGACGTGATCGACGGCCTCGAAAACGCGGTGGACGGCTGGCTCGACATGATGACCGGCGGCAACCGCGGTAAGCGCATCGTGCGGATCGGGCCCAACCCGGCCAGCATCGCCTGAGGGTTCCGCGCGGCGGGCGACTAGTCGCCGTGGCGATGACGGCCGCCCGCGTATTTTGCTAAACTAGTGCCGAGATATCCGAGGAGTTTCGCCATGCATCCCGAACGCGGCGGCCGCACGCGGCCCCCCTCCGTACGCCACGAAGGACAGCATGCGCTGAGTCCTGCCATGAGTCACGACGACCTGGCCCGGTTCGACTTCGTCATGACGTCGTATTTCCATGTCGCCCAGGACATCTACCCCGGCAACAAGCGCGCCTACCAGACGCGGGCGGAACCGGCCTTTGCCAAACGGCAGGGGCATAGACCGGCGACGCGCGCCGAGGTTCGCACGGCGATGTACGCCGACCCCTATTGGCAGATGTGGAGCTCGCTGAAGCGCGGCAATCAGGAATTGTCCTACGCTGCGCGCAGCCACGTGCTCGCGCACGAATTCGACCGCCTCGAAGCGCGCGCCGCAAAGAAGAATGGGCGGGGCACTTCTACCCTGCGGCTTGATCCCGATCTCGAAGTGCCGCGCTATATCACGGCGGTCGATCTCCACTGCATGCCGGGCGGCTACAACGCCGACGACGGCGCCGGGCTGTATGCCGGCGCGATGTACGATACCGCAAGCCTGTATCTCGCGACCGGCGGCGAGTTCGGTAAATGGAACGACGCCGCAGGCTGGTCGATGGTCAATTGGATCGTCACGCAGTTCCCCGACGTCAAACCGAAGCGCATCCTCGACCTCGGCTGCACCGTCGGCCATTCGACGTTGCCACTGGCGCAACACTTCCCTAAGGCCGAGGTCCACGCGATCGACGCCTGCGCCCCGTTGCTGCGGTTCGCCAAGGCGCGCGCCGATTCGTTGGGCGTCGCCGTGCACTTCTCCCAGCAAAACGCCGAGACCACCGACTTTCCCGACAACCATTTCGACGTGGTCACCAGCGCGATGTTTCTGCACGAGGTGCCGCAAAAATCGATGCGGCGCATTGCCAAGGAAATTCATCGGATCCTCAAACCGGGCAGCGTGATGCTCCACGCCGAACAGCCGCAGTATCACGGGCAACCCCCCGACGAACAGTTCCTGCGCGAGTGGGACACCCGCTTCAACAACGAACCGTTCCGCTGTGCCTTTCGCGATATGGATTTGGTCAAGCTCGCGACCGATGCGGGCTTCGCCGCCGCCAGCGTCGGCCGCGAGATGGGGCCGGGGTGCGTTAAGGGCAAGCGCAGCATTGAGGTGCGCGGGCCCGGTCTATGGCTTTTCTATACCGCGCGCAAAACCCGCTAAGGCGCTGATAGCGATACCAAAATCCCGCTCATGCCGACGGGACCGGGGTTTAGCGAAATCATGCTAGACTCCGCGACCGAGAAGCGTGCCCGAGCATGCCGGGAAGGGAGAGAGACATGGTCAACGTGCGCCGCATTGTGCCCGACGTGATCGCCGATCAGACTCTGGTCGCGTTAACCGCCGCCGACCATGTCCGCGATGCCGCCCGCTTGATGAAACACCGTCACGTCGGATCGGTCCTGGTGATGGACGGCGACGTGTTGGAGGGCATCTTTACCGAGCGCGACATGGTGTACCGGGTCGTCGCCGACGGTCTCGATCCCGACATGACGCCGCTGTCAAAGGTCATGACCCCCAATCCCGACACGATCGACGGCAGCGCGACCGCCCTAGAGGCGTTGCGTACCATGAACGCGCGCGGCTACCGCCATCTACCGGTGATCCAAGACGGCCGGGTGGTCGGGATCGTTTCGAGCCGCGATTTTTACGGCGAGGAAAAAGCGGAAGAAGAAAAGGCCGCGCCCACCGACACCGGCACGGTGACCCAGCTACGCAACTGAGCGTCGTCTGCGGACAAAGAAAAGGCCGGGAATCTCCCGGCCTTCGTCTTTTCAAACCGGTTTCGGTCTATTTCCAGGCAGCAAAGAAGAACCACTCGCCCTTTTCCGGCACGTGCATCGAACCGTCGTGTTGCGGCACGACGAAGGGCGCGAACACCTGTTCCACCTTGTCGGATGCAAAGCCGCCTTTAACGGCCACGTCGGCCAGATCCATGTCGTGCATCGGCCCCCAGAACGGTTCGTTGTTGTTATGGGTATCCCAATCCATTTCGAACTGGCGCCAGGGACTATCCATCATGGCAAACGGCGGCTGTTCGACATGCAGCATCAACCCGCCCGGCCGCAGGACCCGGTGGGCCTCTTCGGCGATCTTGTAGACCGCCTTGTGCGACGTCTCATGCAGGAACATCGACGACACCACGAGGTCGAAGGAGTTGTCGGGGAACTTGGTCTCCTCGGCGAGGCCCTGCCAGAAATGCACCGGGCGGCCGAGCGATTCGGCCCGACCGTGCGCATAGCGGAGCAACGGCGCGGAGAAGTCGAGGCCGTGGATTTCGGCGTCGGGCCAGGCGTCGGCATAGGCCAACGTCGAGTGTCCGACGGTGCAGCCGATATCAAGCACGTTGCGCGGCGCAAAACCGGGATGCTGATGGTCGAGCCAATGCACCACCGACCAGCCGGGTCCGTCGTTATAGGGGCCCATCTTGCCGCCGGTCCCCATGTAAAGACCGCCCAGATCGTAGAGCGCGCCGGCGAAGACATCGCCCTCCTGGGCCTCGGCATGGTAGCTGCCCGGCATCCAGTGCATATCCATCGCGCTTTGGTAGCGCGGCACCGCGACCTCGTCGTCAAGATGCAGCGTGCCGAACGCCGGATTGGCGACGTGGGCTTTGTCGATCAACGTATCGATTTGGCGTTCGATGATCGGGATCTTGTGCTGGCTGCCCATTTCTTGCTGGTGGCGGCGCATGCAGGCCCACCACTGATAAGCCGGATCCCCCAGCATGGCGCGGCGCACCTCGTGCCGATCCTTGGGCGCCCGGCCCAAACTGCGCTTGAGCGCGGGTTCGACCCGACCGTCGTAGATCGATTTGTTCTGGGATTGCACGTTCTCGCGCAGGTGGCGCGAGAACGCCATTTGATAGTTCAGCCGCGCTTCGTCGTCGGCATCGAGTTCGGCCATGACGGCGTGACGGCCCAGGCCGGAAATCGACGTTTGGGGCGCATTGATATCGGTGGACGCCATAGGATGTTCCTTTCGCGTAAGCGCGCTGCGGAGAACAGATAGTTTAGCAGAATGCCGCCCGGGCGTCGAAAGCCGCAGAAATGATGGACTTTCGAGCGCTCTCTACCAGGGTATTTCCGCTTTTTGGGTGAAGAAGCGGCCGGTGAGCGCGGCGTCGGCCTGCGCCGCGAGCCATACCGGGGTTTGCGCGCCCTCTTCGACGTCGATCATGGCGAACTTGGAGCCCATGTCCGTTCTGACCCAACCGGGGCAGCAGCAGTTCACCGAAATGCCGCGCGCCTTGAGCGAGCCGGCGAGGTTTGCCGTGAGGCCGTTGAGCGCGGTTTTGGAGAGTCGGTAGCCCACCATATTGGAATCGGCCCACGCGAATTGGCCCATTTGCGAGGACATGTTGACGATTCGCCCGCCCGCCCGCATCAACGGCACCAGGGTTTGGAGTACCCGCAGCGGGCCCAGCAGGTTGGTATCGAAGATGGTGCGCACCACATCGATATCGACGTCGAGCGCATCGGTCTCGATGTTCTCCGTATCGCCGTAGATGCGTTCCAACAGGATGCCGGCGTTGTTCACCAGCACGTCGATGGTGCCGTAGCTTTCTTGGATCCATGCACCGAATGCGGTCGCGCTGGCGGCGTCCGTAATGTCGAGGACATAGCCGGCGACATCGTGGCCCTCGCCCTGCAAAACGCGGACGGCGGCCGCGACCTTGGCCGCATCGCGCCCCGCCAGCACGACATGGAAGCCGTGGTCGCGGGCAAGTTGACGGCATATTTCGAAGCCGATCCCGCGATTGGCGCCGGTGACGACCGCGATCTTTTTATCGTCGGTTTTGGTCATACCGTGTCTCCCTTCCTGTGACGACCCGCCGCGGTCTCTTTACCCGGTCCACCGTCCACAGTTGGATCTCGTCGGCAGCCTATGCGGCCCACGGCACACCGGCCTTTTTCTGCTCTTCCGTGGGAATCGCGGCGCCGCGCTGAACCGCGGGTCGCGCCTTCACGGTATCGAGCCAGCGCTTGAGATGGGTCAGGCCGTCGATCGAGATGCCGGAGAATTCGTACGCCCCGACCCAGCCCACACACGCGATATCGGCGATGGAGTATTGGTCCGCCAGGTACTCGCGATCCTGAAGCCGATGATCCATGACTTCGAAGATTCGCCGCGTTTCGTTGACGTAGCGCTCGATCGCCTTCGGAGTCTTTTCTTCCTGGCGGTTCCACCAGCCAGCTTGGCCTTGCATTGGGCCAAGACCGCCCATCTGGAACATCAACCACTGGATCGCCGTCGAGCGGCCCTTGGCGTCCTGCGGCAGCAACATGCCGGATTTCTCGGCGAGGTAGATCAAAATCGCGCCGGATTCAAAGACGGTAAAGTCGTCGTTGCTGCGGTCGACGATCGCCGGGATTTTGCCGTTGGGATTGATCTTGCGGAATTCGGGGTGGTGCTGATCACCGTTCATGATGTTGATGGCGGTGACACGGTACGGCAGTGCCATTTCTTCAAGCGCGATAGAAACCTTGACGCCGTTGGGTGTGCCCAGCGTGTAGAGATCGATCATGGCGGTCCTCGGGTTGGGCGCGCGTGTCGCCGCGTTTCGTTGGGGTTGCCCCATGTGCTAAAGGTCGCGTTCACGGAAAACAAGCCGGGGACCGGCCATGGCCGATTTGAAGATTGGAATTGCGGGTTGCGCCGGGCGGATGGGGCAAACACTTTTGCGTCAGGTCGCTGCCACGCCAGGCTGCGTCATCGCCGGCGGCAGCGAAGCGCCGGGCGGTGCAGCCGTCGGCCACGACGTCGCCGCGCTGGCTGGCTTGCCGGCCACCGGGATCGCCGTGGTCGACAGCGCCGATGCGTTGTTCGCGGCATGCGATGCGGTGCTGGATTTCACGACCCCCACCGCGACCGTCGCCCATGCCCGCGCCGCTGCGACACAGCGTAAAATCTTGATCGCCGGGACTACCGGTATGGGCGCCGAGGACGAAGCGGTGCTGCGCGACGCAAGCCGCCAAACAGCGATCGTCTTTGCCGCCAATATGAGCGTTGGCGTCAATGTCCTCGCCCAGGTCGTCAAGCAGGTTGCGGCCCTGTTGGGACCGGAGGCCTTCGACATCGAGGTCGTCGAAATGCATCACCGCAACAAGGTCGATGCGCCGTCGGGTACCGCGCTGCTGCTGGGCCGCGCGGCGGCGCAGGGCCGCGGGGTCGATCTCGATGCCGTGGCCGACCGTGGCCGCGACGGCATCACCGGCGCACGCCAGACCGGTCACATCGGGTTTGCCAGCCTGCGCGGCGGCAGCGTCCCCGGCGATCACACGGTCGTCTTCGCCAGCGACAGCGAACGCCTGGAACTCACCCACCGGGCGCAGGACCGCTCGCTGTTCGCCGCCGGCGCCGTGCGCGCCGCGTTATGGGCGCACGGCAAACCGGCCGGGCTTTACGATATGACCGATGTACTCGGACTGAAGGACTGACGCACCGTCAGTACGCGCGCAGCATCATGACGATCGCCGCGAAATGCATGGCGCTGCCGGCCAGCACGAATATGTGCCAGATCGCATTGTTGAATTTGAACCGGGGCCAATGGAAAAAGGCGAGGCCCGCCGTGTAGGCAACGCCGCCGATCCCGAGCAAGGCCAACGGCCACGCATCGAGCGTGCGCACCAGCGGCACGATCCACGCGATCCCGGCCCAGCCGATCGCAACGTAGATGAGCGAGCTGAACCGGTGCAGGCGGCGCACCATGAACAGGCGCAACGCGATCCCACCCAGCGCGGACGACCAAACCAAGACAAGGAGAAGCGCGCCGCGATGATCCCATAACGGCATCGCTGCGACCGTGGTCACGGTACCGGCAATCAACAGATAGATCGCGCTATGGTCCAACGCACGAAAGATGTGCCGCGCGCGCGGATGCTGCGACCAATGATAAAGCGATGAGGCGACGTAGGAGGCAAGGAGCGTGGCCCCATAGACAAGCGCGGCGCCAACCGGTCGCGCACCCGCATCCCAGGGTATCAGGATGAGGAGAATTGCGACGCCGACCATCGCAAGGGCGAGGCCGACAAAGGGGATAAGCGAATCCCAGCGGCCGAGGAACCCGAACGGCTCGAACTCGGCGGCAGGTGGCGAGGGGGCGCGAGGCCCCCTCAACCCTTTGGTCTTAGTCGACAACCCGGAGGTTGGCTGCGGACGTCTTGCCGTCGCGGCCAGATTCCAAGTCATACTCGAGGCGCTGGCCTTCGCTGACATGCGAAAGTCCGGCGCGTTCGAGTGCGGAGATGTGCAAGAAACTATCCTTGCCGCCGTCTTCGGGAGCAATAAAGCCGTAACCCTTGGTCGCGTTGAACCACTTAACGGTTCCGATCATGTGTATTTCCAGTTCTTCATAAAGTTATAGAACGGCGCACCCACAGGTGTGCCGGGTCTCAGTTCAACGATTTCCGTGGGGTATGACGTCAAGTCGGCGTGGACAGTTCGAGATACGCCGGGTCGTCGCAGGTCTGATGGGGGACATATGGCCCCGGTAGCGCCGATTAGCAAGCGGTTTCGGGTCATTATGGCGAAAATCCGCGTCAAACGCGCTAAAACGCGCGGGTCCGCGGCAGAGTCCCTGACTTGCGTAGGGTCCGTACGGATTCCCAGTATCTCCTCGAAAAGCGATGTTTTGGGATGAGTATGGGGCAAATATCGCCGCTAGGGACGCGCGAAGGTGGACGCAGCGAGCAAATCTCGCTGACCGATCGTTCAACCGTTCGGAACGATTTTCCCCCGGCCGGCCCGGCGCGGACAAACGGCGCCGCCTGCGGACAGCGCTAACCGTGGCACCCCTGTTCCGCAACTCGTTCGTTCTCGGCGTGGTTTTCTGCACGGCCGTTACGCTGCTGATCGGCGGCGCTGCGCTCAACAATATCCGCGTCGGTAGCCGTGCGCTAACCACCCAATTCGAGGAGGACGCGTCGCGCGCGGTAACCGGCATTGTTGCTGGGCTCGGTTCCCTTGCGCCTGACGCGGCAAGCGGCCTTGCCGGTCCACTGGCACCGTATATCGCTGCGCCAGGAAATGTCCTCGCGGTTTCGATTTTGACCGAAGACAGCTCGGTTCTGTTCTCATTCGGGACCACACAAGGCGTTCCATTGGCGCATGTCCTGGTGATCGAACGCGACCTCGCCGTTCCGATCGAACAGCGCGCCATTCTCACGATCTCCTTCGACCGAACCCAACTGAACGCAGACATCGCCCAGATCCGGAAAGCCACCTACCAACGGGCACCGATCGTTTGGGCCGGCGTTATGTTTATGGTCATTGCGCTCCTGGCCTACCGCGAGCGAACCCGTAGGGCGACGGGCGACAACCGGCGCCTGCGCGACGAAATTCGGCGGCGCAGCGAAGCCGAAGAACGCGAGCGAGCGATTCGCGCGCGGCTGGAAGACATCGCCTCGTTAACCAGCGATTTCTACTGGGAGACCGATGCCGACGGGATGATTCGCTATGTCTCGGACCGGTTCCGCGAAATTACCGGCGCGCTGGACGAATACATCATCGGTAGGCCCATCGGGTTCGGACGGTGGGTGCCGGCGCCCGAGACGATCGCCAAAGTTGCCGAGGTTGTCGACGGACGCAAGACCCTGCGCAACGCCTACTTCCACTACACCGATACCAAAGGCAAACCGCGTGTGATCGCCGCCTCCGCTGCGCCGCGGTTCGATACCGACGGCGCCTACATCGGACACCGCGGCACATCGCGCGACGTCACGAGCGAGTTTGAAGCAAACCAGCGGATCGCAATAAGCGAAGAACGTTTTCGCAGCATCGCCGAGATGTCGGCCGACCTATTTTGGGAGACTGACACAGACGGCCGCATCGCGTTCTTTGTTCCAAGGCCCGACAGTCGTCTCAGCATGGATCCGGAAGCCTTTCTCGGCACCGATTTTCGCGAGCTGATTCTGCAGTTTTCGCCGGATGCGCTAGAGGAGTTTGAGCGCGTCATGAAGGCCCACTTGCCGTTCTCAGGGCTGCGTCAGGACGGGCATGGCCCGGATGGGCAGCCCCTCCACTTAGTTGCCAATGGGCGACCGATTGTCGCCGCCGATGGAACGTTCCTCGGCTACCGCGGCGCCACGCGGGATGTGACCCAATTGGTCCTCGCGGAAAAGCAGGCCGTCCGCAGCACCCGGCGCGCCGAAACCTATCTCGACAATGCCCCTGCGGCGATCATCCTCAAGGATCGGGACCTTCGCTTCACCCACGTCAACGGTACCTACACCGAATGGTCGGGCCGATCCCTCGACTCGCTCGTAGGTAAGACCATTCCGGATGTCTACGGTCACACCGAAGAGTCCAAAGTCCACCAAGAGATCGATCGCTGCGTACGCGACAGCGGAGTCGCGCGACGAGACGAAGAAACCTTTACGTTCAGCGACGGCGTCGAACGGCATATCTCCACCATTCGCTTTCCCATCACCGACGACGACGGCACCGTCGCGGGGGTCGGCACTTTCCTCACCGACATCACCGAGCAGTACCGAGCCCGAGAAGCGGCGGCGGACATGTCCCGTCAGTTGAGCGAGTTCCTCAAGAACTCACCCTCGGCGATTGCGATCAAAGATATCGGCGGCCATTTTTCCCAGGTCAACCCGGCATGGTGCGCCCTTTTGGGCAAGGCCGCCGCCGACGTGATCGGCAAAACCAATGCCGAGGTATTCCCCAATGGGCCGGCGCGGAGCTGGTTGCGGACGCAGGACGAAAAAGTTGTCGATGCCACCGCGCCGATCGTCGGCGAGGCCGAGATCCAGGCAGGCGACGGTACCTTGCGGCGCATCTCGTCGGTGCGCTACCCGCTGTTGGACAAGAACGGGAAAGCAACCCATATCGCTTCGATCAGTACCGACGTTACCCAAGCGCGCAATGCCGAGGATCGGTTGCGCCAAACCCACAGGTTGGAGGCGATCGGCCAACTTACCGGCGGGGTCGCCCACGATTTCAATAATTTGCTGACGGTTGCCCAGGGCAACTTGGAGCTGTTGGAGATGTCGCTGAGCGACGAAGGGCAGCACAAACGGCTCGACGCGGCGATTCGCGCGATCAAACGTGGCGGCTCCCTAACTCAACAGCTGTTGTCGTTCGCCCGGAAACAAACGTTGGCGCCGATGTCGATATCGGTCGCCGAAGCGGTGAACCAGATCGGCACGATGATCAGCCGGGTCTTGCGCGAGAACATCGTCCTGCATGTCGACATTGCAAACGATCTGCCGCATATCCACGCGGATCCGGCACAGTTGGAGGCGGCGCTGCTCAACTTGGCGCTCAACGCGCAGGAGGCGATGCCCCGCGGCGGCGGCCTGACGCTGCGGGGCAT
>CAYGKG010000095.1:0-12326 GCA_964350495.1 uncultured Alphaproteobacteria bacterium
AAAAGGAGATGGCAGCTGAGGGGCAGTCCTTGGTCCTCCCAAACCCTAAGGCGAATTCGGGTCACTACGAGAGCATGAAGGCGCCGTTTCGCCGTTGTGCAGTTCGCGCAGGCATCGATCCAAGAAAGGTGACGCCGCACATCCTGAGACATACGGCTATCACCTGCCTAGCAGAAACTGGTGCTGATCCCCGCACCATTCAGGCTTTCTCCGGACACAAGAGCGCCACGATGGTTTGGCGGTACAATCGTGCGAGGAGAGAGCATGTAGACCGCGCTCTTGCGAGCCTAGACGACACCAGCTCGATCAAGTTGCCACTTAAGGGTGTCCTAGGCTCTTAAATAACCTTCTAGCCCCCAAAGATTGCCCTCCTGCTCCCGGCATGGAGTCTTCTCGCTAGCATTTTGCTTTCGCCTTTGCCTGTATAGTGTTGTTTTTGAATGTATTATTCTTGTAGTGCGGTGCCTACAGAAGCCGTAGAATACGCCTCCCGCTGGGAGTTAGACACAAGCTATGACCGACGACCTAAAAAAGCTGCTGGAGTTGGCAAGGACGGTGAAGATGACGTCCTCTCAGAAGGAGGAGCAGCGCCAGAGCTTTGCCTACGGCAATGCAGCCTTCGAGAACGAGCGTGTGACTAGAGAGATGGTAGCCGAGGAAGCCGCCCGGCTCGAAGATGATTGAGCGGCGCTGACCCTTCAGAGATTCGCCATAGTCAGGCCAATCAGCCTGACCTTGTAGCCGACCCAGATCAAGCAGCCCGCCTAGAAGCACGAAACGCCCTCAGGCAGTTTTCTGTTGTCCATGAGATGGTGGCGGCTTCCATCGAGAGGGGGAAGTTCCAGCTTCGCCCCTCCCAGATCTTGGGCTTGCATCGCGTCGCGCTTGAAGGACTAAGCGCCTACGCAGGAAACTGGCGGCCCGCCGACATCAAGATCAACGCAAGCAAGCACGAACCTCCGCCAGCTCATTTAGTCCCTGAGCTAATGGAGAATTTGTGTGATTACGTTAATGACCACTGGAGTGAATCGCCAATTCACCTAGCCGCATATGTCATGTGGCGACTGAACTGGGTACACCCATTTGTAGATGGAAACGGTAGGACAGCTAGAGCGGCGTCCTACTTCGTTCTCTGTATGAGACTGGGCTACACACTACCAGGAACCACGACGATCCCGGACCAGATTACCGATAACCGAACTCCCTACTACGATGCTCTTGAAGAGGCCGACAAAACTGAGAACAACGGCAGCGCCGATCTAAATGCAATGGAGCGTCTTCTTCAGGGAATGTTGGCAACGCAGCTGGTATCGGTGATGAATGAGGCCCAACCAAACAGCAAATAGTTTGGGCAGAAAACAGCAAGCTTTGGTTGCTCGTAAGCCTGCCCTCTGGTCTTGGGCCTAATAGCGTGCCGCTGGTCCTGTTTCGCCTGTTCTAGCTAACCTGTCAGAGGATGCAGACCAGCTTCGCGTCATGCTCGGGTAACCCGACCTACCCATGAGTTATGTCGGACAAAGCGGGAACGCCACCGCGAGAGTCGCCCCCTGTTCCAGGTAGGTTTTCACAGGAACTACACAGCCTTGGCCGGCACGCTCAGTAGTCAGTAGCACTAAGTGCTAGAAAAAAATGGTGCCGCTGAGGTGACTCGAACACCTGACCCACGCATTACGAATGCGTTGCTCTACCAACTGAGCTACAGCGGCACGGAACCGATCAAACTGGCCGCAAACTACGCCGGGGCGACGGGAGGCGTCAACGTCAGCCGGCGGCCCGCATCGGCGGCCCGTCGCCGTCGTCCGCACCGCGGGGCGGCGGCGGGTGGAGCACCGCCAGCCCGGGGCTTTCGGCCTGCGCCGCAGCGGGGTCGACCGGCGGCAACTGCCCCACGAGATCGGGCTTCACCAGTTCGATCCCGTCCTGTACCCCCCAGCGCAGCGAATCGAAGGTCTCGCAATGGTCGCAGTGCGCTGCCCAGGCGTCGTGACGATGGGCGCAAACGGTGCAGGTCCAGCCCGGTTCGGGCGCTTCGGCGATGCGCGTCAGCCAGGGCCGCGCGGCGGTCGGACCGTGGCCGCGCTCTTCGATCTCGGCCTTGAGGCGCACCAGCGGGGCCTCGGCCGCCGGATCGTCGGCGAGGGCGCCGAGAACTTTGGCGGCGCGCTCGGTTTGGCCGGCGGCAAGCGCCGCCTCGGCCAGCGCGCGCCGGGCTTCGTCCTGCTGCGGGTTCGCGCCGACTAGATGCTCGAGACGTTGCAGATAGGCGTGCGTATCGTCGCCGGCAAACAGACGCCGGTGGGCGGCCGCAAGCTCGGGATGCGGCGCGACCTGCCACGCCTGCTCGATCAGGTGCAACGCGCGGCGGCGTTTGCCTGCGGCGCCCAAGAGGTCGACGGCGAGGAGGGTTGCCGGCAGCAAGCCGGGCTCGAGCGCCTGCGCCTTGAGCGCGGCTTTGCGGGCGCCGCCCAGATCGCCGGCGTCGCGAAGCATTCGCGCGATGTGCAGACCGGCGATCGCCTGACGGCGACGTCCTTCGGCCTCGCCCAGCGCGCGCGCCGCGACCGCGCGCGCGACGATCCGTTCGGCCTCGCGCCAATTGCCGGCGCGGGCCTCGAGATCGAACAACGCCGACAGCACCCATGGCGCCTGCGGATTGAGCGCGTAGGCCCGGCGCGCCAGAGTCAGCGCATTGGCGCGGTCGCCGCTGCGGCTGGCCTGCCCGACCAAGCCCCGCAAACCGAGGAATTCGAGCTCGGGCCGCTTGAGCATGGCCGAGAAATAGCGGCGCGCGGCTTTGTCGTCGCCGCTGAGCTGGGCCGTCTGCGCGGCGAGCAACATGGTGAGGGGCGTTTCGGTGAGGTAGCGTTCGGCCTCGCGCGAAAACCGCAACGCCGCCGCGCGATCGCCCGCGGCCACGGCCACCATCCCGCGGGTCAACGCGAGCTGGCCCCGGTTCTGGCGGCGGCGCGAGCGGGCCTCGGCCAGATCGGCGGGCCCGCGGCGGACCCAACGCCAGACCTGATACGCAACGGCGGCGGCCATCATGAGCCCGACGGCGATCCCCAGCCCAAGGCCCACCGGCATTTCGACGCGGTAGCCCTGCCAATCCATCCCGAGCTGTCCGGGCCGATCGGCGATCCATGCGGCGAGAACCGCGAACGCGATCAGGAAAACAAAGGCAACGATGGCGCGCGTCATCGCTATCCCGCCCCGCCGATCGCGGCGAGCCCGGCGTTCAGCGCGTCGAGCGCCCGTTCGGCGGTCAGTCGCAGCCGGGCGCGGACCAACCATGCGTCATTCGCCGGCATCTGGCCTTCCAGCGCGGTCATTTCGGCAACCGCGCCGGCGAGGTCGCCCTCCTGCAGCCGAACCTCGGCCCGCGCCACAACGGCCTCGGGCGACTGACCGGCAATATCTCCGGTGCGCCGCACCGTGACCAACGACCCAACCCGGTCCAACGTTTGGCCGACCCACCCGGCGTCGCGCGTCGGCGCCGGGCGCGCGGCGCGCCCGGCCAGCACCGCGAACGATCGCTGCAGGCCGACCATGCTCGGCAGGCCGGTGCCCGCACTCAGCGACAACGTCTCGATGGGGCCATCCAGCAACGACGACGGATGGGCGATTGCCAGGGCGCGCACGGTTTGCAGCTCGGCCTCAAAGGGGCGTCCTCGTTCGGCCGTACCGCGCAACGCACCGATTGCCGCCGCCAGCGCGGCGCGGCCCGCCGAGCGCTCGACCGCGACCTCAAGCGCGCCGGTCCGCGTCTGCAGTGCCTCCACCGTTTCGGCCAATGCGCTATCCACACCGCGCGACCGGTCCACCGCCGCGAGGCGGCCTTCGACCAAGGCCAGCGCCTCTTTCAAATCCTGGGCAAGCTTGCTCTGCAGCGCATCAACCGACGCGGCGAGCCGTTCGCTTTCGCCGCGAACGGCGGACAGCGCCGTGTCGACATCGGCCAGCCGCGTATTGACCGCGGCGATATCGTCGGCGGCGCCGGTATCCACGGGCCGCGATTCCAACCCTGCAAGACGCGACTCAAGGGCGGCGAGCGACGCCGTGCTGTTTTCCAGGACCGTGGTACGTTCGGTCAGCGCGCCAAGCGTCGCGAGGTCTTGGCGCAGCAGGCCGATTTCGTTCTCCAGCGCAGCAACCCGCGCGGCGCTGCCGTCGTCGACCGCTTGGGCGATCGATTGGAGTTCCTGGCCGAGCTCGTCCGTGCGCGCTTCGATCGCGCGCAGCCGGCTGAAATCGCCCACATCGGTTCGGCCCGCGGCGAGTTCGGCGATGCCCGATAGTTCCGCCAGGCGCGGCCCGAGGTAGTATTGCGCAAACGGCGCGGCGAACAATCCGGCGACAAAAACCACGATCATCGCGGCAAAAAGCGCCGAGCGCGACGGACCGCGGCGCGGCGGACCGCCTGGAGCCCGGCGCCGCGGACGCGGCGCGGCGTCCGGTTCGGCGGCCTCCTTGCCCGTGTGCCGGCGCATTTGTCGCGGGGTCTGCGTCATGCGCCAGCGCCAACGGTCACGCCGGCGCGACCGACAAGGTCGAGCAGGGCGGCGCGGTCGGTGCGGCCGGCGATTTCCATTCCTCGCCACGGCAGGCTAGCCAGCGCCGCCGCAACCGCCGGGCTGAGGCAGTACGCCGTTACCGATTTCGCTGCGGGCTCCAAGCCTGCCAATGCCATCATCCTCACAAACGTTTGCGCGGTGCGGGGCGAAAAAAACAACGCGCCATCGATTTCGTTCGCCTGCAGCGCGGCCACGCAGGACTGCGGCAGCGCCGAGACGGTTTGGGCATCGTAGAGGACGTGCCGCGCCACGTCATATCCGGCAGCCCGCAGGTCGGCGCGCAAATCGCCGCGCACATGCCTGCCGGTTATCCACAGGAGGGATCCTGCCCCCGGCTTCAACGCCGCGCGTACCAAGGAGCCAAGTGCCGATACATCGCCCGCCCCGGCCTCGACCGAAAAACCCGCGTCTTCAGCCGCCGCCGCGGTGCCGGGCCCCACGGCGAGGACCGGGACATCGCGCCGGGCGCTCGCGGCCGCGAGCGCGCGAACACCGTTGCGGCTGGTGAGCAGCAACGCCTGGACGCCGCCGAGCGGCAGGTCGGACACCGTGGGCACGATGGTCATCAACGGCGCAACCAGGCAGCGATGGCCGCGCCGTTCCAGCTCGGCCGCGAGTTCGTCGGCGTCCGGTTGCGGCCGGGTAATGAGAAGTCTCATGGCAGCGCCCGGAGAATGTGACCGGCGACCGCGCGGAGTTCCCGTCCGAGATCGCGTCCGAGATGATCGGCGTCCGCCGCCGGTCCGCGACGGGCACCGGAAAACACCTCCGACCCATCGGGCGCGAGGACGAGGCCGCGCAGCCAGATATCGTCGCCGTCGCACACCGCGAATCCGGCGATCGGCGTGCGACACGACCCATCCAGTTCGAACAGCACCGCCCGTTCGGCATCGGCGCAGCGTTGCGTCGGCGGATCGACCAGCGCGGCAACGAAGGGTTGGAGGTCGCCGCGATCTTCGCGCCATTCGACGGCGACAATCCCCTGCGCGACCGCAGGGAGAAAATCCTCGGGGTCGAGCGTCGCGGCGACGATGTCGTCGCGGCCCAGCCGGTTCAGCCCGGCCCGCGCCAGCACCGTCGCGTCGGCCACCCCGTCCCGCAGCTTGCCGATTCGGGTTTCGACGTTGCCGCGAAAATCGATCACCCGAAGGTCGGGTCGGCGATGCAGCGCCTGCGCCCGGCGTCGTAGCGACGAGGTCCCCAGCACCGCGCCGCGCGGCAGGTCCATCAGCGCACAACCGTCGCCCGATAGGAGGACATCGCGCGGATCCTCGCGCGGCATCGCGGCTGCCAGCACCAATCCCTGCGGCAGTACAGTGGGCATGTCCTTGAGCGAGTGGACCGCAAGATCGACGCCGCCGCCCAGAAGCGCGTCTTCGATTTCTTTGGTGAACAGCCCCTTGCCGCCGATGTCGGCAAGATTGCGGTCCTGAATCCGGTCGCCCGTGGTCTTGATGACCTCTATAGCGACGCCGCGGGCGGCAAGGCTTGGAAAGGCAGCAATGAGGCGTTCGCGCACCGCGTTCGCCTGGACCAAGGCCAACGGCGATCCACGGGTTCCAATACGAAAAGGTGAGGCTACTTGCCGCGTCACGAACACGGGTGTAGTCCACTTGAGCGTCACTTTGTAGGGAAATCGACAAATCCGGTGCTGGTTCTAGGAATTGAGACAAGCTGCGACGAAACCGCTGCCGCGATCGTCGATGGGACCGGTAAAATCCACGCCGACATCGTGCTGTCGCAGCTCGACGACCATGCGCCCTACGGGGGCGTGGTGCCCGAAATCGCGGCCCGCGCCCACGTCGATCATCTCGACGGCATCATTGGCCGGGCGATGGCCGAAGCCGGCCTCGGCTACCGCGATCTCGACGGGATCGCGGCAACGGCAGGACCCGGTTTGATCGGCGGGGTCATGGTCGGCCTGATGACCGGTCAGGCCATCGCGGCGGCGACCGGCAGCCCCTTCGTCGCGGTGAACCATCTTGAGGGGCACGCCTTGACCGCTCGGCTCACGGACGGCGCCGAGTTCCCCTTTCTTCTGTTGCTGATTTCGGGCGGGCATTGCCAGCTTCTCGAGGTGCGCGGCGTCGGCGCCTACCGCCGGCTGGGCACGACCATCGACGATGCGATCGGCGAGGCCTTCGACAAGACGGCAAAACTTCTGAATCTCGGCTACCCCGGCGGACCCGCTCTTGAGGCTGCGGCTGCGAAGGGCGACGCTAAAGCCGTCACCCTGCCGCGGCCCCTGGCCGGCACCGATACCTGCGACTTCTCGTTCTCCGGCCTCAAGACCGCCGTGCTGCATGCGGCCAACCATGCCAAGCCGCTGGACGATGCGCGGCGCGCCGACATCGCGGCGTCGTTCCAGGCGGCGGTTTCCGATGTCTTGGCCGACCGCGTCACCCGGGCAATGCAGCGCTACGCGGCGCGCCATCCCGACGCCCGGCGACTGGTCGTCGCGGGCGGCGTTGCGGCGAACCGCACGCTTCGGGCCCGATTGGCCGAGGTCGCGGCCGTGCACCATTTCGCCTTGATGGTACCGCCCGCGCGCCTCTGTACCGACAATGGCGTGATGATCGCCTGGGCCGGGATCGAGCGCCTGCGCCTGGGGCTGATCGATAGCCTGAGCACGGCGCCGCGGGCGCGCTGGCCCCTCGACATGGAGGCTGCGGCCGCCGGCGCCAAGGCTTAGGCTAGGGCAACCAGCTGTCGTCAAGCCAATCTGCTGCTGCTAACGCTAAGAAGGAGACTCGCGAATGCTCAAGGAAGACCAGATGCCCGAGCGGGTCGAGGTTCGTAACGCGTTCCCAACGCCGATCGCGATGGCGATGTTGCCCGACACCGAAAAACTCAACAAACAACTCAAAAAAGTCATCCTGGCGCGCGAGAAAAAGGAAGCGCCCCGCGATACCTACGACAGCAACATCGGCGGTTGGCATTCGGAACGGAACTTCCCCGAGTGGGGCGGCGCGGCGGGCGCGCAAATCATCGAGACCGGCCGTCTGCTGGCCGACAAGATGACCGCGAGCCGCACCGGTCGGCCTGCCGAGGTCGAATGGCAGGTCAATGCCTGGGCCAACATCAACCGAACCGGACACAGCAACGAATTCCATGTCCATCCCGGTTGCTACTGGTCCGGCGTATATTACGTCGACGACGGCGGCTGCGCGGCGGACAAAACGCTGGGCGGCGAATTCGTCATCATGGATCCGCGCGGTCCCGGCCCATCGATGTATGCGCCGACACTGTGCTTCCAGGGTCCGGGCGGCAATTCGGTCGGTGCGACCGAATTGCTCAGCCCGCGCACCGGGATCATGCTGATGTTTCCGTCGTGGCTGTCGCACGGGGTGCGGCCCTACCACGGCACAGCGGAGCGGATTTCGATCGCATTCAACCTGGCCGTGGCGCCCTAGATGGCGTTGCGCAAGTTCGGCGTGATCGGCGCCGGAGCATGGGGCACGGCGCTGGCCAACGTCGCCGCCGCAGGCGGCGCAGCAACGGTCATCTGGGCGCGTGAAGAAAATGTCGTCAAGTCGATCAACCATGAACACGCCAACCCGGCCTTCCTGCCCGACATCGCGATCAATCCCCATGTCCGCGCCACCGGCGATCTCGCCAACGCCTGCAACGCCGAAGCCCTCCTGTTCGTCGTCCCGGCCCAACACGTTCGGGCAGTCGCCGAACAGGCGGCACCCCATATTCGCGACGGCCTGCCGGTGGTGCTGTGCGCCAAGGGGATCGAGCTTGGCACCAACGCCCTCCTGAGCGCAGTTCTGCGCGACGCGGTGCCGCAGGCGTTGCCCGCGGTGCTGTCGGGACCGACCTTCGCCGATGAAGTCGCCCGCGGCCTGCCGACGGCGGTGACCTTGGCATGCGCCGATCGGGCGGTCGGCGAGGCACTCGTCGAAAGTCTGGGGAGCGCTACTTTCCGGCCGTATCTTTCGACCGACGTCGTAGGCGCCCAGATCGGCGGGGCGCTCAAAAACGTCCTTGCCATTGCCGCAGGCATCGTCTCGGGCCGTGGGCTCGGCGAAAACGCCCGAGCCGCGGTCATTACGCGCGGCCTGGCCGAGATGTTGCGCTTTGGCGAGGCGCTGGGCGGCAAGGGCGTGACGTTGATGGGCCTGAGCGGCTTGGGCGACCTTGTCCTCACGTGCGGATCGGCGAAGTCGCGCAATCACACCCTGGGCCTCGCGCTGGCCCGCGGCGAGGACGCCGGCGACTTTCTCGGCGCACGCCGCTCGGTCGCGGAGGGCGCCTATACCGCCGCAGCGGTGGTGGCGATCGCCGCGAAACGCAAGATCGACGTTCCGATCTGCCGGGCCATCGACGCAATCCTTAACCACAACGTAGGCATCGAAGAAGCGATCGAGGCGCTGCTCAACCGACCGTTCCGCGCCGAGACCGGCTAGCCGCCAACCAAAACTTGACCGGCAGTGGCTGGCCGGACGCCGCTGTCATCCGTTACAGTGCCGGCTTCAAAACATGGGAGGACACGACAATGGCTTACTTCGCGATCTATTGCGCCGACAGCGCCGACGGTACCCGCCTACGCAAGGAAAACCACGAAGCCCACATGAAACACATCGGCCAGCACATCGGCCAGTTGATGTTGGCCGGGCCCTGCCCGCCGATGGACGGCAGCCCGCGCGAAGCGAGTTTCCTCGTGGTCGAAGCCGCTGACGCCGCCGCCGCCAAGGCCATGGTAGAGAACGACCCCTTCAACGCCGCCGGCGTGTGGGACCAGGTTGTCGTGCGCGAATTCAAACCGCTGGTCGGCGCCTGGGCGCCAAAAGCCTAACCAACCGTGCTGTTTGCGATCTTCTGTCTGGACCGACCGGACCGGGGGCATCTGCGGCAAACGCTGTTGGATGCCCACCGGGCCCATTTCCGTCAGGCAGGCGATGCCGTGCGGGCGGCGGGACCGATGCGGGACGATACCGGCGCTTCGCAATGCGGGAGCCTGATCGTCTATCAAGCCGACACAATCGACGCTGCCCGCGCCTTCATCGACGCCGACCCCTATGCCCAGGCCGGTCTCTTCGAACAAGTGACCGTGCGGCAGTGGCAGTGGATGTCAGGCGCGGACAAGCCGGAGAACTAAATGGCCTATTGGTTGATCAAGTCGGAACCCGAAACGTGGTCGTGGGACGATCAAATGGAGAAGAAGGTCGAGCACTGGGATGGGGTGCGGAACTTTACCGCCCGCGCCAACCTCAACGCGATGAAGAAGGGCGATCAATGCTTCTTCTATCACTCGGGCGGGGAACGCCGGATCGTCGGAACGGTCAGCGTGGTCAAAGAGGCCTATCCGGATCCGAGCGACGAGAGTGGCCGGTTCGTGATGGTCGATGTCAAAACAGGTGAAGCCCTCAAAACGCCGGTGACGCTCAAACAGGTCAAAGAAGAAACCCGCTTGGCCGACATGGAGTTGGTGCGGCTGTCGCGCCTGTCGGTGCAGAAAGTCGAGCCGGCGGCGTGGAAAATAATCTGCAAAATGGGCGGCGTGAAACCCTGAATTCGGCCCTCGATTACCGCGATTTTCCGGGCGCACCCGACGGGATCGTCGATCTATGCGCCGCCGCCGAGATTGCCGAGGGCACATCGCGGGTGTTTACCTTCGGCGCAGGCGCAGCGCTGTTCGAGATGTTCGTCATGCGTCCGCCGATCGACGCTCCGCGCGGTCCGGCCACCGCGGACGGCCTCGTCGCCTACCTCAATGTCTGCCCGCATGCCTTTGCGCCGATGGACTGGAAGCCAGGCGAATTTCTCGACTATGAGCGGCGCTACATCCACTGCACCGCCCACGGCGCCAAGTTCAGGATCGACGACGGGATGTGCATCGACGGCCCATGCCTCGGTCAACCGCTGATACCGGTACCGATCGCCGTTAATGACGGCCGCGTTCGCATCGTGCCGCCGCGCGCCGCGCCCTAGCGGGCAAAGTCGCGGTAGTGTTCGGCGATATCGCTAACTGCCGTGGCGATTAGGGCGCGACCCGCCTCGGGCGATGCCAGGGCCGGATCGGACCCCATCCGCCCATCGGGAAACTTGCTGCGGTAGTCGTCCGCCGTTGCGAAGCGCTGCGACGGCGCCGCCGCATCGAGGCGACGCACCGGCCCGGTCGCCCCGGGATATACGAACTGCGTGACCGCGATTTCGCTGGGCGTGGCGTGGCTGCCCTCGCTGTTGCCGTACCACCGCTCCCGCAGTGCCTTGGTGCGCGGCCCCGCCCACCAATTGACGAAGGCGCAGGCCGGGGCGTCGGCACCGCTCGCTTGGGCGTTGAACCGCTTTACCGTTTCGGCGAGCACCGCGATGTTTCCGCCGTGGCCGTTGATGAAATAGAACCGACGGAACCCGTGGCGATAGAGGGACGACGTATAGTCCTCCATGACCGCCACCAAGGTCTCCTTGCGCAGAGTCATCGACCCAGAGAACGCCATGTGGTGTTCGGCAAGACCGACGGGGATCGGCGGCGCGACCATGACATCCAGCGCGGCGCCGACCGCCGCCGCGACCGCCCGCGCGCAAATATCGTCGGTCCCGATCAACCCGGTCGGCCCGTGCTGTTCGGTCGACCCGATCGGGATGAGAACGCCGGTCGTCCGTTCGAGATACCGTTCGACCTGCGGCCACGTACATTGTTCGAGAAGCATGACGGTCAACATACAGAGGGCGCGCGGCGGCGGATACCCGCGCTCACGCCCCGTTCTTGTGCTGGCGCAATGACATCTCGATAATTCGCGCGCACCATTGTCGCCGGCAAAATTTGTTGGGAGAGCGCCATGACCGAGGTTCACCTCCACCCCGTGCCCCAGGCATGGAAAGAACGCGCTTGGTGCGACGCAGCGCAATACGAGGCGATGTACCGCCGCTCGATCGACGATCCCGAAGGATTCTGGGGCGACGAGGCTGCGAGGCTCGACTGGATTGCACCGTGGACGCAGGTCAAGAACGCGACCTTCGGCCCACCGGTGTCGATCAAATGGTACGAGGGCGGCAAGCTCAACGTTTCGGCCAACTGTATCGATCGCCATCTTGAAACACGCGGCGATCAGGTCGCGATCATTTGGGAGGGCGACGATCCGTCGGTGTCGAAGTCGATCACCTACCGCGACCTCCATGAGGAGGTATGCCGCTTCGCCAACGTGCTCAAATCGCGCGGCGTCAAAAAGGGCGACCGGGTGACGATCTATATGCCGATGATTCCCGAAGCCGCCTACGCCATGCTCGCCTGCACGCGGATCGGTGCGGTCCATTCCGTGGTGTTCGGCGGCTTTTCGCCGGACTCGTTGGCCAACCGAATCCACGACTGCGAATCGACCTGCGTTGTCACCGCCGACGAGGGCCTGCGCGGCGGCAAGGCCATTCCACTCAAGGCCAATACCGACCGGGCGCTGGAGAAATGCCCCGCGGTGGATACCGTCATCGTCGTCGAGCGTACCGGCGCCGATGTGCCCTACGTCGACGGTCGCGACGTGCGCTACACGGCGGCGCGGGCCGCCGCCGAACCGACCTGCCCGGCCGAGGTGATGGACGCCGAGGATCCGCTGTTCATTCTCTACACGTCGGGGTCGACCGGAAAACCGAAGGGGGTTTTGCACACGACCGGCGGCTATCTGGTGTTCGCCGCAATGACTCACCAGTACGTTTTCGACTACCACGACGGCGACATCTACTGGTGTACGGCCGATGTCGGCTGGGTCACCGGCCACAGCTACATCGTCTATGGCCCGCTCGCCAACGGCGCGA
>CAYGKG010000096.1:0-12132 GCA_964350495.1 uncultured Alphaproteobacteria bacterium
TTGAGTGCATCAATCTGAGGTTTGGCATGAAGTTGTCGGGTAAAACGGCGTTGGTAACCGGCGGTGCGCGCGGCTTGGGCCGGGCGTCGGCGCTGGCGATGGCGCGCGAAGGCGCATCGATCGTCGTGTGCGATTTGCTTGCCGATATCGTGGAGGAATCGGCCGAGGAAATTCGCGGCACCGGCGCCGAGGCCCTCGCGATGTTCGCCGATATCAGCAATCCAGAGTCGGTCACCGAAGCCTTCGCCAAGACCCAAGAGCGCTTCGGGCGCCTCGATGTCCTGATCAACAATGCCGGGATCGCGCCGAACCGCCTGGTGATGGATCAGTCGCTGATGGAGTGGGAACAGGTATTGCGCACCAACTTGACGGGGACGTTTCTGTGTTCCAAAGCGGCGGTGCCGATGATGGAGCAGGTCGGCGGCGGCGCGATCGTCAATATCGCCTCGATCTCGGGCCAGCGCGGCGCGACCGGCCGCAGCGCCTACGGCGTGTCCAAAGCGGGCATCATCCAACTGACCAAGATCATGGCGGTCGAGTTCGCCGAGAAGAACATCAGGGTCAATGCGATCGCGCCCGGCCCGGTGGAAACGGCGATCACCAATCATTCCCCGGGTACGGTCGAGGGCTACATGAGCCGGATCCCGATGCGGCGCTACGGCTCGCTTGAGGCGATAGGGTCGGCGGCATTGTTCCTCGCCTGCGAGGACGCGGCCTATACGACAGGGCACGTCTTGAATGTCGACGGCGGTTTTGAGGCGGCCGGTCTGATGTTTCCGCAAGAGGAGATCGCCGGCGCCTCGGACATGGAAGACGCCTTCGAAGGGATCAGCTTCCAAAGCGTCGAGGACAATTAGGACACCCACAACCCCAACGATTCCGGGAGTTTCGCCCCGGGCCGACCCATCGGCCTTGCGCGACGGCCAACCAGTCGGGCCAAATAGGCGCAAAAGGGAGGACAGGGCATGTCCGAAACTACCACCGCAGCGGAAATGCGTTTTTGGCGCACGCCCGCCGGCGTTCGGCGCGCCTACGCCGACGGCCGGTTCGGACAGATTCATTATCGGATCGCGCGCCCCCAGGGCGCGACCGACAAGACGCCGCTGATCTGTTTCCACCTCAGCCCCAATTCGGGACGGGTCTTTGCGCTGTGGCTCGCCGAGATGGCCAAGGACCGCATCGCCGTGGCGCCCGACACGCCGGGCTTCGGCGAATCCGACCCACCGCACGCGCCGCCCGAGATTGCCGACTATGCGGCGGCTATGGGCGAGTTGATCGACCAGCTCGGGTTCGATCAGGTCGACGTCATGGGCTATCACACGGGGTCGCGGACCTGCGTCGAGATCGCTCAACAGCGCCCCAAGCAAGTCCGTCGCATCGTGCTGGTGTCGGCCCCGATCTATTCGGCCGAGGAACTCGACGTCCAATACCGGACGATGGGCACGCCCGCCGCCGACGAAACCACCGAAGACGGCAGCCATCTGCAACGCAAGTGGGACGGACACTTCCGCTGGAAGGACAAAGCGGCGCCAACGATCTTCGTCCACCGCGAAGTCGCCGAGGCCCTGCGCGGCGGCGATAAAGCGTGGTGGGGACACCATGCGGCGTTCCGGTTGCAGCATGCCGACAACCTGCCCAACGTGAAGCAACCTGTCTTGGTGCTGTGCCCGAACGACGACCTGCGCGAACCGACGCTGCGCGCAAAGGACTATGTGCAAAACGGCCGCGTGCATGAACTGCCCGACTATTCGCACGGGATGCTCGACGTCCACACCGCGGACGTGGCCACGGTCGTGCGCGACTTTCTCGACGGACCCGCCGACGATATCGGGGTCACGAGCGCGCGCCCGGCACCGCCCCCACCGCCCGCGACCGTTCGCCGGGTGCGGCGGGCATTCATGGATGGGCCCCACGGCCAGGTGCATTACCGCATCGCGGCGCCTGCGACGGGCGAGCGAACGCCGTTGATGTGCCTGCATATGAGCCCGAACTCGGGCCGCATCTACGAGGCCATTCTGAACGCAATGGGAACCGATCGCACGGCACTGGCCCCGGACATGCCGGGGTTCGGCGAGTCCGATCCACCAACTGCGCCGCCGGAGATCGCCGACTATGCCCGCACCGCGGCGCATGTCGCCGACACCCTCGGGCTCAAGCAGATCGACGTGATGGGCTACCACACCGGGTCGGAAACCTGCATCGAACTGGCGCTGCAACGGCCCGACTTGGTGCGCCGGATCGTGCAGATTTCCTGTCCGGTTTTCACCGACGACGAGCTAGACCACCTCCGCCGCAACTACGCCGGGCGCCCGATCAGCGACGACGGCGCCCACCTGATTGCGAAATGGACGCACATGCTGCCGTTCTACGGTCCGATGGTGCCGCGCGACGTTTTGGCCCGAAACTTCGCCGAGGGGTTGCGGGGCGGGCCGATCGCCCATTGGGGCCACCGCGCCGCGTTCAACTACGATTTGCGCGAGACGCTGCCGAAGGTGACGCAACCGATTCTCGTCATCAATCCGAACGACGATCTCGTCGAGCAAACGCCGCGCGGGCTGCCGTTAATGAAGAACGGGCGGATGGTCGAGATCAAAGACCGCGGTCACGGCTTTATCGACACCATGACCGCAGAAGTCGCGGCGACCCTGCGCAACTTCCTCGACGCTAAATCGGTGTAACGCCATGAACGGCGATCCCATGATCTATTGGCGAACGCCGGATGGTGTCCGGCGCGGCTTTGCCGACGGGCGATTCGGCCAGATTCACTATCGCATTGCGCGCCCGGCGACGCCTACTCAGGTGCCTCTGATTTGCTTTCATCTAAGCCCAGGGTCGGGCCGGATGTACGGCCAATTCCTCCAGCGGATGGGCGTGGACCGGGTGGCGATCGCCCCCGACTCGATCGGCTTCGGCGAGAGCACGCCGCCGCCGGCACCGAAGGAAATCGGCGACTTTGCCGCCTGCATGGGCGAATTGCTGGATTCGCTTGGGATCGCCACCGTCGATGCGATGGGCATGCACACAGGCTCGGAAGTCGCGGTCGAGCTAGCCCGTCAGCGGCCCGACGCGGTGCGCAAACTGGTTCTGATTTCCGCGCCGGTGTTTACCGACGAAGAGCTCGACACCTTTCGCGCCGAGTACAAAGGCGTGCCGCTCGCGCCCGATGGGGCGCACCTCAAGACCCGATGGGATATGCATTGGCGGTGGCGCGGGCCAGGGGTCGGCCCCGACCTCATTCAACGCGAACTGTCGGAGTCTTTGCGCGCCGGGGAAAAATACGAATGGGGGCACCGCGCCGCCTTCAACTATCCCTTCGGCAAGGCGCTGCGCGAAGTCGTTCAGCCGATCCTCGTTCTCAACACCGAGGACGATCTCGCCGAACAAACGCGGCGGGCCGCGCCCCTCATGCAAAACGGGCGGATCCTCGAACTGCCCAAGGAAGATTACGGGCACGGCATGCTGGATGTGCACCCCGATGAAATCGCGCAGATCGTGCGCGACTTCCTCGATGGCGAGGAGGTTGGGGGAGAAGCGGTGAACCCCGATGGGGCCGGCAAGCAATCCATCGCCTCACCCGCCACGAGCGCCAACTTCGTGCGGCGCGCCTTTGCCGACGGCCGTTGGGGCCAAATGCACTATCGCAGCATTCGTCCGCCCGATGCCGAACAGACCGCACGGCCGTTGATCTGCCTACACGCGAGCCCGCGATCGGGCCGGGCCTTCGTGAATTTCATGAGGGCGGTCGGAACGGACCGGATCGTGCTGGCGCCCGACACGCCGGGTTTCGGCGAGAGCGATCCGCCCCCCGAACCGGTCGAGATCGCCGACTTTGCCGACGTCATGACCGACTTCATCATGAAACAGGGATTCGAGGAGGTCGACCTGTTCGGGTTTCACACCGGCAGCGAAGTCGCGACCGAGCTTTGGCACAAGATGGGCAAGATGGTGAAACACATCGTCATGTACTCAGCGCCCCTGTTCAGCGAAGAGGAATTGGCCGACTTTCGCGCACGCTATACGCCGGTGTCGTTCGGCGAAGACGGAATGCACAACGTCGAGCGCTGGCGGTTCTTTTGGCCGTGGCTGGGGCCGGGCCAACCCATCGAAAATTATGCCGAGGCGTTCAACGAAACGCTGCGCTGGGGCCCGGCCTATTCCTGGGGTCACCGGGCCGCCTTCAACTATCCGATGGCGAAGCGGCTCAAGCAGGTCAATTGCCCGGTGCTGGTGCTCAACCCCGAGGACGACCTCTACGAGCAATCCAAGCGGGCGGCCGACCTGATCCAGAAAGGCCGGGTCCACGATCTGCCGGGTTTCGGACACGGTATGCTCGACACCCGGACCGACGAGATCGCCACGATCGTCCGGGAGTTCCTTGGGAGCTAAGTCTACTTGCCGCGCGATACGAAGCGGTCGCGGAGGTCGCTGAGTCCGGCATAGACAAGCGCACCGACCGCACCGCCGGCAAAGTACGCAATGCCCGTGACCACGACATTGTCCTCGGGCAAGACGCCGCGCGCTTGCACCACGGCGACGCCGGCAATGCCCAGCAGGATGAAGACGTTGAGCCAAATATTGAAACGCGGTCGATCTGCAGGCATCGGATCCCCCCTTGGTTCGGCGACGCGTTCTAGGCGCCGGCCCCCTTCCCTATGGTCAGTCGAAGACGGATGCAAGCCTGCCGCCGGGGCGGCCCGCGCCGTTCTTGGCGCGTTGCCGGACCACGTGCTGTAGGAACCGTGCGGTGTCGCGGTAGAAGCGGCGTTTTCCCGGTTCGACGTTGTCGAGCATCGCCCAGGTCCAGAGATGCTCCGTCAACACGACGACATCCGCTAGGCTTCGCGACCACGCCAACGCGGCGAAGGCGTCGAGCAGTTTTAGGTCGCCTTCGACGTGCGCGTGCCCCGGATCGACAAACATCCCGTCCCCCAACACTGTTCAGTCGCCCAACATCGTCCCGGTCTTCACGGCTTGAATCCGGACTCAAATCCACCATTTCTGAGAAGTCCTATGGACGAATGAGACAGAGAATCGGACCACACGCATGAGCGGATACGCGAAAACGGCTGTCCTCCTGGCGGCCATGACCGGGTTGTTTATGGCCGCCGGCTTCTTGATCGGCGGTCAAGGCGGTTTGCTGATCGCGTTCGTCGTGGCGATGGGGATGAACGCCTTCGCTTATTGGAACTCCGGCGCGATCGTTCTGCGTCAGTACGGGGCCCGCGAGGTCACCCGCGAAACCGAGTCAAAGCTTTACGACATGGTCGCCCGGCTTGCCCAGCGTGGCGGCCTGCCGATGCCGCGGGTCTATATCATGGACAACCCACAGCCCAACGCCTTTGCGACCGGCCGTAGTCCGGAACACGCCGCGGTCGCGGTAACGACCGGATTGATGCAACGTTTGAACGATGCCGAGTTGGCCGGTGTGATCGGGCACGAGCTGGCCCACGTCAAAAGCCGCGACACGCTGATCATGACAATCACCGCCACGCTCGCCGGCGCGATCAGCATGCTGGCGAATTTTGCTCTGTTCTTCGGCGGACGTCGGAACAGTCCGGTGGGGCTGATCGGTACTATTGCCATCGTGATCCTGGCACCGCTGGCCGCAATGGTCGTGCAGATGGCGATCAGTCGGAGCCGAGAATACGAAGCCGACCGGGTCGGCTCAGCGATCGCGGGCAATCCGTTGTGGCTCGCAACGGCGTTGGAAAAGATTGCGGCCGGGGCGCAGCGGATCGACAACGTGCAGGCCGAAAACAATCCTGCTACAGCGCACCTGTTCATTATCAATCCGCTGCACGCCCACAAGCGCGACAGCCTGTTTTCAACCCATCCTGCGACAGCCAATCGGATCGAGCGGTTGCAAGCGATGGCGGCGGGCGGCTTCGAACAGCCCGACCAAGACGACCGCGCCCAGCGCGGCCGTGTCAGGCCCGGACACCTGCCGCACTGATGCGACACATCCATGCGCATCGCCTCCCTTTCCAGGGTTTCCTAGGTTAGGGTGGCGCGTGGAATTAGGGCTCTTTCTCATGCCGGCGAGCGACCCGTCGCGACCGCTGGCCGACGTCATCGATTGGAACATCGAGGTGATCCAGCGCGCCGATGCGCTGGGCTACGCGGAAGCGTGGGTCGGGCAACACATTACGACGCCCTGGGAACCGCTGCCGTCGCCACAGCAGATCATTGCCGCAGCGATCGCGCGGACGGAAAACATTCGCCTAGGTACCGGTGTCGAGGTGCTTTACCAGCAGCACCCGCTGCGTCTGGCTGCTGAACTGATGCAACTCGACCATATGAGCCGGGGACGATTGATGTTCGGCTTTGGCGCCGGCGGAACGGTCACCGACGGGCAACTCTACGGGCTAGACTTCGCCAAGGGCGAAAACGGCGCCCGCTCGCGCGAAGCGCTTGAGATTATCCTGCAAGCTTGGTCGCCTGACGGACCTGGCGACTTCGACGGGCAGTTTTGGTCAACCCGGCGGCCGCGCTACTCCGACAACTACTATTGGCACCTCAGTCCGTTTGCACCTGCGGAGCCGCGCATTGCGTTCGCGGGCTTCATGCCGCAGTCGGGCTCGCTGACGATTGCCGGCGAAAAGGGCTACATCCCGATGAGCTTCAACGTGGCGCCCGAGCATGTTTCGGTCCATTGGCCGTCGATCGAAGCGGGGGCGGCCCGCAGCGGCCGCACGCCGTCGCGCCGCAATTGGCGGCAAATTCGCGAGATCTATGTCGCCGATACGGACGAGGAAGCGCGCCGCGCGGTGGTGGACGGGTTCGCGGGACGGTTCTGGAACACCTATTTCAGCGTGATCGCCGAACGATTGGGCATCGCCGACATGTTTCGCCGCCACGGCGCGCCGCCCGATATCGCGGTGGATGCGGCCTATCTGGTGGATCACGGCACCTGGTTTGTGGGCGCCCCAGACCGCGTCGCCGATCAGATCGTCGAGCAGTACGAACTCACGGGCGGATTCGGCGTGCTGCTGCAAATCGGTTTCGACTATGCCGGTGCCGACGCGCGCGCGGGATGGTTTCGCTCGATGGACCTGCTGGTCAACGAGGTGATGCCCCGCGTCAATCGCCGGATCGGAAAGGTCGCGGATGCCTAAATCCGGGGGCGGCCGGGACGCCGGAAACCGCGTTTCGCGGGCCGCCTTTTCAAGTTCCGAGCGAGACTTCATACTGGAAAAACGCGACGACCCGATCTTGGCAGGGAGAACACGCAGATGACGAAATACGTGCACCACGATTTGAAGATCGACCCGACACCGGAGGAAGCCGCGCGGCAGGCCTTCATGTCGAGTATGCGGCTCTATGTGCTGCACGATCTCGCGAACGGTATGCGCACCGTCTACGACACCAACATCGCGCCCAAGTTCGAACGCAAGAACAAGCGGGCGCCGCGGGACGGGGTCGAAGTTCATCGCGCCATCAAGAAAGATACGACGTTCAAGTTCTATTCGTCGATGCGGTGCAATGCCCAGGAAATGGTGTTCCGTTCGATCCTGCCGACGGTGGAGCGCAGTCAAGACACGTTGAACGCCAAGGCAAAGTCGCTAAGCCGGTCGAAAAAGGCTGCCGGGACGGTCAGCACCGACCCCGCGTTCGAGGTGCCCCGCAGCGTTTCGTCGATCGACGTCCACCGGATGCCCGGCAACTACGACACCGAGTACGGCCCCGACGACGTGACCCAGGGCGCGGTTTACGACAACGGTATTTCGGTCTTCTCGATGGGTTTTTTCGGCGACAATCTCGACGACATCGGCGGCTCGATCGCGCTGTTCATCAAGAATAAATATCCGGCGTTCGCACCGACGCGCATTTTGGATATGGGCTGCACCATCGGGCACAACACGGTGCCGTGGGCGAAGATCTATCCGAAGGCCGAGGTTCACGCGATCGACGTCAGCGCGCCGGCTGTCCGCTACGGCCACGCCCGCGCGCAATCGGCAGGCGTTCCGGTGCATTTCCATCAGCAGAATGCCGAAGAGACGACGTTCGAGGACGGCAGCTTCGATTTGATCTTTTCTTCGATGTTCCTGCATGAAGTCCCCAAGAAGGGGATCAAGAAAGTCTTCAAGGAAGCGCACCGGCTGCTCAAGCCCGGCGGATTGATGCTGCATATGGAACTGCCGCCCAACAAGATGCTGGGCGCCTATGACAGCTTCTATTTGGATTGGGACAGCTACTACAACAAAGAGCCCTTCTATAAACCGTTCCGTGACATGGACCCCGAAGCGGTTTCGCAGGGCGCGGGCTTCGCCAAAGACAAGTTTGTGCAGTTCATCATCCCAAGCCTGGGCCAGTACGGCGAGAAGGCGGTCAAGGACTCGGTCAAGAAGCAAACCGGCAAGGCGGACGATCAGACCGGGCGCTTTGCTGCGGGTATCCACTGGTATTGCTTCGGGGCGTGGAAATGAGCACAGCGCGCACTGCGGCAAAGAAACCGCTGCGCTACAGCGTTCGCGGCAAGAAAGAGCAGTTCTTTACGGCCGAAGGGGTCGATGAGTTGGTCTCGATCAGCATGGCGTTGGCGCAGGAACTGTGGGTCGTGAAGGAACGCTTGGCGGCCTATGACGCGCTCGCGGTCAAAAAGAAGATCTTCACCGCCAAGGAGATCGACGGCTTCAAGTTCACCCCGGCGCAGCGCGCCAAGCTGGACGCCGAGAGCCAAGCGTTCATCGATCGGGTGTTCTTTGTCCTGCGCGAACGCGTCGAAGGTTTGGCAGCCGATCCAGACGAACCGCCGGCACCCAAAGAGCCATGATCTTGATCGCCGGCACCGTGCGGTTGCCTCCGGAAAAGCTGGATATCGCGCGGCCCCATATGGAAAAGATGCTGTTGGCATCGCGCGCCGAGGCCGGTTGCCGCGCCTATAGTTACGCCCAGGACGTCCTCGACCCCGGCTTGATCCACGTCGCCGAGGCCTGGGACGATGCCGACGCGCTGGCCGCCCACTTTGCCTCGGCGCATATGAAAGAATGGCGCGCGGCGGGGGCCGACTTTGGCATCGGCGAGCGCAAGCTGACGCGGTACGTCGTGACCGACGCGACGCCCCTCTAGGTCCGTCGCGCTCACACAGGAGCCTGCCATGAGCGCGCCCGCCGCGACCGACCGCGACCCTGCCCCCGCGTTCGCCGAGATTGTCGGCGCCGACCGCGTCGTTACCGATCGGGCGGAACGGCGCTACTACTCCAACGACATCTTCTTTTGGGACGACGCCGAGATCGCCGCGGTCGTGGTACAGCCGCGCAACCGCGACCAGGTCGCGGCAATCGTTCAAACGGCGCGCGATCTTGGGATGGCAATTTCGACGCGCGGCGGTGGGATGTCTTACACCAAGGGCTACGTGCCGGTGCGCGCCGATACCGTGTTGATCGACCTGCGCGGGCTGGACGACATCGTCGAGATCAACGACGTCGACAACACCGCCACCGTGGGCGCCGGCTGTACCTGGATCAAGGTCGCCGACGCGGTCAAGGCCAAGGGCCTGACGATCGCCTTCTCGGCACCCTTCTCCGGCATCTATTCGACCGTCGGCGGGGCGTTGTCGCAAAACGTGCCGCAGGGCATGGACGACGTTCTGGGCTTGGAGGTGGTGCGCGCCGATGGCTCGGTGGTGCGCACCGGCTCGGGCGGCAGAACCAACGACACCAATCCGTTCTTTCGCAATTACGGGCCCGACCTAACCGGACTGTTCCTCGGCGACGGCGGCGCGTTCGGCATCAAGACCGCGGCCACGCTGCGCTTGACCCGCAAACCCGACGGCGCGGCCTACGGCTCGTTCGCCTTCGAGACCTATCCCGAGATGGCGGCAACAATGGTAGCGCTCGCGGGTACCGGTTTGGTGACCGGTAAAGGCGTCGTCGGTCTCGACCCGTTCAAAAGCCAGAACGTCGCCAAGGTCGGGTTCAAGCAGGCGATCAAGACTCTGGGCGAAGTGGCGAAGGCAAAGGGCGGTCTGCGCGAAACGATCAAGATGGCAGCGGCGGGGCGCAACTTTATGGAGGGCGTGAAGTGGTCGCTGCACTTCACGACGACCGGCGTTAACGACGATGCGGCCGAGGCGACGTTGTCGCGGGTGCGGGAGCGGTGCCTGGAACGGGGCCGCGAAATTCCCAATATCCTGCCGATGGCGATGTCGGTGAGCGGATTTTCGGTGCGCGGCTTTCTGGGCGGCGACGGTCAACGCTGGGTGCCGACCAATTCGATGTTTCCACTATCCAAGGCGGTCGAGGTGGCCAAGGCCATCCCCGCCTTCTTCGACTCCCACCGGGCCGACATGGACCGCCACGGGATGTACGAATCCTACATGACGAACTTCAACGAACGGTTCTTCATGTGCGAACCGTCCTTCTACTGGCACGACGAAGTCAGCGAGCTGCATTTGCGGCATTTAGACAAAGAGAGCGCGGACAGGTTTCGCAACAAGCCGGCAAACCCCGAAGCCCGCGCCTTCGCGCAAAAACTCCGCACCGGATTGCGCGACCGCATGTTCGACCTCGGCGCCGTACACGTTCAGTTGGCGAAATTCTATCGCTTCGAGGAGTCGCTGGAACCCGAAACCTGGCGGTTGATCCGCGAACTCAAGGCCCTGTTCGATCCGGACGGCATCCTCAACCCAGGCAACCTCGGCCTCGATTCAGGCTAAGGGCGTTCGGCCATTCGGGCGGCCCGAAAGTGACTGGCGCTATTGGGGCAGTTCTTCAACGGCCATCCCGATCGTGATCGCGCCGATCACCGATCCGTCGGCCGGTCCACGATGGCTGCGCTGAGCTGCGATTGGAACACGCCGGAGCTGTCGTCGAAGTCGACCCCATCGATGAAGACCGCATCGGGACCGGCGGCGCGGCGCCACGTGCGCTCCGCGACGAACGCGATGCCGCCACCAAGGCTACGCCGGCGAGAACTGAATCAGACTGACAGGGATGCCGTCGGGATCCTGGAAGATCGTCTCGATATAGGTTCCGCGCGGACTGGTGAAATCCACCGGTTCGCAAATGAACGTCGTCCCTGCTTTCTTGAGATCGGCGAAGATCGCGCGATTCTCGGTCGTCGAGAACACCAGCGCGGGCTGGCCGCGGTGGATGCGCGGCTGGGGTCGCGGCAATTCCGGCCGTTGCCCGCGTATGACCTCCATCAGGCCGACCAGGCCGACGCCGCTCTCCTCCGCCGTCAGGTAGGTCGCCCGGAGTTCGCAGTCGCCGAGGCCGATGGCATTGCCGATTTCGGGGCCGCCGAAGGTGCGCTCACCTGCGACCGTCATGCCGAGGATGTCGCGGTAGACAGCGAGCGCGCGGGCGGTATCGCGGACCAGGATCGAAACGCGCATGACGGGCGACGTCCGGTTGTTGCCGCCCGGCACTTCGCCGTGGGTTCGATTGGCGGCGTCCGCGATATCGGCACCCGGCGGCGGCGTATAGCGCAGGATGTCGACCGCGACGCCGTCGGGATCGAACACGATCATCTCGTTGTAAGAACCGCCGTCGCCGTCCGCAAGGTTCTGGGGTTCCAGCAGAAACGTGTAACCGGCCGCTTTCAGATCGCGGTGAATATCGTCGATGAACGGGCTGTCGAAGACCAGGACCGGTTGCCCAGCGTTAAGCGAGGCCGTGGGTGGCCGCGGCAGTTCGGGCGGCCGCGGATCGTAGATTTCAAATAGACCGATGCGGGCGCGCACGCTGTTCTCCGCTGTCAGATAGGTGACGCGGATCTTGCAATCGTCCATGCCCACCATGCTGGCGATCACCGGGCCGCCGAGATCGCGCGTTTCGACGACATCCATCCGCAGGATGTCGCGGTAGAAGCCAAGCGCACGGTCGGTGTCGCGAACGAAAATCGAGGCGCGTTCTAGCGGGCCGGTTCTATTCATGGACGGTTCCTCCCCGCCCCTTTTTAGCACGACTGGCGGTCATCGGCGCAGATCGACGGGCGGGCGCCGCGCGGGCGTTCTATGATGGGGCCAACACAGGGGGAGGTCAGCATGGGCGACACAACGATCCGCAGTCACTTTCTACCCGTCGGCAGCCGACGGGTGCATTACCGGCGCGCGCGCTCAGGCCCCCCGCTGGAGATGCTGCACGCCTCGCCGACCAGGGCGCGCGCGCTCGATCCCTAAACCCGCGA
>CAYGKG010000097.1:0-11680 GCA_964350495.1 uncultured Alphaproteobacteria bacterium
ATGTTCCACCGGATGATCGCCGTCCATCTACGCCGCACGTACCTGTCCACAAAATACGTGCTGCCGCAAAAGTACGAACGCAACTACGGCAAGATCATCAATGTCTCGACGCAATTCGCGTTTGGCGGCACGCCGCTCTTTGCCCACTACAACGCCGCCAAGGCGGGGGTGATCGCAATGACCCATACGCTGGCGCTCGAAGTCGGCGACCGCGACATCAATGTCAATTGCGTCGCGATGGGCGCAACCTGGACGCCGATGGTCGAACAGGTGCCGCCCGAAAAACCCAAGAGCGTGCTGGCCAAACAGACCAAGCATCGCTTCGGCGATGTCGACAAGGATATCGTGCCGACGTTCGTCTTCCTGGCCAGCGAGGAATCGCGGTTTTATGTCGGTCAGACGCTCGGACCCAACGGCGGCGACGTTTTCAGCTAACCCACGCTAAGGAGAAAACCCATGGCAAAACCCATCGCGCTGGTCACCGGCGCAGGCATCGGCATCGGCGCGGCAACCGCGGTGGCGCTCGGCAAAGAGGGCTACCGCGTCATCGTCACCGACGTGCTCGAAAAGGAAGGCCGCGCCATGGCGCGCAAGATCAACCGCAGCGGCGATGCCGAGTTCCATTACATGGACGTGGCCGACACCCAGTGCGTCAACGACGTGGTGGCCGCGGTGGAAAAGAAATACCGCAGCGCGCTTGATGTGATCGTCAACAACGCCGGCATCGCCAAGCACATGCCGCTCAAAACCCTCAAGGACGAGGAATGGGACATCACCCATGAAATCGACCTCAAGGGCATGATGCGGGTGGTCCGTGCGGCGGCGCCGAAAATGCGCAAAGCCAAAAAAGGCAACGTCGTGTGTCTGTCGTCGATTGCCGGTCACGTCGTCGGCTGGGGCGACCATATTCCCTATTCCGCCGCCAAGGCGGGTATCGCCGGCCTGGTGCGGGCGCTGGCAATCGAACTCGCGCCCAACCAAATCCGCGTCAACGGCATTGCGCCGGGTTTGATCTGGACCGCCCAGGCGCTCGATCCCGTCCACTCGATGGGGGCGAAGGGCCTGAAGGCTGCGGCCCCAAGCGTCCCGCTAAAGCGCATCGGGACGGCCGAAGAAATCGCCGACGTCGTCACCTTCCTGGTGTCGGAAAAGGCGCGCTACATCACCGGGCAGATCATCACCGTCGACGGCGGCTTCACCATCGCGATCTAGCTGCGGTCGGAATCCGCGGGTTAACCGGCGGCGAGTTTCTTCGCGTGTTCCGCCGCGAAGCGGCGCAACGAGTCGATGTCGAGGTCGAGCGTGGCGCCGAGCCACAGCGGGTTGATGTCGTGATCCGCGACCGCGTCGGCGGTGTTGGGGTGGACCAGAACCGTCAACCCGCGCCGGTTCAGCATCAGCCACGGGACGATCTTGGCGAATTCCGCGACGCCGAAGGCAACCTGGTACATCGCCTGGGGATGCGGCCCCACCGGCCGGTCGTGCCAACGCCCCAGGACGCAGTCGAAGCGCGCCTCGATCCCCAGCCGCACGGACCGGGCGGCATCGCGGCTGTCGGCGTCGTAATAGATGTGGGCGTGATAGCCGGTGATCTCGGTAGCACTACGGTGCGTCAACGGCATAGCCTCTCCTAGTCCAGCACGTTGCCGGCCGAAATGTTGGTGACGGTGCCGGTCATCGTCGCGGCGTAGTTCGAACACAGGTGCACGATCATGCCCGCGCATTCCTCGGCGGTCGAGTAACGCCCCAATAGGGTCGCGGCCTTGGCCCGGGCGTGTTGGTCTTCCGTCAGCCGGTCCAGCATCGGGGTATCGACCGGTCCCGGCGCGACGCAGTTCACCCGGATCCCGTCGGGGGCCCATTCCTTGGCCAAATACCGTGTGAGATTGATGACCCCGGCCTTGGCCATCGCGTAGGGCAAGCCCGAGACCGGCGATCCGCCGTGCAGGCCGTTGGTCGACGACAGCAACACCGCACAGCCTTTGCTGGCCTTCAACGCACCATAGGTTTCGCGGCACAGCAAGAACGCCGAGGTCAGATTGACGTCCAGTTGCCGGTGCCATTCTGCAAGGCTGGTGTCCTCGATTCGCCCCGCGCTCACCGCGCCGGCGCAGTGTACGACATGGTCGATCCGGCCATAGCGTTGCAGGGCGTTGGCGACCGCCCGCCGCGCGCTGCCCTCGTTGGCGAAATCGCCTTCGATGGCCAGCACATGCTCGCGCTCGCGGAAGAGTTCCTCAAGCCGGTGCTGATCGCGTCCGGTCGCCACCACCGAGGCGCCGGCGTCGAGGAACAGCCGAACGGCGGCGCCCCCGATGCCGCCGGTCGCGCCGGTAACCAGCGCGACCTTTCCGGTGCCGTCGTACCAGCGCAAGGCTACTCGGCGGCTTGCTGCTGGCGGGCGCCGACCGTGGCGTCGTAGATCGCCGTCAGCATCTGATAGCGCATGCGCGCCGCGTTGCTGACCGTGGCGATCGCTCGGTCCTGCAATTCGCGGGTGTAGGCATAGCGCGCGCAAATTTCCAGGCCGCCCTCTTCGTGGCCTTCGTCGGCCTCGACATGGACGTGGAAGAACTTCATTTGCTCGTCGGTGAAGCCCATCTTGCGGCCGGCTTCGATGTAGAGCGGGTAGACCGTCGGGGTTTGGCCCTCCAGCGCGATCATGATGCCGGCGGCGGCGTCGGACAGTTCGCGTACCGTGGCCAGCTCGAAAATCCACGAGCGCATCGCCATCGACGAGGGCAGCACGTCGCCGCGCAAATAGGCGGTCTTCACATGCTCGCGCTCATAGCCGCAGGCCTCGGCGAAATCGAGCAACAGGTCGGGGTGACGGTCCGGGAATTCCTCGCCGTTGAGGTTCTCCAGCATCAACAGCCGCGCCTGCAGATCGGGCAGGCGGGTGAACAGCGCCGAGAACATGCGGGTCACGTCTTCGATGTAGTAATACATCTGCATTGCCCAGAACCCGAGATCGCCCTTGGTCAGCTCTCCGGCCTTCCAGGCGTTGCTGAACGGGTGGCCGCTCGAATGCGATGGGTTGCGCGCGGCTTGCAGCGCTTTGAAGAACGCTTCCTTGGGCATCAGTTGATCGGTCATGGTCATCTCCAATCGGGGCGCGGGTCGCGCCGGGGTGAAATCCAGCCGCCAAATTGACACACTGACCTCTTTCCCGCCATTGTCCATTATTCAAGAGTCGTTAACTTATGGATAACACGTGGATCTGCGCCAGTTGCGGCAATTCCTTGCCGCCGTCGAGCACCGCAATCTCGGGCGGGCCGCGGACTCCCTGAACCTGACGACACCGGCGCTGTCCAAAAGCCTGGCCAGCCTCGAAGCCGAACTGGGGGTGCGGCTGGTCGATCGCGGCCCTCGCGGGGTCACACCGACGGTCTTCGGCGCCTCCCTGGCGCGCCACGCCAAGGCAATGGCCGCCGAAGAACGCCACGCCCGCGCCGATCTCGCCCGCCTGCAGGGGGCAGAGCAGGGGCGTATCGCGGTCGGCGGCACCGCCAGCGCCGGCAGCGCGCTGTTGGTCCGGGCGCTGGCGGCGCTCAGCCAGGCCCGACCCGGCGTCCGCATCGACGTCGTCGGCGGCCGTCACGAAGCGTTGATCGAGGGGCTGCGCGACGGCGCCCTCGACCTCGTCGTCACCGGCTTCGGCGCCGATGCGCCGGACCCCGACCTCGACACCCATGTCTTGGCGGACGACACCTATGCCGTCGTCGCCCGCACAGCCCATCCGCTGGCGCGCCGCCGACGGGTGTCGCTGGCCGACCTCGCGCCCTACCCCTGGGTGGTGGCGTCCAACATCGCCGAAGTAATCCCCGGTTGGGCCCGCGCCTTCACCGACGAAGGGTTGGATCCGCCGCAGGCCGCGATCGCCTCGGATTCCTATCTCTTTATCAAGTCGGTGCTGGGCGAGGGCGACTTCATCGCGGTGCTGCCGCGCGACATTATCGGTGCCGCCGATGCGGGCTTGTTGGCTGTGCTCAAGATCGACGGCATCGCCTGGCGGCGCCGCGTGCGCGCCGTCACCCGGGCGCGCGGCACCCAGCCGCCGGCGGTCGGCGTCTTGCTTGAAACGCTGGCGCGACTCGCGGCCTAGAGCCCGACGACCTGCCGCAAAAACAAACCGCGAAAGACAAAGCCGGTGATCAACGCCGGTGCGGCGGCGCCGGCCAGCACCATGACACCCCCGGTAATTTCGGCCGCGGCCCGGCCCGCCAAGCGGGTGCGCGCCGTGGCCAGCCGCCGCCAGCCCAACACCATCACCGCGCCGCCCACGAGCGGCACCAACAGCCACAGCGTTTCGGCGTCCATGTGATCGACCATCTGGGCAACTACGACGGCGTTGACCAGCACCAGGCCGCTGGCCAGGAACGCCGCGCCCGGAATCCACAGCCAAACCAGGTGCCACGCCGCCGGTAGGGTAAAGGGCCGCGTCGCGGCAAGGCGGTCGAGTCCGATTCCGATGACCACGCCTGCGACAATCCCGATGATGTCGAGCCACACCCGCGCCCCGTCCTCAAGGCCGAGGATAATGATGCCCGCAAGACTCAGCAGCCCCGCGCCGATCCCGGCGGCGAGCGCCCGGTGTTTGCCGCGCGGCAACGCCAGCGCATTAACCGTCGCCCACACCGTCAACCCGATCTGCCCGACGGCCCAATAGGGAAATAGCTGCGCCCAAATCCCGTCGGCGAACGCCTCGGGCCCGAGGTTGCGGGAATAGGGTGCCGCCGCGATCCAAAACGCGAGGAAGCCCGCGGTGTAATAGACGATGCCGACCAGGCCGGCGGCGAGGTGAGGCCACATCGGGGTAACCGCCGCTACTTCGCCTCTGTCGCCTTCGCCGCCTGCAACATCGCGTGGACCATCTCGGGCTTGGGCACCAGCGGTGCTGGGAAGGCCGCCTTGCTATGGGTCAGGTTCAACCCGATCATCGTTTCGACCAGCTTGTAGGTCAGCGGCCCCGGGTTGATCACCGGAATGGGCAGTTCCTTGGCCAGGTATTCGGCGGCCTGGTGCATCGTGGTCGAGCCCAGGCAGATCACCTCCGCGCCCTTGTCCATCATCCGTTCGCACGCGGCCTTCATCTTAGGGAAGACCTTGTCTTCCTTGCCGCCCAGCAGGTTGGCGAAGTCGGGCGGCTCGTCGAAGTGATCGACCGCGGCGCACTGCGCGGCCAGCCCGTATTCGGCGGTGGCCTTGCGGTAGCGCACCAGCGCCTTGTCCCACTGCGCCAGAATGCCGAAGCGGTTGCCCAGCATCAGCGCGAACAGCATCGAGGTGCGCCCGGGCGAGACCACCGGGATATCCAGCATCGCGCGCAACGGTGCCATGCCCGAATCGCTCATGGTGTCGATCACCACCGCGTCGTAGCCGTCGGCCTGGGCGCTCATCCCGGCTTCCCAGATCGCCATTTCCATCAACGCCCAATCGGGCGCGCTCATGAAACTGGTGGGCCCGGCGGTGACCGGCTTGAAGTCGAATTCGATGTCGGGGCCGAGCTTGACCGCCTTGGTCTGTTGTTTGCGGTTGGCGACCCCGGCGGCATCGAGTGCGAAGGGGACGATGACGAGTGCTTTGTGCATGAAGGGTCTCCCTAGTCCAGTTTCTCGACGGCCTTGCCGGCCTGTTCGGCCGCCGCCGCATCCAGCATCGCGTGGATCATGCTGCGTTTGTCGACCTTGGGTGCCGGATAGGCCTTGCGGCTTTGCGCGAGGTCCAGCGACATCATCGCTTCGGCGGTCTTGTACGACAGCGGCCCCGGATTGATCAGCGGCACCGGCAAATGTTCGGCCAAGAACTTGGCCGACTGGTGCATCGTGGTGGAGCCCAGGCAAATCACGTCGGCGCCGTCCTCCTCGATGCATTTCATCGCCGTCTCCAACAGCAGCGGAAAGATCTTCTCTTCCTTGCCGCCCAGCAGGTTGCGGTTGTCCGGCGTCATCCCGATTGCCCGCATCGAGGCCACCTTGTGCATCAGGTTCATTTCGGTCAGGACCTTCTTGTACAGCCCGAACCAATCTTCCCACATCGACAGCATCGAAAAGCGGTCGCCCAGCATCAGCGCGGTCGTGTACATCGTGCGCCCCGGCCCGATCACCGGAATGTCGAGCACCGAGCGCAGCGCCGACACCCCCGAATCGCTCACCGTGTCGATGCACACCGCGCCATAGCCGTCTTCCTGCGCCGAACGTCCGGCCTCCAGCAGCGACATATCGGCCAGGACATAGTCCTGTTGGCTGGTATAGGTGCGCGGCGCGGCGCGCACCGGGCGGTAGTGCAGTTCGATATCGGGCGCGAGGTTGACCGCCTTGGATTGTTCCTGGCGGTTGGCAAGTTCCTCCGGCGTCATCGGGAACGGTACGAGGACGAGAATTTTTCGCATTGAACTCTCCTAGTCGGTCGGCGCAAAGGACGGGCGCTGGCGCACCTCGGCGAGCCAGCGGGCGAGGGCGGGGCGGCCTTCATAGAAGTCGGGCATGACGCTGCCGAATTCGTTGGTGGCAAGGTCGCGGCCGCGGCGGTAGTCGAAGAAATTGAAACACCCGGCCACCGCAATGTGGCCGATGTGAAAATCGTCGAACGACGGCGCCAATGACTCCAGCCGGTCGATCACGCGGTGGATCGCCGCGAGAAAGCGGGCGCGCTGCTCGGGCGACTGTTCGGTCTCGGGCCGTTTGCGCTCGTTGTTCCACTGCACCGTCGTGTCCCATAGCCCTTCGCCCAGGCTCAACAACTGCATCGCCGGCCAGCGCCGCGCGGGATCGGCCGGATAGAGCTTCGGCCCGGCCAGCGATTCCAGGTACTCGTAGATCACCATGCCCGGGAACAGCGCGACGCCGTCGTCGGTGATCAACGTCGGCACCTTGCTCAACGGGTTCTGATCGGTCAGGTGCGCGGGCCGCTCATAGGGCTGCGCCCGCTCCCAGGCGATCGCGTCGAAAAGCCCGAGTTCGCGGGCCACGATCTGAACCCGGTGCACCAGCCCCGGCATCGGCGTGTATAGAATCTTCATGCCTGCGACGATATCCGTCCCAACCGCCCTTGGCGACCGTTCCAACGAAACCCTCCCCTTCATTGAGGGGGAGAGCAGGGAGGGGGTCGCCTCAACCCGCCGTGTCGGCCCGTGTCGGCTTGGCTATTCCAACCGGACCCGCACCGAATGGGCATGGGCGGGCAGGCCTTCGGCGTCGGCCAAGGTCGCGGCGGCGGGGCCGATGCGGGCGAGGCTCGCGGGGTCGCAGCGGATCACCGAGGTCCGCTTCATGAAGTCCAGCACCGACAGGCCCGAGGCAAACCGCGCGCTGCGCGCGGTCGGCAGCACGTGGTTGGGCCCGGCAACGTAGTCGCCGATGGCTTCGGGCGTGTGGCGTCCCATGAACACCGCGCCGGCATTGCGCACGCGGGCGAACAGCGCTTCGGGGTCGTCGACGGCGAGTTCCAAATGTTCGGGCGCAATCCGGTCGATCAGCGCCGGCGCGTCGTCGAGCGAGGCCAGCACGATGATCGCGCCGTGGTCGGCCCAGCTCGCCGCCGCGATGGCGCGCCGGCCCAAGCGGTCGAGTTGGGCGTCCACCGCGGCCGCCACGGCATCTGCAAAGGCCGCATCGTCGGTTAGCAAAATCGATTGCGCCGCCGCGTCGTGCTCGGCCTGGGACAACAAATCGGCGGCGATCCAGGCCGGGTCGTTGGCGCCGTCGGCGACCACGAGAATTTCCGAAGGCCCGGCGATCATGTCGATCCCGACGGTGCCGAATACCTGGCGCTTGGCCGCCGCGACATAGGCATTGCCTGGCCCGACGATCACATCCACCGGCGCGATCGTCGCGGTGCCGTAGGCCAGGGCCGCGATCGCCTGCGCGCCGCCGACGCGGTAAACCGTGTCGATCCCGAGGGTCCGCACCGCGGCCATCACCAGTGGGTTGATCGCGCCATCGGGCGTCGGCACCGTGACCGCGAGTCGCGCGACACCGGCGACCTGGGCCGGGATCGCGTTCATCAACAGCGAACTGGGATAGGCCGCGAGCCCCCCCGGCACATAAAGACCCGCCGCCGATACCGGCGTCCAGCGCGACCCCAGTTCGACCCCGGCGTCGTCGACGTAGCGCACATCCTCGGGGCGCTGCTTTTCGTGAAACGCACGGATGCGCGCCGCCGCCAGTTCCAGCGCCGCGACCGATTCGGGCGAGGCCTTGGCCGCCTCGGCGGCGATCTCGCCCTCGGTCAGGCGAAACCGGTCCGGCGTCAGCGTCAGCCGGTCGAAGCGGGCGGTATAGTCGGCGAGCGCGGCGTCGCCGCGCGCGCGCACGGCGTTAATAATGTCCGCCACGGCGGCGCCGACGTCGGCCGCGGTTTCGCGCTTGTCGTCCAGCAGCGCCGCGAAGGCGGCGGCGAAATCGCCGTCGCGCGCGTCAAGCCGCTTTGCCACGGACCACCTCGGTAAAGGCATCGACCAGCGCGCCGATCTGGACCGGCCGGGTCTTGAGCGCGACGCGGTTCACCACCAGGCGCGAGGAAACCTCGGCGATGGTTTCCACCTCGACCAGGCCGTTGGCGCGCAGGGTCGATCCGGTCTCGACCAGATCGACGATGCGCCGGCATAGCCCGAGCGCGGGCGCCAGTTCCATCGCGCCGTGCAGCTTGATGCACTCGGCCTGCACGCCGCGCGCCGCGAAATGCCGCCGCGTCAGGTTGGGGTATTTGGTCGCGACCCGCACGTGGCTCCAACGGCGGGGGTCGTCGCCGGCGCGCATCGCTTCGGGTTCGGCCACCACCAGACGGCAAACGCCGATCCCGAGATCGAGCGGCGCGTAAAGCTCGGCATATTCGAACTCCAACAGCACGTCGCTGCCGGCAATGCCGAGGTGCGCTGCGCCAAAGGCGACGAAGGTCGCGACGTCGAAGCTGCGCACCCGCACCAAATCGACGTCGGCGCGGTTGGTGGTGAACCGCAGCTGGCGTGAATCCTTGTCGAAGAACGCCGCCTCCGGCGTGATGCCGATCTTCGCCAGCATCGCGATACCGGCGTCGAGGACGCGGCCCTTGGGCAGGGCGATGATGATCTTGTCGCGGTCGGTCACGGGGCGGCGTCTCGGTTGTCGGCGGAATGGCGGCCATTCCTAAGCGATGCCGCCGCCCTCGACAAGGCGGGCGCTCTATTCCGCCGCAATCGCTTTGCGCACGGCGTCCGGATTGTGGCGAATCACCCTGAGCAGGGTCCGCGCCGCGCCGGTCGGGGCCGACCGCCCCTGTTCCCAGTCCTGTAACGTCCGCAGGTCGAGCCCGTAGCGCCGGGCAAACGCGGCCTGCGACAGGCCTTCCTGTAGGCGCAGCGCGCGGGCGGCGATTTCGTCGGGTGTGTGCACTCGCCCACCGTCGGCACCGGCCCGAACCGATTCACGGGCACCCGCGATGCTCTTCAATATCCGCGATCCTGCTTTGGTCATTCGGTCGTTCCCATTCGTTTGTAGTCCGCCGCCAGTGCCGCCAGTTCGGCGCGGATCGCGTTGCGGTCCGCTTGCGACAGATCGATCCGGTCGCCCTTGGCAAACACGTTCAGCAGGAACACCGGCATGTCACGCCCCGCAAAGTACGTCACCACCCGATACCCGCCGCGTTTGCCCTTGCCGCGTCCGGCGAAGCGAACCTTGCGGGCGCCGCCGGTTCCCGGAATTCTGACGCCGCTCGCGGGGTCGCGGGCGATGGTATCGACGATCCAGAACACGTCGGCCTCCGACAGTCGGGTCCGTTTTGCGTCGGCGACGAAGCCGCCGCTCTCTATGACGGCATGCATAGATATACGGATTTCCCGTAGTCATTCAAGGGTTGGCCGCCGGTGCGAACGAGTCTTTGACTATGGGTGGGGGAGGGCGGTTCTTGCGCCGCCCTCGACAAGGCGGGCCGGCTAGTCGGCGGCGGAATGGTCGGGCACGCGCCGCGCCGGCCAGCTATCGCCGAGGTCGCGCAATTCGGCATCGACGCATTCGGCGTCCAACCGAATTGTCCCGCCACCGGCGAAATCCAGGGTCAGGGCGACGCCGCCGTCCGCGACCGGTTCCGTCCGCACAGCGAGCAATTCGGCCACGGTGTCGGGTTTGTCCAGCGCCAGGCCCTGGTGTTGGACGCCCATGACATGGTTGAAATGCAAGCCGGTGCGGACCCGCTCGCGCGCCTTGCCGGCTTCCCAGCGAAACCGGCTCACCGCCAGGACGAAACGGCGGCGGCGGCGATCGAACGTCATGTCGCCGTGGCGCACCAGGGCGTCTTGCAACAGGGTCGAGATCACCGACAGGTCGTCGGCGTCGTGGGCAATCAAGCGAAGGGGGGCGGGCGCAGGGGTCATGGAGTCAAACGTCGTTGCACAGGGTCAGTCGGCGCGCCGTTCGATGTCGGCGCCGCAGGCCGCGAGTTTTTCAACCAGATGGGCATAGCCCCGGTCAAGGTGATAGATGCGGCTGACGGTGGTCTCGCCCTCGGCGGCGAGCCCGGCCAGCACCAACGATACCGAGGCGCGCAGGTCGGTCGCCATCACCGGCGCGCCGCGCAGCGTGCGCACGCCGCGCACCACCGCCGTGTGTCCTTGCAACGCGATATTCGCGCCCATGCGCATCAACTCGGGCACATGCATGAAGCGGTTTTCGAAGATCGTTTCGTTGATGGTCGAGGCGCCGTCCGCGGTGGTCAGCAGCGCCATGAATTGGGCCTGCATGTCGGTCGGGAATCCGGGATAGGGCTGGGTCGAAATGTCGGTGGCCGAAATCGCGTCCGAGCGCGGCGCGACGGTCAGCGTCCCGTTCTTGCGCGCCACCCCGACGCCGCAGGCCGCCAGCGAGTCGATCACCGCGCCCAGCGTGTCGGCGTTGGTTTGCGTCAGCGTCAACGTACCGCCGGTAATCGCCGCGGCGGCCATATAGGTGCCGGTCTCGATCCGGTCGGGCATCACCCGGTGGTGGGCGCCGCCCAGCTCGGGCACGCCCTGGATGACGATCCGCTCGCTGCCGGCGCCGCCGATCTTGGCGCCCATCGCAGTGAGGCAGGCCGCGAGGTCGGCGATCTCGGGCTCGCGCGCGACGTTCTCCAGCACGGTCTCGCCGTGGGCCAGGGTCGCGGCCATCAAAAGATTTTCGGTCGCGCCGACCGACACCGTGGGGAAGCGAACGTGGCCGCCGCGAAGCCCGCCGGGCGCGGTGGCGTTGACGTAGCCTTCTTCCAGGTCGATCCGCGCGCCCAGTTGCTCCAGCGCCTTGAGGTGCAGATCGACCGGCCGGGTGCCGATCGCGCAGCCGCCCGGCAACGAGACCCGGGCCTGGCGGCAGCGCGCCAGCAGCGGCCCCAGTACCAGGACCGAGGCGCGCATCTTGCGCACCAGATCGTAGGGCGCGGTGGTGCTGCTGATCGTGCCGGCGTGCAGGGTCATGGTCTGGCTGCCGTCGTCGGCCGGGGCCACGTCGACCGTCGCGCCGTGTTGCGCCAGCAGGGCGGCCAGCATCGCGATGTCGGCCAGCTTGGGGACGTTCGCCAGCACCAGTTTGTCGGCGCTCAGCAGGCTTGCCGCCATCAACGGCAGCGCGGCGTTCTTCGCGCCCGAGATTCGAATGGTGCCGTCTAGCCGCCGGCCGCCGCGCACACTGATGCGTTCCATCGCCGTTTGTTTCTTACTTGCTTATCGCGTTGG
>CAYGKG010000098.1:0-3895 GCA_964350495.1 uncultured Alphaproteobacteria bacterium
GTTGCGGGCAAAGTACCACAGCACTGCCGCAGTCAGTATCACCCCGATCGCCAGCGCGACACCCTGGATATCGGGATAACGCGCGCTCGCGTAGGCCAGCGCGATCAGCGCGAGGTTGAGCATCAGGACGATGCGCGATACCGGCGCGTGCGCCCCCAGCCGGCGTGCCGCGCGCTGATAGAAATGACTGCGGTGGGCCTGCATCAGCGCCTCGCGCCTTACCAACCGCCGGAGCAAGGTCAGTGTGGCATCCATTAGGTAGTACATCGGCAGCAACAGAGCCGCCGCCCACAATCCCGTGCCGGCCAGTTCCAATAACATCCAGCCGAGGAGAAATCCGAGGGGGACAGCGCCGACGTCGCCAAGAAAAATGCGCGCCGGCTGCCAATTCCACCAGGTGAAACCGGCAAGCGCTGCGGCGACGATCAGGCCGTATAGAGCGAAATCGCTCGGCGGCATCAGGCCGATGGCAAGGCCGGCCGCCGCAGCCATCGGTGCCAAGAGCGTCACGCCGATACCGATACTGCCGCCCTCGACGCCGGTGATCCCGTCGATGCCGTCCATGAAATTGGTCAAATTGATCATCCACAGCCAAACCCAGGCGGTGAGCGCGATATCAAGGCCATAGGGCACCGCCGTCTGGAAGATCCGCCCGTGCGCCGACAGTGCGGCAATGCCAATCAAGACCGCAATTGCCTGGAGCGATAGACGCAGGACCGGCGACAGCGGTCGGCGGTCGTCGTGCCATGACACCGCGGCAAGACCGACGGCCAACACGACGACAAGCGGCACCGGGTAGGTCAAGGATGCGCCACTTTGGAGCGCCGACAACGCCCACACGATCGTCCATCCGACCGCGACGACCCCGATTACTGCGAGGCCGCCGCCCACGGGTGTCGGGACGACGTGGCTCGAACGATCGTTGGGGTGATCCAGGATGGCGCGTAGGCGCAGCGCGCGGATCAGCAATCCAGTGCCGAGCGCTGTCGCACCAAAGGCCGTCGCGGCGACCACGATCATCGTCAAGACCATGGCCGCTTATATCAGATCGCGGGCGCGGTGCCGGAGGGTGTGTCGCTACCGGCCGCCGCAGGGAATGCCGAAGGCAGGACGCGCCGGTAGGCGGCAAGCGATTGGCGGACAAAGAGATCGACGGAGAATTCGGCCTCGGCAATGGCCCGGCCGCGCAAAGCCAGGCGGGCCCGCAATGCGGGATCGTCCAACAACTGCGCGATTGCCGCCGTCGTGGCTGCGCCGTTGCGGGCGGGAACCAGCAACCCATTGTCGCCGTCGCGCACGATCTCGCGGCAGCCCGGCACGTCGGTCGCAACAATAGCGCGCCCCACCGCCGCGGCCTCGATCAGGACGCGCGGCAACCCCTCGCGGTAGGACGGCATACACACGATGGTGGCCTGGGCCAAAGCGCCCGGCATGTCGTCGGAAAACCCTTGCCAGGCGAGAATCCCCTCACGCTCCCAGGTGCGAATGCCGTCCTCTCCGACGTCGGTGGGGTTGTCGGGGTCGGTACGGCCCACCAGAACGAAGCGGGCCCGGTCGTTCAACGTGCGCGCCGCCGCGACAAACTCGTGGACGCCCTTGTCGCCGAGAATGCGCGCCGGGAAGACCACGACCGGCGGCCCGGCGGGTTCCGGTTGTTGGGCGAAGCGCTGCATATCGACGCCGCAGCCGCGGATCATCACGGTGATCGCCGGATCGACCAGGCGGTCGTCGCGGAACAGCGCTAGGTCGTCGGGGTTCTGGAAGATCGCGACCGCGTTGCGATGGCCCAACGCAAAACGGTAGAGCCGTTTGACGACCGCGCGCTGCAACCGCGCTGCGAGGCCGTCGGTCACAAAGAGGTAGCCCAGGCCGGTGATGGCATGCACCACCGCCGGGATTCGCCGAAGGCGGGCGACCAATCCGGCATAGAGCACCGGCTTCATCGTGACGGCATGGAGGATGTCGGGGCGTACCGCGCCGACGATGCGCCACAATACGACGATCAGCGCGAGTTCACCGCCGATCCGTCGCGCCCCGCGCTTCAGCGGAATATCGTGATGGTGAAAGCCCTCGCGTTGCATGGTCGCGACCGGCCCGGCGTCGTGCGGCACCGCGATATGGACATCGAAGCCGGCGTCGCGCGCGGCAATCGCTATGGGCAAACGGTGGGAAATAAAGAACGGTGCGTCGTTGAGCACCATGAGGAGGGTCGGCTTGCTCACCGTCCGGTGCCGGTCGAGTGTTCGTGCCACGCCTGGAACATCAGAACGCCCCATAACGGACCCGCGCGATCAAAACGCCCCGACATATGATCGCGCCAAAGACGCCGCACCGTTGGCGGATGAAAGTATCCGTCTTGCTCGAGGCGGCGTTCCGCCAACAGCGTTTCCGCCCAGTCGCGCAGGGGGCCGCGCAACCACCGCGACACCGGCACGGCAAATCCCTGTTTGGGGCGATCGAACAGCGCGCGCGGGACGTGGCGATAGAGGATTTCCCGCAACAGCCATTTCGACGTGCCGGCCCGGATCTTCAAGTCCGTCGGTAACGCCCATAGCGCCTCGACGACGCGGTGGTCGAGGATCGGTACCCGTACCTCCAGGCCCACCGCCATGCTGGCGCGGTCGACCTTGGTCAACACGTCGTCGGGCAAGTAGCCGCCGAGGTCGCGCGTCTGCATCCACAAAACCGGGTCGGCGGGCTCGGGTCCATCGGTCGAGCGCATCGCCGGCTGGGCGCCGAGGACGAAGTGATCGCCGTAGCCGACCAGGGCGTCGTAGACCGCATCGATCGACGTCGCCCCCAGAACGCCGCCGAGTTTATGGAGTCGCATGCCGGCCTGCGGCGGTCGGCGATTGCGCGGCAGCAAGCCGACGAGCCGGTCCAGCGTCCCGGGCGGCGTTGCGCGCAACGCCGCACCGAGCGCGCGGCGCAACGCCAAAGGCTTTTGTCGCAACCCCGGCCACCGCGCCGCCAGTTGATGACGCGTATAGCCAGCGAAGACTTCATCGCCGCCGTCGCCCGACAGCGTCACGATCACGTCGCGCCGCGCTACCTGCGACACCAGGAAGGTCGGGATCTGCGACGAGTCGGCAAAGGGTTCGTCGTACATTTCCGGCAGGCGCGGGATCAGCGCTGCACCTTCGTCCGCATCGAATCGAATCTCGGTGTGATCGGTGCCTAGATGGGTACTGACTAGGCGCGCGTGGTCCGCCTCGTCGTAGTCTTGCTGCCCGAATCCGACCGTGAAGGTTTTGATCGGGCGGCTGCTTTGGCTCTGCATCAACGCCGTGACGGCCGACGAATCGATGCCGCCCGAGAGGAACGCGCCAAGCGGCACGTCCGCAACCATCCGCCGCTTGACCGCATCGCTCAGCAAAGCTTCGATCCGGACTCGGGTATCTTCGGGTGTTTCCGCAGAAGTGGCGCCCGCCGCGCCAACTTGCCAGAACGCGCCTTGGCCGACCGTGCCGTCGGTGCCGATCGTCACGATGCCTGCGGGCGGGACTTTGTGGACCTCGGTGTAGATCGACCTGTTGCCGGTGACATAGCCGAAGCGCACCAAATCGGCGACGGCGTCGCGGTCGATCGTGGTGGCGGCGCGGGGATGGGCGCGGATCGCGCGCAACTCGGAACCGAAGGCAAAGGTGTTGCCGAAACGGCCCCAATACATCGGCTTGATGCCGAGCCTGTCGCGGATCAGCGACAGCGTCCGCGTCTCGCGGTCCCACACCGCAAAGGCGAACATGCCGATCAAGCGGCGCAGCGTCGGCTCGATGCCCCAGCGCGCGAATCCTTCGACGACGACTTCGGTGTCGGAGTGACCACGGAAGCGCGCGCCCGCCGCCTCCAGTTCGCCGCGCAATTCGCCGTGGTTGTAGATTTCGCCGTTGTAGCT
>CAYGKG010000098.1:3905-11492 GCA_964350495.1 uncultured Alphaproteobacteria bacterium
GTTGTAGCTGACCACGAAGCGGCCGTTTGCCGAGGTCATCGGCTGATGCCCCGCCGCCGAGAGATCGATGATCGACAGCCTGCGGTGACCTAAAGCGATGCCGGCTTCCGCGTCGGCCCACGCCCCGGAATCGTCGGGCCCGCGATGGCGCAACGTGTCGGCCATCGCCTGTGCGACCGTTTCAAGCGGTGCACCGGTCTCGACCGAGAGCTGGAGAAAACCCGCTACGCCGCACATCGGGCGCGTCTGGTGGCTGCGATCGTCATGACAACCTTATGGCGGGCGGCTGGGGACGTTTCAAACATGAACTGACGCTTACAAGTCCGCTGCGGCAACATCAATCCTTCCGGGGTGGCGCAAAACGGGGATCGATGGCCGGAAAGCATGGTTTTGCCCAGCTTGACCGTTCCTACGGAATCGCGCATTGAACGGCAACGTCGAATTGAAGGGCGCGGTACCATCGTTTTCTGCGGCGATCGACAGCAGTCAAAACGCGCTCTCATGGAAACCCCTTGGTCGGGGGAACGGATATGCGCATGAAAATTGCTGTTGTTGGTTTGGGTTACGTTGGGCTGCCGTTGGCGGTGGCCCTGGCGCGCCACCATGATGTCGTCGGCTTCGACATTAGCACGCCCCGGATCGCCGAAATCGCCGCAGGAAAAGACCGCACCGGCGAGGTGTCGTCCGAGGCGTTGGCGCAAAGCAGCGCGGTCTTTTCCGCCGACCCAATGTGCTTGCACGGTGCGGATGTTGTGATCGTCACCGTTCCGACGCCGGTCGACGACGCCAATCAACCCGACCTCGGCGCGGTCGAGGCGGCCTCACGCACGGTGGGCCGACACCTCAAGAAGGGTGCGATCGTCGTTTATGAAAGCACCGTGTACCCCGGCGTCACCGAGGAAATTTGCGGACCGATCCTTGCTGCCGAATCCGGTCTTTCCTGCGGCGTCGATTTCTTTCTCGGCTATTCGCCGGAACGGATTAACCCGGGCGACCGCGAACACACCGTCGATCGCATTACCAAAGTGATCGCCGGGCAAACCCCGGCAGTCACCGAAGTCCTGGCGGCGGTCTACGGCGCGGTAACCACGGGCGGTGTCTTCCGCGCCCGCGATATCCGCACTGCCGAGGCGGCAAAGGTGATCGAAAACGCGCAGCGCGACATCAATATCGCCTTCGTTAACGAAATCACCGCAATCTTCCACAAGATGGATTTGTCGATCCACGACGTCTTGGATGCGGCGCGTACGAAGTGGAATTTTCTGGATTTCCGGCCGGGCTTGGTGGGCGGCCATTGCATTGGCGTCGACCCCTATTATCTCGCAGCGAAAGCGGTCGCGCTCGGCCACGATCCGAAGGTGATTCTCGCCGGTCGGAGCACCAATGACGGCATGGGCGCGTTCATTGCCGATTCGGTTGCCGCCGATCTGCCGGTGAACGCGCGGATCCTTGTCATGGGGCTCACCTTTAAGGAAAACGTCCCCGATCTGCGCAATACGCGGGTCGTCGATATTGTGCGGCGGCTAGGCGACCTCGGTCACACGGTCACGGTCCACGATCCGATCGCCGATCCGGCCGAGGCCGCGCAGTTCTACGACATTGCCCTCGCGCGCGATTTGGAGAGCGGCTTCGATGCCGTGATCGGCGCCGTCGCGCATGACGCCTACATCGCGTTGGGCGACGATCAGCTCGCCGGACTCCTCAAGCCGGGCGGCGTCTTGGCCGATATCAAAGGCATTTGGCGGAGTCGCTCCATCGCCGGTCTGCGGCGCTGGCAGCTCTAGGCTAGACCCGACCGTCCATCCGCATCAGATGCCACATGAAGCGGGCGGTGCGACCGTTGACCGGGCGCGAGACGACGATTTGTTTGATGCGGCGTAGTTTTCCCGAACTGCCGAAATAGACGCTGTCCTCCAGGCGAACCGGGCCGTCCGCAACCTCAAACACCCAGCCGGTCCCGTTTCCGAGGCGCAGCAGAACCTGTCGGCCGTCCCCGAGGAGCGATGCCGTCACGTCGGGATGCAGGTGGTAGCGCGCGCAGAGCGTTCGCGGGTTCGGCGTAGTTGCGGCGCCGTCGGGCCCGAGCCGTTCCTCGCAAACCAATTCGTGGCCGTCCTTGGCCATATGGAAGCGACGCGTCGTGCGCACCCCAAAAGCGGCGGCATAACCGTTCGAGGCGATCTCCAACCACACGTTGTCGCCCTCTTCGCCACGGAGGATGTCGGGCAGTCCGGCGGTAACGTCGCTCACGTCCTGGTTGCGATCGTCGATGGTTAGCGCCGTGTGGGCCGCGGTCGCGCGGGCCGCGGTCTGCCACGCTTCGTCTCGGCCCTCCGGGCTGCCGCAGGTGACGAAGAGTCGCTCTTTACCGATCGAGACTTCGATGGCGAGCGCCGCCGCAAACCCGGCATCGTCGATGGGTGGCGGTCCGGATGCCTCGGCGAGAACCCGCAAACGTCCCTGCTCCAGCCGGGCAAAGCCAAACGTCGCCGGGAGCGCGACCCGCTTGGTGCGCGCGACGACGGTTGCGACGGTCTCCGCGTCCTCCTCAATGCCGCCGTGGAAGACCGCGAGGCCGCCGTCGCCGTGGGTCAATAACCGCAGGGCGCTGCCCAAGCGGTCGATCACGGCGTCGAGGGCCGGGTCGATGGGCTTTTCGGCGGCGCGCAACGCATCGCGCAACGTCAGCAACGGCGGCACCGCGCGCAGCATGTCGGACGGCGTCCGGGTCGCGACACCGTCGGCGACCGCTTGGGCCGTCGCGATCAGCCGGTCGAGATGACGGTCGATCTGCGCGACTCGGCGCCCCAGCGCGAGACTTGCCGTCAGATAGCTTGCCCGCGCGATGGTGCGTTGCACGGCGCTGTCGGCCACGGCCTGCGCCCGGGCGAGGTGACGGACCTGTTCGCCGATCTGACCCAGGAACGTTGCGCTAAAATCGGACTCGGCATCGACCAGCAGAAAGTCGGCGTGGGCCAGCCACGCGACCAACCGCAGGCCCAGGATATCGGGGCGCCAGGCCATAGGCGACCAACGACCGAAGTCCGCGATCCACCGTCGCACCAAGGCGCGGGTCTGCCGCCGGGCGGTAGGACCGTCGGCCGCGCTGAAATCGGCGAGCCAACCGAACTCATGGCACCGGCGCATCCATGCCGGCGGCACATCTGGCATCCGCCACGGCGCTTCGGTGGCGCTAAGGACGGTGTGACCGGCGAAGGTGTAGCGGCCCTGGAACATGGCATTGGCGTTGGTGGTCGATCCTGGGACCACCAACGGCGGCGTCCAGGTGACGGTGAGATGGGCGCTGCGCCGCAGTGCCGCCTGGTACAGGTTGGTTCGAAAGAGGGTCGTGGCAAGTTGTCGGCGCCAGCGCGGGACCGGCATGTGCGCCGCAGGCGTATGATGGTGGGGTGCGGCGGGATCGGTCGGACCTTCCCCGGTCACGTCGCGGTGCACCTCAGTGCCCGAATGTTCGACGCATAGGCTGCGGCGCCGCCAGCGAACACCGCTGTGCCGGCAACCAAGATCGTCGCGCCGGCAGCGATCGCGTCTGGGGCAGTCGCGACGGTAATGCCGCCGTCGACCTCCAGGTCGATGGCGCGGCCGCTGGCCGCGATCATGTCGCGGAGGCGAGCGATCTTGGCGCGTTGCGCGGGAATGAATTTCTGTCCGCCGAAGCCCGGGTTGACCGACATCACCAGGACGAGGTCGATATCGTCGAGGACGTTCTCGATCGCCTCGGCGCCGGTCGCGGGATTGAGCGCGACGCCGGCTTTCTTGCCGAGCGACTTGATGAGTTGCACCGTGCGGTGCAGGTGCGCCCCGGCTTCGGGATGAACCGTAATGATGTCGGCGCCGGCGGCGGCGAACGCCGGGACGAACGGGTCCACCGGTGAAATCATCAAATGTACGTCAAAGGGAAGTGACGTGTGGGGGCGCAATGCTGCGACCACGTCGGGGCCGATGGTCAGGTTTGGAACAAAGTGACCGTCCATGACATCGATATGGATGAGATCGGCGCCGGCGGTCTCGGCGGCGCGAATTTCCTCGCCAAGCCGCGCAAAGTCGGCGGCGAGGATCGACGGCGCGATCCGAACGGGTTGGGACATGACTCTCTGTAACAACTTCGGGAGTCGCCCGCAACGAACCTATGAATCCTTGAGCAGGCGGGCGATGAAAAAGCCGTCCATGCCGCCTCGATCGTGTTGATCGACGGGCAGCGTCTGGAGATCGCCGTCGGGGTCGGGGGTCGCAAGGCCGTGGACGTCGCCGGCGGTAATCGGAACCCGCTGGCCCGCTTCGCGCAGGAAGGCCGCGATTTGTTGTTTACCCTCCTCGGGTTGCAGCGAACAAACTGCATAAACCAGATGCCCGCCCGGGCGCACCAGCCGCCACGCATTGTGCAACAGTTCCCGTTGCAGCGCGGCTGCCTGGGCCACGTCCGTTGGCCGTTTCAACCAGGGGATATCGGGGTGGCGCCGAATATTGCCGGTGGCGGTGCACGGCGCATCCAGCAGGACACCGTCATAGGGGCCGTCGCCAGACCATATGCGCGCATCCGCCGCCACGATCGAGGCGGTCAGTTTAAGGCGGTCCAGGTTTTGTCGCAGGCGAACCAGGCGGGTGGGATCGGCGTCCACCGCAGTGACTGTCGCGCCGGCCGATACCAACTGCGCCGTCTTGCCGCCTGGCGCGGCACAGAGGTCGGCGATCCGCGCCGATCGCACGTCGTCGAGCGTCGCCAGCAGAAGACGCGCCGGCAGCGACGCGGCCACGTCCTGGACCCACCACGCACCGTCAACGAAGCCCGGCAGTGTCGGCACATCGTGCGCGCGGGCCAAGCGCACGGTGCCGGGAATCACGGTAACGCCGTCCACCGCTGCCGCCCATTTTTCGGTGTCGGCAGGCGCGCGAATGCTGAGATCGAGGGGCGGTTCGGTCCGCTGCACGGCGGCAATTTGGGCCGCGGCATCGGTCCCGTAGGCCTGGGACCAACTCTGCCAAAGCCAACCCGGGACATTGACCTTGGCGTCGACCGGTTGGTCGGGCGAAATCGGGGCAAAGCGGCGCGCCACTGCGTTGACCAAGGGGGCATAGCGACCGGGGCACCGCTTGGCCTGTTCGACCGCACAGTTCACCGCCGCGTGCGGGGCGGTGCCGAGAAAGGCTATTTGGGCCGCGACGATACGCAATACATGCTGAACCCGTTGAGCGTCGCGCGGCAGCGGGCGTTTGATGCGGCCCGCGATCATCGCATCGAGCTCGCCCAGGCGGCGCAACACGGTGACCGCGATCAAGCGGCCGAAGGCCTTGTCGGCGGTGCTGGCGTTTTCGGCCCCGCGAACGCCCCGCTCCAGCGCGTCGGTGAGCGAGCGATGGTCGTCGAGCACGCTGGAGATCAGGCCAAGGGCAATCTCGCGACTGGGCATGCCGGCAGCGCGCGCCGCGCCGGCTGGACGGGCGGCTTCGGTCATCTAGACCCAGGGGTCGGTCAGGCCCGCCAAGCGGCGCAGGCGGAAAATCCGTTCGCCGATCGGCGGATGGGTCGATAGCAAGCTGAGCACACGGTCGCGCCGCGCCCCGAACTGATAGGTTTCCAGCGCCCAACCGCGTGGGACCGCGGCGCCGGCGGGAAGGGCCAGGGTCTCGATCCGCTCCAACGCGGCGGCAATCCAGAGCGGGTTGCCGCAAATCGCTGCGCCCAACCGGTCGGCTGCGTGTTCGCGGGCGCGGCTGATCGACATTTGGCACAGTGCCGCCGCGACCGTACTGAGAGCCACGATCGCCAGACCCGCCGCCGGGTCGAGGGCCGCGGCAACGAGGCCGCCAAGAGCGCCGAAAACAAGGCCGCACCCAACCGCTGCGAGCGTCAGGAAGCGGGCGTCGCGGCGCACGATATGCGCGATCTCGTGGGCCAGCACGCCGCGGATTTCGCGCTCGCTCAGGGAGGACAGCAATCCCGCGGTGACCGCGATCGACGCGTTGGGCGCGCGGCGTCCGGAGGCGAAGGCGTTGGGCACGTCGCTGCGTAGGACAAAAAGCGCCGGGCTGGCGATGCCGGCGCTGGCACTCAGGTTCTGTGCGATGGCTGCGACCGGCACACCCGGCCACCGGGTCAAGGTGCGCTTGGCGTCGCGACGCCCGGCGACCCGCAGGCCAAACCAGTGGCCGGCGATCAGGAGGACAGCTGCCGCGATGAGCGGCGAGGCCCAGCGCGAGTCGAGACCGATACCGGCCAGAACCAAGGTCATGGCGATGGCGACCGAGAGGAGAGTCGCGGTCCGGGGATAGCTCATTGTTTCAAATGCGGGCGCTGATTCTGGGGTGTCGAGACGGCGGCGAAACACCGATACTATAGGCCTAGACGACAGGAGGCGACCGCCGTGAACAAAGACCACCCACCCCAGAAGAAGCCAGACGCGGCAAATCAGGCCGGGCAGACGACGCCGGCGCCGCGCGACAGCAGCACCAAGCCGCGCGAGACCGGTGGACCCAAGGGGTTGGAGCCAACGCGCTACGGCGACTGGGAGCGTAAGGGTATCGCCGTCGACTTTTGAGCGATCAGCGGTTCATCCGATTGTCGACGAGATCGTCGACCACAGCCGGTTCGGCCAGAGTCGAAGTATCGCCGAGTTGGTCGTGTTCGTTGGCAGCGATCTTGCGCAGGATTCGCCGCATGATCTTACCCGACCGGGTCTTGGGCAAATTGGGCGCCCACTGCAACAGATCGGGCGTTGCAATTGCGCCGATATCCTTACGCACCCATAGCAGGAGTTCCTTGCGCAACGCGTCTGTGGGCTCGGTCCCGGTCGTTAGCGTGACATAGGCATAGATTCCCTGGCCCTTGATGTCGTGCGGGTAACCGACAACCGCCGCCTCGGCGACGCTCGGATGAGCGACAAGCGCGCTCTCGACCTCGGCAGTACCGAGGCGATGACCCGACACGTTGATGACATCGTCGACCCGGCCGGTAATCCAGTAATAGCCGTCGGCATCGCGCCGGCACCCGTCGCCGGAAAAATACTTGCCGGGGAATTGCGAGAAATAGGTCTCTTCGAATCGCTGGTGATCGCCGTAGACGGTACGCATTTGCCCGGGCCACGACTCGAGCATGCATAGATTCCCGACGGCCTCGCCCTCGAGGATCTTCCCCTCGTGATTGACTAGCGCCGGCACGATCCCAAAGAACGGCTTGGTGCCGGACCCCGGCTTCAGGTCGGTCGCGCCGGGCAATGGTGTAATGAGAATGCCGCCGGTCTCGGTTTGCCACCAGGTGTCGACGATGGGACAGCGGCTATCGCCGATCACGCGGTAGTACCACTCCCAAGCCTCTGGATTGATCGGCTCGCCCACCGATCCCAGCAGACGCAGCGACGCGCGACTGGTCTTTTTCACCGGTCCGTCGCCCTCGCGCATCAGGGCGCGGATCGCGGTCGGCGCGGTGTAGAAAATATTGACCTTGTGCTTGTCGCAAACCTGCCAGAAACGCGATGAGTCCGGGTAGTTCGGGACGCCTTCGAACATCAGGGTGGTCGCGCCGTTGGCGAGCGGGCCATAGACGATGTAGCTGTGGCCGGTGACCCAGCC
>CAYGKG010000099.1:0-11166 GCA_964350495.1 uncultured Alphaproteobacteria bacterium
GCATTGGCCTCGATCTACGCAAGAAGCGCGACGCAAACTCGCTCTCGTCGCGCTTCTTGCGTAGATCGCGGCCAATGCCGTGGTACAGCCGCCGATTTAACGAAACCCGCATGTCTTCCCGTGCCTCGGGCGTGAGCGAATTCAATTCGGGTTCCGCGCGGGAAAAGACGCGTCGTTGCCGGACATGTTCGGCGAATTCCTGCCAAGGACCGAAGTCCCAATGGCCCGACGCTGCGCCCGATGTCGATGGCAGCACGTAAATCGCGGTCTCGCCAATGGTGTCGGGTTGGCGGCCATACTTCACGTCGTGGCCGAAGAATGCTTTCGCGGCCCGCTTACCGTTGAAGGCAAGAAAGCGGGGGGCGTGTTCGGTAATCGACGCCCGGAGCCTGTTCGGGTCGTCGCTCGCCTTCGTAAGTGCCGAATCGCCGCCGGATTCGGTCTTGTTCATGTCGGTCAAACCGATCCGGTAAGTCAGCAACAGGGGGTACTCGTTGGGTCCGAGCGGTCGGTCGGTCAGCCCCACTTTGGCTAGGGTCTTCCAGAACTTGTTCCCGGGGCCGGCGTAGTAGGCGTTCTGCCGTGCAGATTCTGTGCCTGCGGCCGAGCCGCAGAACACCACATCGAGATCGCGGGTCAGGACATCCGGTAAGACGCTCATAACCGGTCGCCGTTCAGCGCGCATTCGAGCCGCTGCTCGACAAGCGGCCTGCCCCAGGTGGTGCTTTCGTGTTCGCGGACTAGCAGAAACCCCGCGCGCTCATAGAGCGCGCGCGCTGCATCCAGACCTGAGAAAGTCCCCAGATAGACCTTTGAGAACCCCTTTGCGCGGCAAAACGCCATCGCCGCGTCGATCAACCCTCGGCCGGCACCTTGGCCGCGCGCGGCGTCGCCGAGAATGAACCACCGCAGGAGTGCAGCCGGCGGGTCGATACTGCCGTCGATCGTGATGCCGCCAACGTAGGCGCCGTGGTCGTCGGCGCGCCAGGATCGGTTTCGCGGATCGTCACGGCGAGCGAGGAAGTCTCCGATTTCGCAAGCAATCTTGGCTTCGAAAAAACGCGGAGGAAAATCCCACCGGGTTGCGTAATAGTCGACTTGCAAGGCAATGAGTCGGCCGGCGTCGCCCGGTTCCGTTTCACGGATCGTGATGGCCAAGCCGGTGTTCCTAAGCTGCTTTTCGCTCGACGGTCCCGACGAAAAAGTCGTTGCCCTTGTCGTCGATCACGATAAAGGCTGGGAAGTCTTCGACCTCGATCCGCCATACCGCTTCCATGCCGAGTTCGGGGTACTCAAGAACCTCGACCTTCTTGATGCAATCCTGGGCGAGGCGCGCGGCTGGGCCACCAATGGAACCGAGATAGAACCCGCCGTGTTTGCCGCAGGCTTGGCGGACCATCGGCGAGCGATTGCCCTTGGCCAACGAAATCATGCTGCCGCCGGCGGCCATGAATTCATCGACGTAGGAATCCATGCGCCCCGCCGTGGTGGGGCCGAACGATCCTGAGGCATAGCCCTCAGGCGTCTTGGCCGGTCCGGCGTAATAGACCATGTGGTCCTTCATATATTGCGGCATGCCGCCACCGTCGGCGAGACGCTCCTTGATCTTGGCGTGAGCGATGTCGCGGGCGACGATCATCGGTCCGCTCAGCGAAAGCCGCGTGCGTATCGGATACTCGGAAAGCTGTTTGAGGATTTCAGCCATCGGTCGGTTAAGATCGACCTGCACGACATCGCCGCCCAGCTCGCCTTCGCGAACTTCGGGCATGTACTTCGCCGGATTGGTCTCCAGTTGTTCCAAGAAAACCCCATCGCGCGTGATCTTGCCCATAGCTTGCCGATCCGCCGAACAGGACACGCCGATTCCGATCGGCACGCTTGCGCCGTGGCGGGGTAAGCGAATGACGCGCACGTCATGGCAGAAATACTTGCCGCCGAACTGCGCCCCGATGCCCATCGCTCGGGTCAGTTCGTGGACCCGTGTTTCCGTTTCCAGATCGCGAAAGGCTTGGCCGTGTTCGTTCCCGGCGGTGGGGAGTGCGTCGAGATAACGGGTGCTCGCCAGCTTGACGGTCTTCAGATTCATCTCGGCCGAGGTGCCCCCGACCACGATCGCAAGGTGGTAGGGCGGGCAGGCGGCCGTGCCGAGCGACCGGATCTTTTCGTCAAGAAAGGCCAACAAGGCATCGGGGTTCAGGACGGCACGAGTCTGTTGGTAAAGGAAGGTCTTGTTCGCCGACCCGCCACCCTTGGCCATGAACAGGAACTTGTAGGCGTCGCCTTGGCTTGCATAGATGTCGATCTGCGCCGGCAGATTGCTGCCGGTGTTGACCTCGTCGTACATCGACAGCGCCGCCATCTGCGAGTAGCGCAAGTACGATTCGGTGTAGGTGGAAAAAACCCCGCGCGAAATCGCTTCGGCGTCGTTCCCCGGTGTCCAGACGTTCTGGCCCTTGTAGGCCATGACAATCGCCGTGCCGGTATCCTGGCAGCCCGGGAGGATCATTCCGGCTGCGATATTGGCGTTCTTGAGTAGCTCGTAGGCGACATAGCGGTCGTTATCCGAGGCCTCGGGGTCGTCCATTATGTTGCGCAATTGTTGTAGATGGCCTGGGCGCAACAAATGGGCGATGTCGCGCATCGCCTGTTCGGTCAGCAGGGACAGCGCCTCGGGCTCGACCCGTACGACTTCGTTGCCGCCGACGTCGATGGTGCTGACAAACTCGTCGCTCAGCTGGCGGTAGGGCGTTTCGTCCGGCCCAAGCGGAAACATGTCCTGGTATTGGAACGTGACCATCGGTCCTCCTCTGCGGCGCGTGGGCCGCACGATCGGCTATTTTTTGCGGAATTGATCCAGCGCGACGACTTTTTCGCCCGCAGGTACGTCGGGGGTTTTAGCGGGCGCGTCGACCTCGACCTCATCGTCGGCATTGCTGCTGACGGTGACCATCGCCCCACCTGTCGTGATCGGTGTGGGGCTGTTGTCGTCGCTGGCGGGACCGGTTTCGACGCGGCTCCGGTCGGGTTGAAACTGCAGGCCGAACTGAACGCTGGGGTCGGCAAAGCCGGTCATGGCGGCAAAGGGGATCGTTAGGCGCTCCGGTATCTTGTGGAACGACAACGTGAGATCGAAGCCTTCGTCGGTTACGTCGAGGTCCCAATACTGATGCTGCAAAACGATCGTCATTTCTTTGGGATACTTGCTGCGTAGGTAGTCGGCGACCACAACGCCCGGAAAGTGGGTGAGGAACGACAGGTACAAATGGTGATTGCCGCGCAAGCCCTGTTCCTGAACGCGTTTCAGCACTGAGCGGACCACCCCGCGCAGTGCCGCATCGACCATTGTTGGATAGTTATAGTGATCGCGCATGTCGTCCGTCGCTCCCGTCGGGCGCACATACTAGACCGCTTGCCGCGGAATCCAAGGGGGCAGCGCTGCAAGCAGTCGTGATGGAGGAAATTTGAAGTGGGGGGGCTTCTGTTGCCCGGTACCCCCCCGAACCGCGCTTACTTATGACTAAGCAGCGAGCGCCATTTCATTGTCGTTGGCACTTTTAGATACAGCCCGATAACGGTGGTACCATGCCGGGCAAAAACTCCACCTTTACTACGCGCGTCGATCCTGATTCGCCCCCATCAAAAACACACGTCTAAAACCGGTTTGCGCCCGAATCGGCGGGCTCGGTGTGTTTATGGTGGAGGCGCCGGGTACTGCCCCCGGGTCCGCTACGCCTATTCCGTGAAGCGTTTATCGCCATAGCCGGTAAACCGGCACTCCCTATATAGGCGTTTAGATGGCGGATTTGAAGGGGGCCGGGATCTAGCCGGCTTTGGCCACTTCGCAGGCGTCCCGCACCGTTTGGCTAATCCCCAGCGTCAGTCCGAGGCGCACCAATGCGCTCGGCTGACTGCCGTCGCCGGGGGCGGCACCGAGGCCTTTGGCAACCAAAGCAGTGCCCGCGGCCAACAACGCGTCGATTTCCCGGTCGGGCAGCGACCACGTCGTCGCCATGTCTTGGAAACGCTGTCGGCACAGCGGATCGTCGATGAAATCGAAATCCACCGGCACCTTCAGAACCACGAGGTCGTCCACGGCGTGGGGATCGCACGCCTGGTTCGTTCGCAGCAACTCCTTAGTCACCGTGTCGAGCCGGTCGAGCACCCCGAAAGTGCTACCGTCGATCGCGCTACTCGTCGTCCCGGTCAGCATCGCGATCAATCCCGGCGCCGCCGCGCGGCCGTCCAACGCGCTCTGGCGGTCCGACCTGGCGTTGACCACGACGAACAAGATGGTGCCGATATCCTTCTCGCAGATGGCCTGGACGAGATTTTTGAGGTTGCCGTCACGACCGCGCGTGAGCGCCGGCGAATTTGCCGAGGACAACAGATACAGCGGTTCCGACAGGCCAAGATTGTCGGCAATCCCGCCGTCGAGCAGGTGAATGTACCGCCGTCCCTCGCCGACCGGTCGCGCGCGCAACCATGCTTTGCGCCGCGGCGGGCGGCTCTGGTCGATGCTGCCGTCGCTGCCCAAGTAGTCGTCCGGGTACGCCCGATTCAGATAGGCCCATTCGCGCGCCGCGCGTCGACGGTCCCGGGGGTTGTCATAGGCCGACGTACTCAGCGGGTTGATGATCCGCAGGGGCGGATGATCCGGCCAAGCGCGATCTTGGGCGGCACAGGGCGAATAGTTCGTCAATGTGATCGCGGTGAGGGCGAGGGGAAATGCCGCCGAGGCAGCGACCGCGTCTGCCAAATCCATGTCGAGAAGGTCCGAGCAGATCAGATCGAATCGATCTTGCGTGAAGGGGAAGACCGCCTCGGCGGTGACGTCGCCGGCGTTCACGATGAGATAGGGCTGCGAGCCCGCTGTGTTTAGTAACGTTGCGTAGGTTTCGCCCTCGGCAAAGAGGCGCTTGTGGAATGCCGCGATCAGCCAGTCGATCCGCGCATAGGACGGGGTCGGTAGGCGCGCGAGGTTGAGCGGATTGAGGCCGGCCGATACCAGGTCGCCGATCACGTCCTGGCGTAGGAACTGTTGCTCCAGCGCGGCGAGGCCGGCGTGGCGGTAGCGCGCGAAATAGGCGGCAGCAACGCTCCCGCCCGACACCGACGACAGCATGTCGATTTCAGTGTCGAGCGTTGTGCCGTCGGCGAATTGCGCGTGATGTAGTCCGCGCAGGGCGCCCGTCGCCAGGGCCGCAGCCCGTGTTCCTCCGCCCGACATCGTCATCACAACCAGCGTGTCATTGCGGAGCCCATGGTCGACGGTGTGAAAGCGGTAACCCACGTTGGTATCCAGGGTCGCCAGTTCGACGTTGCGGACCGGCGCCGCGCACGCGCCTGCGCCGATCAGGACAAATGCCAAGACGGCAACGCGGATCATGTCAAATCAACGGTGTCGTTGTTGACCGGCAGAATGTAGCGGTCGTCGCTTCGGTGGACGGTCCCGTCGCTCTGGGTGGCGGCAAACGTCACCCAACCGACGCCGACAGGAACGGCCTTGCCACCTGGCGACAGAGCGCCACGGCTGATCCCGTTCACTTCAAGCAGGTGGCCGTCCTGGCCCATCACCGTGACTTCCGGCACCGGCGCCTCCCAATCTGAAAGCGCATTGCAACGAATCCCGCGTCGGTTGTAAAGGTGTAGGTGGTGCTCCACTGATGTAGCGGAGTCGAGCCAGAACCGTGTTCCCATGACTGAGCACTCGATCGACCCCCGTACGCGGTTGGCCGCAAACCAACCAGGCGGCCCGATCGGTCAGATGACGCGTTGCGCGCGCAGCGCCGCAATCGTCGCTGCGTCGTAACCCAACTCGCTCAGAATATCGTCGCTGTCGGCTCCGAGAGCCGGCGCGGCGCGCTGCGGATAGGTTTCGTCCTGCATGTGAATGGGACTCGCCAGGAGATCGACCTCGCGCCCTTCGGCCGTGGTCGCTGCCTTAATCCGCCCGCGGTCCCGCACAAACGGGTTCTCTAGCGCCTGGGCGACGTCAAGCAACGGTGCTGCGGGGACGCGCCCCTGAAAAACGTCGAGCCACTGTGCGGTCGTCTTTGGCGCGAGTGCTGCATCGACGAGCGGCGTCAGGGCGTCGCGGTGGATCAGCCGTTCCTTGAACGTCAAGAAACGTGGGTCGGTCTTGAGGTCCGCGCGGTCCATCAGGTCGCACAGGATGCCCCAGAATTTTTCCTTGTTGCACATGATGTAGATCCAACCGTCGGCGGTCGTGTACAGCTGGCAAGGGACCAACGAGGCATGCGCTGAACGGGGTTCGCGTCCCTGATTGTGGCCAGCGCCGAGATACCAGTGGCCGATGTAGTTGAGGTTGTAGAGCGCGGTGTCGAACAGATTCACGTCGACGTCGCGCCCGGTCCCCGTTTGTCGCGCTTGCATCACAGCCGATACCAAGCCGAACGACATCGACAGTCCCGCCATTAGGTCGACAATCGATAAGCCCATGCGCGCTGGCGGGCCTCCTGGTTCGCCGGTCACGGAAAAGTATCCGGTCTCAGCTTGCATCAGAAAATCGTACCCCGGCCATGCGGCGCGCTCGTTGTCGCGTCCGTAAGCCGAGAGGTGGGCACACACCAGCGCCGGTTTGATCTCCTTTAACGTTTCGTACGTGAGGCCAAGTTTGGCAGGGACGTCGCCGCGGAGGTTGTTACAGACCGCGTCCGCCGTCGCAGCGAGCGCGCGAAAGATCTCTTGGCCGGTCGCGCTCTTGAGGTCGAGCGTCAGGCTTTTCTTGTTGCGATTTAAGCCTTGGAAGAAGAGGCTGGCGGCGGTATCGCCGTCCTCGGCGCCATCCATAAAAAACGGACCGACGCTGCGCGAAACGTCGCCGCCGTCCGGCGACTCGATCTTGATCACCTCGGCGCCGAGGTCCGACAGGTACTGCGTACCGAATGGACCGGCGCCATACTGCTCGACCGCGATAACGCGAAGACCCTTCAACGGCAACATTGTTCTTCTCGATTAATGATCAGCGATATCGGCTGCTACTCGGCAGCGATGGCGGGGGCCTCGGGTACGGGGAATGCCGGTCGCACGTGGTCGCGGAAGAGCGCCATCGAGCGCCGCACGCCGTCGTTGGGGACGTTTCCGATCTTCATGTTCATGTTGATCCAGCCACAACCTAGTTCCTCGCGCACCCGCTTGATCTGGACGACGACCTCGTCGGGTGTGCCGCACAGGGTCACACCGGCGTCGACGCTTTCCTGTAGCGTACGTTCCTTGGCGCTTTGGATGCGACCGACGAACTCTTTCTTCACGTCGTCGTCGGCAAAGTAGCGCGACTTTTGCAGCACCAGCTTCTGAGCGGTCCGTGGGCCGCCAAGCAACACCTTGCCGAAATAGGCCGAGCCTTTTGCGAGTTCTGCTTGGGCGGCTTCGGTGGTTTCGGCGATACAGGTGTTGAGCCCGACCAGGACGTGGTCGGGCGTCGGGTGCCAGCCCGCCTCGTGCGCGGCGTCCATATACGTGTCGATCAAGTGCTTGGCGACCTTGAGGTCCGGGACCAGCGCAAGACCCATGATCGCACGATGGCGCGCGGCCGTGCGCGCCGAATCGTCGTTGCTCGCGGACATGATGATCGGTGGGTGCGGTTGTTGGCGGGGCCGCGGCCAAATCGAGACTGCCGGAAAATTGTAGAAGTGACCTTTCCAGCCGAACGGTTCGCGCGCAGTCCATGCCTTCACGATCAGTTCCGCCGCTTCCTCCAGCCGCGCGCGCGATTCGTCGGGCGGGACGTTGTAGGCGACATACTCGTGGGGTATGCCGCGCAGGATGCCAGCCATCAAGCGACCGCCAGACATCACGTCTAGCATGGCGTATTCCTCGGCGACTCGGATCGGGTTCAACAACGGTACGAGGCTGCCGACCATCGCAAGTTTGATCTTTTTAGTGCGTTGAACCAACGCGGCGCCGATCAGGTTCGGGTTCGACATCAAGCCAAACGGCGAGAAGTGGTGTTCGTTGCAGCCCACAGCATCGAACCCACAGTCCTCGGCATAGGCCATCGTGTCGATATAGGTGTCGTAAACCGCGGTTGCCTTCACCGGATCGAAGTCGCGGTTGCTTACCGGCCACTCCGGGCCCTCTTTGGGAAAGGTGTCCCACGGCATCAGGTGGAAAAACAGGAACTTCATGGTCCGCTCCGCGGTGCTTGCGCCGCCTCGCGGGCGACGTGGCATCAAGTGTAGCCGAGACCCCCAGCCAAACCACCCGCGCGTCCGGATCGGCCCGTCCTGCGGACATTCAGCCGCGCGGTGTTGCAACACCGCCGTCACCACCGCACCATGCGAGTGCTTTCACAAAGGGGATACACTATGGACGCACAGGTCAAAACGCGTGTCATTGACGCCGACGCACACGTTATCGAGACCGAGCGCACTTGGGATTATCTTGCACCCGACGAAGCAAAGTATCGCCCTGTCATCAGCCCGCCGCCCGGCGACAACCCGGCCGAAGGCGGCTGGAAGGTCAACGGCGTCCTAGGCCCGGCCTTCCTGCGTCGCTTTACCGACGATGAGATCAAGAAAATGTCGCAAACCGCGGGCCGCGACATGGCAACCCCGAAGGCCGCGCGGGAGATGAGCGATATCCCCCTACGCCTGCGCCACATGGACGATCTCGGGATCGACGTCCAGGTGCTGTTCCCAACGATGTGGCTGACTAGCCTGACCGAGAACCCCGATGCCGAGGTCGCGTTGACGCGGTCCTACAACAGTTGGCTGATCGATATCTGGAAACAGGCGCCCGACCGGTTGCGCTGGGTGTGCGTGCCGCCGACCTTGGTGATGGACGAGGCCATCGCCGAAATCCGACGCGCCAAGAAAAACGGCGCGGTCGGTGTTTTCATGCGCGCCTTCGAAGGCGATCGGTTGATGTCCGATCCGTATTTCTACCCGATCTACGCGGAGGCCGAACGCCTCGACATGCCGATCACGGTGCATATCGCCAACGGCAGTCAGGAAAACACCGTCTTTCATATGCGGGCACCCGGCCCGGTATCGGTCAAGGGCTTTACGATTACGCGGTTGCCCGCCGTCGTTGGCTGCATGGTCCTGCTGATGAGCGAGATTCCAACGCGGTTTCCGACGTTGCGTTGGGGCTTCATCGAATCGGCGGCGCAATGGGTGCCGTGGGTTCACAACGAATATGCCCGGCGCGTCCACGCAACCGGCAAGAAAATGTCCGCCGATTTCCTGGGCGAGGCCAATATTCATCTCACCTGCCAAAGCGATGACGATCTTGCCTACATTCTGAAATACGCCGGGCCCAAGTCGCTGCTGATCGGCACCGACTACGGCCATACCGATCCTTCGGCCCAGATCGACGTCATCGACCTCTTGCACGCCCGCACCGACATCGATGAGGCGACCAAACAACACATCCTTTACGACAACCCGAAACGGCTCTACGGGCTGTAGCGGCAACGCCTACAACCGGCACGCGGCGGTGTCCTGCGCGGCCTCCGGCGGTGTGACACGCCGAGCCAACCGCGCTCTTGGGTGTGGGGGATTGATGTCGCCGGGATTCAGGAGTCGCCCCAGCTACCAAGATGTAGTATTTCTTGCCCGCTCTCGACCACTTCATGTAGCGCCATGCCCCACGTTTCGCCCGAACAACAGCAGGAAATCGACGCTCAGAGGGCAGAAACCTTTGAGACCCGCCGCGCCACGGTGCCCGCGCTCGAGGAGATTCTCTACCAGGCGATCCCTATTCTCGACCATGGCTTTGTCCGTGTGGTCGACTACATGGGCGACGACAATGCCGTGGTACAGGCCGCGCGGGTCTCCTACGGCAAAGGCACCAAGCGGGTCTCCGAGGACCGAGGCTTGCTCAACTACTTGATGCGCCACCGCCATACGACGCCGTTCGAAATGGCGGAGATCAAGTACCACGTCAAACTCCCCATTTTTGTCGCGCGTCAGTGGATTCGCCACCGCACCGCCAACGTCAACGAGTACTCGGCGCGCTATTCGATCCTCGATAACGAGTTCTACCTACCCGCGCCTGAGCATTTGGCGGCGCAGAGCGCCCAGAACCGCCAGGGCCGCGATGCGGTGCTGACCGGCGATGAGGCGACCGAGGTCTTCAAGCTGTTGCGCGACGATTCGGAAAGTAACTACGCACACTACGCTTACATGCTCAACGAAGGGGCGGACGGCGAGCCCGACGATCCGTCGCGCAAGGGGCTTGCGCGTGAACTTGCTCGCATGAACCTGTCGCTCAATTTTTATACGCAGTGGTATTGGAAGACGAACCTGCACAACCTGCTCCACTTCCTCTCGCTCCGCGCCGATCCCCACGCCCAGTACGAAATCCGCGTCTATGCTGACGCGATGCTCGACACCCTCAAACGATGGGTGCCGCTCACCTTTGATGCCTTCATGGACTATCGGATGGGCGGCGTGCATCTGTCGGCGAAAGGCGCGTCTGCGGTGAAGCGCATGCTCCGAGGCGAAACGGTCGATCGCAAGGACACCGGCCTGTCGGCCCGCGAATGGCGCGAGCTGAAGGAGTCGTTGGACCTGCCCGAGGACGGTTGAACGCCGACCTAAGGTCGAGCCCAAGCCCAAGTCCAGATCGAGAAGGATCCAATTCTGCTGGGTCACGAAGGTGTGACCGGTGAATAAGGCGGGCTCCAATGGTGTTTGTGTCCTGAACCAACGGGAGGCCACCATGATTCTTCGTACCCTTGCGATCGCCGTCACGGCGTTATTCGTTGCGGTCGCTGCGCAGGCGCAGCAGGCGCCCCAGCGCGAGATCACCAACATCGCGGGCGATCTCTACCGTTTTCAAAACAACTTCCATGTCGCGGTCTTCCTCGTCACACCCGAGGGCGTGATCGCAACCGATCCGATCGATGCCGACGCAGCCCGATGGTTGCAGGCCGAGGTCCAGAGCCGCTTCGGCGTGCCCATCAAATACCTCGTCTACAGCCATCACCACGCCGACCACGCCTCTGGCGGCGAGGTCTACGGCGAGGACGTGATCGTCGTTGGACATAGCAACCTGCCCAACAACCTAGCTGGACCCCACGCCGGGGTACGGGCGCCCGACGTCACCTTCAACGACCGGATGACCCTGACCCTGGGCGGCAAAAGCGTAGAGTTGATACACGTCGGCCCGAACCATTCGGACGATATGATCGTGATGCAC
>CAYGKG010000100.1:0-10921 GCA_964350495.1 uncultured Alphaproteobacteria bacterium
TTCGGCACCACCGGATCCTACTTCGTGCTGGAAAGCGCGAATGTCAGCACAAACGACGTCCTTGTGGCCAACAATGGGGCCGACCGTTTTGAGCCTGGTGGGTCGCCGCAGACGACAAATTTCTTCCCCACCGTCGTTGCCGTTCCGGCGACATCGACGTTAGGCACCCGTAGTACGCGCACAATGGGCGGCTATCTGGGCGGCGCGTATCAGACCGAGGTTGCCGGCGCGCTCTCGACGACAACCATGTTGTTTGGACTTACCAACGACAGTTCCGACGTGGAGATCAGAACGAACGCGGCCGCCAACAAGGTTCGCGGGACGTTTAAGTTCACCAACGCCTTCGGGAGCGGCCCGACATTTCAGGTTGTGTTCGGTGATCGAGACGTCGCGGCATTCGGGGATAACAGCACGTCGACCGAGGAAAGCGTCTTCATCGACGACAACAATATTGCGGCGGGCGACCAAGACGGTGGCGGCAGCGTGACGATCAATTCGTCGCCACAAAATCAATCCAGTGTGGCGTTCGTGAGCGTGTCGGAGGCGACCCAGTTCAACAGCGGTTTCCTCCCATCCGGCGTGTCCGTTTGTGCTTGCAAGTATCTTAATTGGGGATTCTGGGGTGGGCGAATTACCAACACCGGTTCGTCGTCCGAAATCATCCATATGGCGAACTACGTTGCCGGCGAAATAGCCGGATTCGCGGCGATTAATGCGCTGCAAGGTACGGCGACCTACACGGGCCATGCGATTGGAACCGTCTTCAACGGGACCCAGGTCTATCAAGCCATCGGCGGCCTGGCGGCGACCGTCAACTTCGACAATCCTGGGTCAAGCGCGTTCAACATTACGAACTTCGACGGCGCAAACTATACTGGTACCGGGCTTGCGGTTACGTCGACGGGGACGCGGCATAAGTTCGTCGGCTCCATCGCCGGGTCGGGCCGGACCGGCAGTTACAACGGGTCGTTCATGTCGGGCGGCGGCGATGTTGCCGCCGAAATGGGCGGCCAGTTCAAGGTCGATGGAGGCGGGTACAGCGCCGTCGGTATTTTCGCGGCGAAGAAGTAAGCCGTCCCCCTTGGCAGCGCGGTTGAACGGTCGGTCAAAGTAGGGTTGCGGCTATATACCGCTCCCTCCCGGGGACGTCGCGTACCGGCAAATCTAGTGGCGGCGTCGCGGGTATTGCACAAGATATTCTGGGCAAAACAACGAGGTGTTCTAGGCGACTCACTAGAACGCGGACTGCGTCGATTTGTGTCATTCGACCGCTGCACGGCGGCTTAAATCCCTGATAGGTTCCCGTCCGTGACCCAGACAATGGCCCTCTATCCGGGGAAATCCCCCAGCATTAGCCGGTCAGCCGCGCCCGTCGGGTGGTGGCTTATTGGCGTGTGCAGTTTGATTTTTGCGACCGTGGTTCTCGGCGGTGTGACACGGCTCACCGATTCGGGATTGTCGATCGTCGACTGGCGGCCTCTATCGGGCATTCTGCCGCCCCTCGACGATGCCACGTGGATGGCGATGTTCGACAGCTATCGGGCCTATCCGGAGTACCAAAAGGTCAACGCGGGCATGACGCTCGCCGAGTTCAAAGTCATCTTTTGGTACGAGTACGCCCATCGCCTTCTTGGACGGGTCATCGGCGTCGCGTTCCTGCTGCCTTTTCTGTTCTTTGCGTTCACCGGTCGGATTGCGCGGCCCATGGTGCCGCGCATGGTTCTGCTGTTCATTTTGGGCGGGATGCAAGGTCTGCTGGGCTGGTTCATGGTGCAAAGCGGCTTGGTCGATAGACCCGACGTCAGCCAGTATCGGTTGACGGCGCACCTCGGCCTCGCGGTCCTGATTTACGGGTACATGCTGTGGACCGCGCTTTCCCTCCTTGCGCCGGTTCCGGTTGCGCCGGATAGCGCGGCGCTTCGCGGCGTCTTGCGCCTTCTCGTTCCGTGGGTCTATTTCGTCATTCTGTCGGGCGGATTTGTGGCCGGGACCGATGCCGGTTTTGCCTATAACACCTTCCCTTTGATGGACGGTCGGTGGGTGCCGGTCGGATTGTTCGATCTCTCGCCGGCCTTGATCAATTTCTTCGAGAACACGATCACGATTCAATTTACCCATCGGGTTCTCGGTACCGCGACGGTGGCCGCGATCCTGCTGGTCTGGTTCTTCAATCGCCTCGTCCAGACGAACGGTCGGATGTCCCGGCTTATTGGCGCGCTCGCGCTCGCGGCCGTCGTGCAAGCCGTCCTCGGCATTGCAACCCTTGTGCTGGTCGTGCCCATCCCGCTTGCCGCAGGGCATCAAGCCGGCGGCATGGTTTTGTTTTCGGCCGTAATTATCGCGCTTCACGCCACCCGGGGGCGACCGTGATCGATGCGCGTTTTGTTTATGTCACGGCGAAAGACCGCGCGGAAGCCATTACGATCGGTCGTATTCTTGTGAGCGAGCGGTTGGCCGCCTGTGCCAATGTGATCGACGGCGTGGCGTCGATTTACCGGTGGGAGGGTGCGGTACACGAAGACACCGAGGCAATCCTTGTGATGAAATCTCGGGTCGATCTGGTCGAGGCGCTAGCGGAGCGCGTCCGTGCGCTGCACTCCTACGACTGCCCCTGTATCGTGTCCCTGCCCATCGACGATGGGAACCTGGATTACCTCGATTGGATTGCGGCTGAAACCGGGGCGAAGACCTAGAGCAGAGGTTCGTGATCGCCGCTAGGCCCATCGGGAGTCGCGACAGAGCGACCGTCTTCGCGGCATCCCCGGTCTCGCACATCTTTGCCCAGATGTTTGTGCTGCTCTATGCCACCGTCGTGTCGCCACCATCGTCGTCGGGGGTTAGACCGCCGACAACGCTTGGTCGAGGTCGCGGATAATATCGTCGACGCTTTCGATTCCGATCGATAGCCGGACGACATCGGGTCCGGCACCTGCGGCGATCAGCTCGGCCTCGCCTAGCTGGCGGTGCGTCGTCGATGCCGGGTGAATGATGAGGCTGCGGGTGTCGCCGATGTTGGCAAGATGCGAGATCAACTCAACGCCTTCGACGAGTTTAACGCCGGATTCGAATCCGCCCTTGATCCCGAACGTGAACACGGCACCGGCGCCGCGGGGCAGATATTTCTTGCCGAGATCGTAGAAACGGCTCGATTTCAGTCCGGCATAGGAGACCCAATCGACCTTAGGGTGGGCTTCGAGGAACTCGGCGACTTTGAGGGCGTTCGTACTGTGGCGCTCCATGCGCAAGGGAAGGGTTTCGATTCCGGTCAGGATCAGGAACGCATTCATGGGACTCAATGCCGGACCGAGGTCCCGCAGGGACTGGGCCCGAATCGCGACCGAATAGGCCATGTCGCCGAACGTTTCGTAGAACTTGAGGCCGTGATAGGAGGCGTTGGGCTCGGTCAGACTCGGATACTTGCCGTTCTGGCCCCAATCGAACTTGCCCGATTCGACGATCATACCGCCCAGCGAATTGCCGTGGCCGCCGAGGAACTTCGTCAGCGAATGAATAACGATGTCGGCACCCCACTCGAATGGCCGGCACAGGTAGGGCGTGGCCAGGGTGTTGTCGACGATCAACGGGATGCCGGCGTCGTGGGCGATGGTCGCCACCGCTTCGATGTCGACCACGACTCCACCGGGGTTGGCAAGGTTCTCGATGAAGATTGCTTTGGTGTTGGGCTTGAGCGCAGCGCGAAAATTCTGCGCATCGGTGGCATCCACTGTCGTCGAGTCCCAACCGAATTTTTTGAACGACTGGCCGAACTGCGTAAGCGAACCGCCGTAAAGCTGTTTCGCGGCGACGAAATGATCGCCTGCGGTCATGAGCACATGGAACGCCATCAATTGTGCCGCGTGGCCGGAGGCGGCGGCAACGGCGCCCCGCCCGCCCTCCAAACCGGCGAGCCGCTGTTCGAGAACGGCCACGGTCGGATTCGTCAAGCGCGTGTAGATGTTTCCGAAGGCCTGGAGGTTGAATAACGAGGCGGCATGATCGACGTCTTCGAACACAAATGACGTCGTTTGATGAATCGGCGTCGCCCGAGACCCGGTTACAGGGTCGGGCGCGGCGCCGGCGTGTACCGCAAGGGTCTCGAACCCGTAGGTCGGCGTGTCGGTCATAGATTGTTCCCTATAGCTTGTTGCGGCGCTTACTGCTGATTAGGCCGGTGTTGATGCCCATTGCTCCGATTTCGCGCGACAGTCGCCCGAATTCGATCTTCGGGCAACGATTCATGACGACCTTCAGGCCGGCGGCTTCCGCACGGGCCGCCGCTGCATCGTTGCGAACCCCGAGCTGCATCCATAGCACTTTTGCCGAAATGGTGATCGCCTCGTCGGCTACCGGACCGGCGGCCTCCGAATTGCGGAAGACGTCGACCATATCGATTTTTTCGGGAATGTCGGCAAGCGTGCCATAGACCGGCTCACCTAGAATCGCTTTGCCGCTTTCCCGCGGGTTTACCGGGATCACGCGAAATCCCTTTCGTTGCAAATATTTCATCGCGAAGTAGCTCGGCCGATTCCAATTGGAACTGGCGCCCACCATGGCAATGGTCCTGGTCTCGCGAAGGATCGCGCGGATGTATTCGTCGTCGTACTGCTCGTGATCCACCTAGGAATCTTGCCAGTTTGGCGAGCGTTTTTCGATAAATGCATCGATGCCCTCCGCAGCGTCGCGGGTGAGCATGTTCTCGGTCATGACCTTCGAGGCGTATTCGTATGCTGCGCCGAGATCCATTTCCTGCTGGCGATAGAACGCTTGTTTGCCGATCTTCACCGTCGTCGCCGACTTCGTTGCGATCTGCCGGGCCAGAGCATCGACGGCAGCGACGAGATCGCCGTCGGGCACAACGCGATTGATGAGGCCCATACGGGCAGCATCCGCGGCGTCATACATCTCGCCTGTCAGTAGCATCTCCATCGCGTGTTTGGCGGAGACGTTGCGACTGAGTGCCACCATCGGCGTCGAACAGAACAGCCCGATGTTGACGCCGGGGGTGGCGAAGCGGGCGCTTTCGCCTGCAATTGCGAGGTCGCAGGTGGCGACCAACTGGCAGCCCGCCGCCGATGCGGGGCCGTGGACCCGGGCGATGACCGGTTGGGGTAGGGCGACGATGGTTTGCATCAGCCGGCTGCACTGCGCGAATAACGCTTCATAGGTTTGCGCGCGCGGATCGCTGCGGATTTCCTTCAGGTCGTGGCCCGCGCAGAACGCCGGTCCGGCGCCTGCCAGGATCACCACCCGGGCGGCCGATTTTGTGATCGCCTCGAAGGACTCTTGCAGCGCGGACATCAGTCCCCGCGACAGACTGTTGCGCGCCGCTGGCCGGTTCAGCGTTAAGGTAACGACGCCGTCAACCTCGGTGCGGGTAACGATCGATGGGGTGTCGGGGGCGGGGGCTAGAGATGCGGTCATGGGCGAAATCCGGGGATCGGTTCGATTGCTTTACCTGGTAACACAATGGATGCCGCGCACTTTTGTTACGGTATCTGAATACCGTGTCCGTAACCCTCTGAAATCTGGTCAGAAATCGTTGACATCTCAAATTTCACGGGCATACTCCCGCGCCATTGCGGGCGAACCCGCCAAAGGACGCTAGACCATGAAGACCTACTCCGCAAAACCTGCCGAAGTCCAGAAGAAGTGGCTGCTGATTGACGCCGAGGGCCTGATTCTGGGCCGCCTGGCCGTCATCATTGCCGACCGTCTTCGGGGCAAGCACAAGCCCAGCTATACCCCGCACGTCGACGGCGGCGACAACGTGATTGTCGTCAACGCCGATAAGATCAGGGTGACCGGACGAAAGCTTGAGGACAAGATTTACTACCGCCACACGGGTTATCCGGGCGGTATCAAGCAGCGGACCGCAGGCGAGATTCTCGGTGGCGCCCATCCCGAGCGGGTCGTTATCAAGGCTGTCCAGCGTATGTTGCCGAAGGAAAGCCCCCTGGCGCGTAGGCAACTGGGACACCTCAAGGTGTATGCCGGCGCGGAACACCCGCACGCCGCGCAAGAACCCGAAGTGCTGGACGTGGCTTCCATGAATCCGAAAAACAATAGGGCAGCCTAACCATGGCCGACGAGAGACAATCGCTTTCCGATTTGAAGTCGCTAACGACAGGGGCAAGCGCGCCTGTTGCGACCGCCGCGGGCGTCGTTGCCGTCGAGGACACGGCGCCGGCCGAACCGGAGATCGATGCACAGGGGCGTTCCTATGCGACGGGTCGACGCAAGAATGCGATTGCGCGCGTCTGGATCAAACCGGGTGCCGGTCGGGTGCTGGTCAATGGTCGCACGAGCGAGGTCTACTTCGCCCGTCCCGTGCTGCGCATGATTATCAATCAGCCGCTTGAGACGGCCGGCCGCGAAGGGCAGTACGATGTTATTTGCACCGTCACGGGCGGCGGTTTGTCGGGTCAGGCGGGGGCGGTTCGGCATGGCATCAGCCACGCGTTGATTCGTTATGAACCGTCGCTGCGTCCGGTCCTGAAGAAGAATGGCTTTCTGACGCGCGATAGCCGTGTCGTCGAACGCAAGAAGTACGGCAAGGCCAAGGCCCGCCGGAGCTTCCAGTTCTCGAAGCGCTAATCCGTCCGCCTCTTTCGACCCTGAGGGGCGTCTTGACGGACGCCCCTTTTTTATGGGCATTTGGGTCCATCTGCGGGAGTTAAGTCATGTCCAGCGAAGGAAAAAGGATTCGGGTCGGCATTCTCGGCGCAAGCGGCTACACCGGCGCCGAGTTGATCCGGCTACTCTGCAACCACCCCAACGTCGAGATCGTCCTTCTGACGGCGGACCGGCATGCCGGGCGGGACATCAGCGACGTGTTCCCCCACCTCTTCGGTCTGCAGTTGCCCGGCCTCATCAAGATCGACGAAGTCGAGTGGCGCGGCCTCGAGGTCGACCTCATTTTCTGTGCGCTACCGCATGGCACGACGCAAGAGATTGTGGCGGGGCTGCTTCATCATACCGATCACGACGTCATCGACGAACTTCTCACCGAACGGCGCGAAGATCTCATCGCGGGAATTCCGTCCGGGGTGCGGGTGATCGATTTGTCGGCGGACTTCCGGTTGGACAATGTCGAGACCTACGCCGAATGGTACGGGCACCCCCATAGGTCGCCCCAGTTGCAGGCTGAGGCGGTCTACGGTCTCACCGAACTTGCCCGCGCCGACATACGGGATGCACGGCTAGTGGCCTGCCCAGGCTGTTATCCGACGAGTGCGTTGCTCCCGTTGGTGCCGTTGATCGAGGCCGGCGAGATCGATCCGGACGATATCATTGTTGACGCCAAATCGGGCGTCAGCGGCGCTGGCCGCGCAGCCAAAGAGGGCAGCCTGTTTGGCGAAGTGTCCGAAGGGATTCATGCCTACGGCGTCGCTGGTCACCGCCACGGACCGGAAATCGAGCAAGGGCTTGCCCGGGCGGCGGGGCGCGACATCGTCGTGAACTTCACCCCGCATTTGATGCCGATGAACCGGGGCATCCTGTCGACCATTTACGTACGGCTTACGGCCGATACGACGGCCGCGGATCTGCGGGAGACGTTGTCCGCGCGCTACGCTGACGAGCCGTTCGTGAGTGTCGTTCCCGAGGGCGTTTCGCCGGCAACGCGGCATGTGCGGGGGTCGAATCACAGTTTGATCGGCGTCTATCCCGACCGCGTGAAGGGGCGTGCGATTCTGTTGTCGGTCATCGACAATCTCGTCAAAGGCGCATCCGGTCAGGCCGTCCAAAACATGAATGTCATGTACGGGTTGCCCGAAACGCTATCCCTAGAGCAACGCCCGTTGTTCCCGTAAGGGCCGGCGTGGAGGCCAGCGGAATCGTACTGCCGTACCGAGGCGTGACGCCTCGGTTGGCGCCCGATGTGTTTCTTGCTCCCGGCGCTTGCGTGATTGGCGACGTCGAGATCGGTGCGGGATCCAACATCTGGTTCCAGTGCGCGATCCGGGGCGACGTGAACGTCATTCGGATTGGCGCCCGCACCAACATTCAGGACGGCTCGATCATCCATGTGAGCCGGCGCGAAGGCGGCGATGCGTCGATCGGTGACGACGTTACCGTCGGCCACAAGGTGTTGCTCCATGCCTGTCGGTTGCATGCGCGATGTTTCGTCGGGATGGCGGCCACGGTCATGGACGACGCCGAGGTCGAAACCGACGCAATGCTGGCGGCCGGGTCGTTGTTAACCCCGGGGAAGCGCGTCCCGAGCGGTCAGTTATGGGCAGGTCGTCCGGCCAAATATATGCGCGACCTCACAACCGACGAGATCGCGTATAATGGCGGTACGGCGTTGCACTACAGCCGGATGGCCGCAGAGTATCGCCAATCGCTTGGCCTAATAAGTCCGGGCGATACAGCGTCCGCATGAGGCGATGAGAGTGGGACGGTTCAGGGTTTGACGTCACCGAATCGAAGATTCGTAAAGACTCGGCCACGGGGGCTGGGTTGGTTGCTTTTGGTCGCGGCGGTCGCGGGTTGCGCGCCGAGTCTGCCTGCCAAGACGCTGTTCATTGCTGCCCGTGAGACAACGTCCAACGAGCTTCTCGTTGGGACCTTTGAAACCGTGTTCGGCGAGCCGACCTCGTCGATCACCCTGTTCGGGATCGGGGACCGGACGGAATGTCGTGGCATCACGGGGGTCGGCGGGATCGATCGGGTTGCGCCGGGAACAACCACCCGATTGATGATGAAATGCGAAGACGGCCGTTTTATCCAAGGGGAACTCACCTACGAGCGTTTCGACCGAGGGGCGGGTCTTGCCGAAGATACCGGTGACGGCCTCTATCAATTGGTCTTTGGCCGTTTGCAGCTTTCCGAGGAGAACCTTCGGCAGGAATTCGCTCTACTCCCGCCGCCGCCCGAGCGGCCGCGATCGATCGAACCTCTGCCGGCCGTTTTGCCGCCGGCCGATGCGCCGGTCGTCCTTGCGCCACCGCAGGATGGGGCAACCGCACCGCCGGCGCTGCCGCGCGAAGATGTCGATGTCGGCCGGCTGCCGCGCGAGGATGGCGCTGTCGAGCCCCCTGAAGATGACGAGGACGACCCGTTTGCTCGTCTTGTGCCGCGCGACGACGAAGGCACCGGTGCAACGGGGGATGCACCTGCTGCCGCAAGCGAATGCGAGCGCGGGGTTGTGGATGGCCAATGCCTCGACGAATTCGATCTCGATGAATTCGACAGCAACGACGTTGAGAATTTCCTCCGCGACGAGGAAGAGACCGGCGACGAGGTCGAGACCTAGCTCCTAGGCGATCGCTTTCTTGACGTAACTGCCAGGCGCGTCTTCGATCGCTTTGAGTTTGCCCTTGCCGGGAGCCCGTGCGGGTACCTTTTTCCCGGACTGCGGGGCGAGCCATGCCGCCCAATCGGGCCACCAGGATCCCCGATTCTCCGAGGCGCCGGCGAGCCAGGCCTCTGCGTCCTTGGGTCGTTCGTCGTTGGTCCAATGGCCGTATTTGGTCTTGCCAGGCGGGCTAACGACGCCCGCGACATGTCCCGATTGCGCCAGAACGAAACGCGCCTCCCCACCGATCAATTGCGGTAGCAGATAGCACGACCGCCAAGGTGCGATATGGTCTTCCTTCGTCGACAACACATAGGCTGGCTGAGAAATCTTGCCGAGGTCGATCGGGACGCCGTCGATTTCGATTCCTCCGGCCTTCGATAGCAAGTTCTTCAAGTACATATTGCGCAAATAGAACGTGTGCATGGCGTGCGGCATGTTCGTGCCGTCGGCGTTCCAAAACAGCAAGTCGAACGGTATCGGACTCTTGCCGAGGAGGTAGTTGTTGACGACAAACGACCAAATGAGGTCGTTCGCCCGCATCATGTTGAAGGCAGCCGCCATCCGCCGGCCATCCAAGACGCCCTCTTCGTCCATGCGTTCGTCGAGAGTTTTGAGTTGTTCCTCGTCGATGAACACCCGCAACTCGCCGCAATCTTCGAAGTCGACCAGCGAGGTCAGGAACGTCGCGGTGTTAACGCGCCGATCCTCCTTCGTTGCAAGGTAGGCGAGGGCGGTGGCAAGCAACGTGCCGCCGACGCAATAACCCACAGCGTTGACCTTCGACTGGCCGGTCGCTGCGAGCGCTGCATCGACCGCCGCGAGGAGGCCATCGTGCATGTAATCTTCGAACCCTGTGTCGGCATAGCTGGCGTCGGGGTTGACCCACGAGATCATGAAGACTGTGAAGCCCTGCGCGACGGCCCAAGCGACAAAGGAGTTCTCCGGCTTTAGGTCGAGAATGTAGTATTTGTTGATCCACGGCGGGCAAATCAGCAGGGGGACCGAATAGGTATCGTCCGTCGTCGGCGTGTATTGGATCAGCTGAAATAGACGGTTTTGGAACACCACCTTACCGGGGGTGGTCGCCACGTTCCGGCCGATCTCGAAGGCTCGCGCGTCTGTTTGGCTAATCCCCTTGCCGCTTTCAAGATCGCGGATCAGGTTGTCGAGACCATCGACGAGGTTCTCGCCGTGCGTCTCGATCGTCCTGCGGATCACTTCGGGATTGGTATGGAAGAAGTTGGTAGGCGACATCGCATCGACGAATTGCCGGGTGTAGAAATCGACCTTGCGCCGGGTGTCGTCGTCCAGTCCCTCGACGTCGCTCACGGTCTTCTGGAGCCATCTCGCGGTAATCAAGTAGGACTGCTTCAGCAGGTCGAAGACTCGGTTTTCGCTCCATTCGGCGTCCTTGAACCGCCGATCGCCCTTTTCCGGGGCCCCAGCGGGTGTCGCCGGGTCATGACCGGTCGCGGCGCCCCGCCACAGGTCGAGATAGTTTTGCCACAACGCCATCTGGGCTTGGGCCAGGTGCTGGGGGTCCGCGAGCATCTGACCGCCCAACCGCAAAAAGGCGTTTCCTACGATCGCCGGATCGAACGGCAGACGTTCGCCGTCGCC
>CAYGKG010000101.1:0-10814 GCA_964350495.1 uncultured Alphaproteobacteria bacterium
CGCATTCCACCATCAAGCACCTGCGAACCAGCCGGGGGCGGCCAACCCCGAAGGTTTTGCGCCCGCCGCACGCGCCCCCGAGGCGGACGCCGAATCGCCCCAGGATTATCCGCTCGGGGCCGCCGTCGGTCAGCTCCACGAAACCTACATCGTCGCGCAAACCGCCGACGGGTTGATCGTCGTCGACCAACATGCCGCGCACGAACGGCTGGTCTACGAACGGATGAAGAAGGCGCTGCTGAACGGTGTCGCCCGTCAGGGCATGTTGATCCCCGAGGTCGTCGAAATGGACGAGGGCGCGGTTGGCCGCGTCTTGGCCCGGGCAGGCGAACTCGCGGAGCTTGGCCTGGTGATCGAGCCGTTTGGCGCCGGCGCCGTGGTGGTGCGTGAACAACCAGCGCTGTTGGGCGAGGTCGACCTGCAGGGACTGTTGCGCGATCTCGCCGACGACTTGGCCGAGTTCGACGATGCCACGACGCTGACCGAACGGTTGAACGACGTGTGCAGCACGATGGCGTGCCACGGTTCGGTACGGGCTGGACGGCGGTTGTCGGCGGCGGAAATGAACGCGCTGCTGCGCGAAATGGAGGCCACGCCCAATTCCGGGCAGTGCAACCACGGTCGCCCGACCTATATCGAACTGCAGTTGCCCGATATCGAACGGCTGTTCGGACGGCGTTGAGGTGGAACGCCTGCGGCGCTGGGCAGCGATGGCCAAGCGCGAGATCTTGGTGGTGTGGTTGGCGGCGCGAGACCCCCGCGTGCCCTGTTTCGCAAAACTGTTAGGTGCCGTCGCCGCTGGCTATGCGTTGAGCCCGATCGATCTCATCCCCGATTTCATTCCGGTTCTGGGTTATCTCGACGACTTGCTCGTCGTACCGCTGCTGTTGCTCCTCGCGCTCAGTCTGATTCCATCCGACGTGCGTCTGGACTTGCGGGCCGAGGCCGCCAAGCGGATCGCGGCGCAACCAACCAATCGGTGGGCCGCTGCGATTATCGTGGTGATTTGGCTGGGCCTCGGCGGGCTGTCGGTGTGGTGGCTGTGGTCGGCGGTCGCACCGATGTCCTAGGCCGTGCAGCGCAAGAAATAGACCCGCGCCGCGCCGTAGCGGCGGTCGTCGATCACGGCGAAACCCTCAGGCGAATCGAATGTCTCGCCTCGTCCGACCTCAACGACGGCGACGGCATCCTCGGCGAGCCATCCGTTGTCGCGCAACGCACGCAAGGCCGCGGCTGAAAGGTCGGAGCCATAGGGGGCGTCCATCAGCACCAATTCGGCTTTGGCGCGAGACGGTCCCGGCTGGGTCGCATCGCGGCGCAGCACGGCGATTTCGTCGTCGGTGTCGAGGCGTTCGGCGTTGCGCTTGATCAATTGGGCCGCTGCCGCGTCGTTCTCGAAGAACGTAACGTGATCGGCACCGCGCGACCAAGCCTCGAAACCGAGCGCACCCGATCCCGCAAAGACATCCATCGCACGGATGCCCGCAAGCGCGGCGCCGCCCTCGGTAACCAGGCCGTGGGTCAGTCGATTGAAGATCGCCTCGCGCACGCGGTCGGCGGTGGGTCGCACCGCGGTGCCAGGCGCGGTCTCAAGCTTTCGTCCGCGGTGATGGCCGGCAATGATCCGCAGCACTAGCGCGTCTGCCCGAGTTGTTCGCGCAACACCTTGTGCGGTACCGGCGAGACCTCGCCGGTTTTGAGGTTACCGAGTTGGAACGGCCCGTAGGCGAGGCGGATCAGGCGCGAGACCGGCCAGCCGAGATGCTCCATGACGCGGCGGATCTCGCGGTTCTTACCTTCACGCAAGCTGACCGTGAGCCAGGCATTGGCACCCTGCTGCTTGTCGATCGTGGCGAGGATGGCATCGTATCCCACCCCCTCGATGGTGACGCCGCGTTTGAGCGGATCGAGCATGGCCTGATCGACTCGGCCATAAACTCGCACGCGGTAGCGCCGGGTCCAGCCGGTTGAGGGCAGTTCGAGCTTGCGCGCGAGGTCGCCGTCGTTGGTCAGCAACAACAGGCCTTCCGAATTGAGGTCGAGCCGCCCGACGGTGACGACCCGGGGCATGGTCTTGGGCAGGTGGTCGAAGATCGTGTCGCGGCCCAGTTCGTCGCGGTTGGTGGTCACCAGCCCAGGCGGTTTGTGGTAGCGCCACAGCCGGGTTTCCTGAGCCGCCGGGAGCGGTTTACCGTCGACCTCGATCTGGCTTGCGGCGGTCACGGTGAAGGCCGGGGTGGTCAAGAGCGTCCCGTCGACCTTAACCCGGCCCTGTTCGATCCAGCGCTCGGCCTCGCGCCGCGAACACAGGCCCGCGCGGGCGATTCGCTTGGCGATCCGTTCGCCCGTCGGGGCTTCGCCAGTGTCGGTCATCGCGTGGCCGCCGCGGCAATGAAGGCGCGGAAGATCTTCGCATCGCCGTCGCTGATGTCGTATTCGGGGTGCCACTGCACGCCGAGGCAAAACCGGTAGGCTGGCGATTCGATGCCCTCAACCACGCCGTCCGGGGCCAGCGCGTTGATCACGATGCCCGCGCCGTCGTGCGCGGCGGCTTGGTGGTGTGCACTGTTCACCGGCAATTCGTCGGTGCCGACGATTCGGTGCAAAAGGGTGTCGGGGGCAACGCTGACCGTATGGCCGGGCTCGTCGCGGGAATTGGGTTGTTCGTGCGCCAGCGCATCCGGCACAGCGTCGGGAATGTGCTGAACCAGGGTGCCGCCCAGGATGACGTGCAACAGTTGCTGGCCGCCGCAAATGCCGAGCACGGCCTTGTCGCGGGACAGCATGCCGCGGGTCACCGCGGCCTCGAAGGCGGTGCGTTGGTCTTTGGTCTTGACGGTGGCGTGGCGCGTCGTTGCGCCGAACAGCGCCGGATCGACGTCGAAGTTGCCGCCCGACACCACCAACCCGTCAAGCAGGTCGGCATAGCGCTCCGCCGCGTCCACGTCGTGGGGCAGCATCAGCACCGTGCCGCCGGCCTTGGCCACGGCCTCGCAGTAGTTTTGGCGCAGCGCGAACCACGGCTTGTTGGAATAAGCGCCGGGTTCTTCTGAATCGACGGTGATGCCGATAAGCGGAGATGTCGTCATGGCGCGGAGACTAGGGCGCGCGCCGCGCGGGCGCAATTCGCAGCCCTGGCTTGACCGTCCCAGCCGCCCGGCCCAAGGTCGCAGGCATGAACACCCCCGGCGAAACCCCGATGGCGCAGGCGTTGGCGGAGGCGGAAGCCGCGGCCCGCATCGGTGAAGTGCCGGTGGGCGCGGTCCTGGTCGATGCCACGGGTGCTGTGATCGCGGCGGCGGGCAACCGCACCCGCACCGACAACGATCCCACGGCGCATGCCGAAATGGTGGTGATCCGTGCCGCCGCCGCCGCGCGCGGGGCCGAGCGGCTCAACGACTGCGACCTTTACGTCACGCTGGAGCCGTGCCCGATGTGCGCCCAGGCGATCAGCTTCGCCCGGCTGCGGCGGCTCTATTACGGCGCGGCCGATCCCAAGGGCGGCGGCGTCGAGAACGGCGCCCGTATCTTCGCCCAAAGCACCTGCCACCACGCGCCGGAAGTCTACGGCGGGTTGGAGGAATCGCGGGCGGGTGCGCTGCTGAAGGAATTTTTCAAGGCACGGCGCTGATTGGCGGCATGACGGAGCGGTCGCATCGACGTTCATGGCGCGGCAAATTCTGATAGAAACGGGTACACCGTCCCGCAAAGAGAGTGACCATGGTTGTCGAACATCCGGAAAAGACCAAGAAACTGCTGCCCAAGCTGCACGCCTTCATGGACGCGCATGTCTATCCGGCCGAACCCATCTACGCCGAGCAATTGGCCGAGGAGCGCTGGCGGGTACCGCCGATCATGGAAACCCTCAAAGCCAAGGCCAAGGCGGCGGGGCTGTGGAACCTGTTCCTGCCCGACGACAAATTGGCGCTGGGCCTGACCAATCTGGAATACGCGCCGCTGTGCGAGGTGATGGGCCGGGTGCCGTTCGCGCCCGAGGTGTTCAACTGCAACGCGCCCGACACCGGCAACATGGAACTGCTGTGGCACTACGCCGATGAGGCGCAAAAGAAGCAATGGCTGACGCCGTTGCTGGAGGGCAAGATTCGCTCGGCCTTTTGCATGACCGAGCCCGACGTCGCGTCGTCGGACGCCACCAACGTCGAAACCTCGATCAAGCGCGACGGCGGCGACTACGTCATCAACGGGCGCAAGTGGTGGATCACCAACGCCGCGCACCCGGACTGCACGATCTTCATCGTCATGGGCAAGACCGACCCCACCGCCGCGCGCCATCAACAGCAATCGCAAATCCTGGTGCCGCGCGACACGCCGGGCGTGACCATCGTGCGCAAACTCAGCCTGTTCGGCTTCGACGACGCGCCGCACGGCCACTGCGAGGTAACGTTCGAGAACGTGCGGGTGCCGGCAACCAACTTAATCCTGGGCGAGGGACGCGGTTTCGAGATCGCCCAAGGGCGCCTCGGGCCGGGGCGCATTCACCACTGCATGCGCCAGATCGGCGTGGCCGAACGGGCGCTGGAAACGATGTGCCGCCGCGTCACCAGCCGCGTCGCCTTCGGCAAGCCGCTGGCCGAGCAAGGCGCGATCCGCCAGCAAATCGCCCAGAGCCGGATCGAGATCGAACAGGCGCGCCTGCTCGTGCTCAAGACCGCGTGGATGATCGATCAGGTCGGCGCCAAGGAAGCGCGCAGCGAAATCGCCATGATCAAGGTCGCGGTACCGATGATGACGCAAACCATCCTCGACCGCGCCATGCAGGTCCACGGCGCCGGCGGCTTCTCCGAGGACTACGGCCTATCCTACGCCTGGGCCTGGGCGCGGGGCCTACGCATGGCCGACGGCCCCGACGAGGTCCACGCCGAGGGCATCGCCAAGCGGGAATTGCGGAAGTACAGCAACGCCTAACTCAACTCCTCGGCGGCGAACAATGCTGTCACCGGCAAGAATGGATCGTCGGCGACGTGCGGCGCGCCGGGGCCGCGGTAGATCGCGCATAGCACGCCGATAAGGTCGGCACCTTCGGCGCGCAGGTCGGTGGCGCTCAGCGCGACCTGGCCGCCGGTGGTGATGACATCCTCAACGATGAGTACTTTGCGTCCCGCGACGTCGCCACCTTCCGCCAGCCGCAGCGTGCCGTAGGTTTTGCGTTCTTTGCGCACGAAAGCCGCAGGTAGGCCCGTCTCCAGCGATAGCGCAGTGGCGATTGGCACACCGCCCAGTTCGAGACCGGCCAGCACCTCGGTTTCCTTAGGCACCAGGGGCGCCATCGCTTGGGCGATGGCGCGCAACAGGTCCGGGCGTGCTTCGAAGCGGTACTTGTCGAAATAGGTTGTCGCGGTCTGGCCCGAGCGCAGCGTGAAGTTGCCGGTGAGTTTGGCGGCTTTGGCGATGGCGGCGGCGAGGTCTTCATGCGTCATCGCTGTCCCGCCCAACTTCCTCCCCCTGCTTGCAGGGGGGGGGATTGAGGAGGGGATTGATCGGCGTTCCGCACGGTGTTGGTGGACGGACCCCCTCCCTGCCCTCCCCCTCGGCGAGGGGGAGGCACGATACGACCCGGCGTTGTCTTCTTTGGGTGCCATCCGTCGGGAGCGCATGTCACTCCCCGATCTTCGCAGCTTGCGCCCACGCCAATTCTGCGAGCGGCCGCACCAATGCCCCCATGCGCTGCGCTTCGGGGTTGGCGGCGGTGCCGTCGCGGACGCGGCCCATGATGCCTTGCAGGATCGCGGCCATGCGGAACAGGTTGTAGGCCATGTAGAACTCCCAATCGGGCAGCGCGGCGCGGCCGGTGCGCTGGGCATAGGCCGCGACGTAGGCGGCCTCGTCCGGGATGCCCAGGGCGGCGATGTCGGTGCCGCGCAGGCCGCGGAACTCGTCGGGCGATACCCGCCAGGCCATGACGTGATAGGCGAAGTCGGCGAGCGGGTTGCCCAGCGTGGCGATTTCCCAATCGAGCACGCCGATGACGCGCGGCTCGCTCGGGTGGAACACCAAATTGTCGAGGCGGTAGTCGCCGTGCACCAGCGTGGTCTCGTCGTCGGCCGGTAGGTTCTCGGGTAGCCACGCCATCAGCCGCTCCATCGCCGCAATAGAGTCGGTCTCGCTCGCCTTGTATTGCTTGGACCAGCGCCCGATCTGGCGTGCGACATAGCCGCCCTCGCGCCCGAAGTCGCCCAAGCCCACCGCTCTGTAGTCGACCGTGTGCAGTGCCGCGATCACCTGGTTCATCGCATCGAACATCGCGGCGCGTTCGGCCGGGCTGTCGATCTCGGGCAGGCGCGGATCGAAGAAGATGCGACCGTCGAGGAAGTCCATCACGTAGAACATCGTGCCCACGACGGACTCATCCTCGCACAGCAGATAGGTGCGCGGCACCGGCACGCCGGTCCCGGCCAGCGCGGTCATGATGCGGTATTCGCGGTCCACGGCATGGGCCGAGGGCAACAGCGTGCCGGGCGGCTTGCGCCGCAGCACGTAGGACGCGCCGGGCGTGGTCAGCCGGTAGGTTGGGTTGGACTGGCCGCCCTTGAACTCGGCCACAGTCATCGGCCCGGCGAAGCCCGGCAGGTTGGCGCCGAGCCATTCTTCGAGGCGTTTTTCGTCGAAGCGGTGGGCGGGCAGGACGTCGGGGTTGGCGGTCATGGGGCGAATCCGGCGCAGGGGTGGTGCGCCGCACACTTTTTTGTGCCAAACGAAGCCAAATAATCCTTATGAATCAATGCCTGCTTTCTTTGGGACGACAAACAAAGCCAAAAAATGACGGTGGCGTAACGCGTTAGCTGGTCCACGGTGTGGTGCGTGGCGACGGCGTGAATGATTCCGGACATGGCGATGATTCTACCCGGTTCTGTGCGTGAGGTAGAATCACGTTCGGTGTCCCCGACCCGCCGCTCTCCGGTCCTTTGGGACGCATCGCTACGTGACGCTCCTCAGGATGTGCACTATTCCAAGGCTGCGCATCTGCGGAAATTGCCCTGTTGTGATGCTCAACCACATGGCAATAGAATCGTTGCTTAGGACCAGCGACGCAATTCTGGCAAGGCAATCAACAGGCGAATGCCGACTTGCCGGTCAACACTAAGCTATTCAGTGAACATGCGGCGGCGATTACAGTCATCGCAATGGGCACGTCAACGTGCCCTTCTGTAGTTGCCTGGCGCGCTAACGCCCGACCGCGCGCCAGCCGATGTCGCGGCGGCAAAAGCCGCCGGGCCAGTCGATGACGTCGACGGCGGCGTAGGCGCGGGCTTGGGCGGCGGCGACGTCGGGGCCGAGCGCGGTAACGCCCAGCACACGGCCGCCGGTCGCGACGGTGGCACCGTCCTTGGTGGCAGTACCGGCGTGGAAGACGGTGACGTCGTCCAGTGCGTCGGCCTCGGCCAGGCCCTTGATGACGCTGCCCTTTTGGTAAGGGCCGGGATAGCCGCTAGCGGCCATGACGACGCACAGCGCGGCCTCGTCCTTCCAACGCAAATCGACGTGGGAAAGCTGGCCGTCGGCGCAGGCGAGCAGGGCGGGGACGATGTCGGAGCGGAGGCGCGCCATCAGCACCTGGGTTTCGGGGTCGCCGAAGCGGACGTTGTATTCGATCAGCTTGGGACCGTCGGACCCGATCATCAGACCGGCATAGAACACGCCCTGGTAGGGGCGGCCCTCGGCAGCCATGGCGGCCACGGTGGGGCGGATGATCTCGGCCATCACGCGCCCGGCCATCGCCGTATCGAGGATCGGCGCCGGCGAATAGGCGCCCATGCCGCCGGTGTTGGGGCCGGTGTCGCCGTCGCCAACGCGCTTGTGGTCCTGCGCGCCCGCCAGCGGTAGCACGTCCTTGCCGTCGCACAGGGCGAAGAAACTGGCTTCTTCGCCCTCGAGGAATTCCTCGATGACGATTTCGGCGCCTGCGGCGCCGAACGCGCCGCCGAGAATGTCGTCGACCGCCGCGTTGGCCGCCGACACCGTTTCGGCAACGATGACGCCCTTGCCGGCGGCGAGGCCGTCGGCCTTGACCACGATCGGCGCGCCGGTGCGGGCGATAAAGTCCTTGGCGCGGGTCGCATCGTTGAACCGGCCATAGGCCGCCGTGGGGATGCCATACTTGGCGCACAGGTCCTTCATGAAGCCCTTGGAGCCCTCGAGCGCGGCGGCGGCGCGGGTTGGGCCGAAGACCTTGATGCCGTCGGCGATCAGCGCGTCGGCGAGGCCCGCGACCAGCGGTCCCTCGGGGCCGATCACGACAAAGTCGATGTCATGGGTGTTGCAGGCATCGACGATGCCTTCGATATCGCCGGCGGCGATGTCGAGGCAGGTCGCAACCTGGGCGATACCGGCGTTGCCCGGTGCGCAATAGAGGGTGTCGGTGAGCGGCGACGCGGCGATGGCCCAGCACAGCGCGTGTTCGCGGCCGCCCGAGCCGACGACGAGAATGTTCATGGCATTACCCTCCAGTCGCCCTTGCGGCGACGCTCAACGGTCGGTCGGCTCGCCGAATGCGGTCTCGATGCCTCCCCCTGCCGGTAGGGGGAGGGATAACGAAGCTGCGGTTATGCTGAAAAGAGTCGTGCATGGGGCGTGGCTTGAACGGGGTAATCGCTTGGTGGTTCGGGGCGACCTTTGTACCATGACGTCGGCACCATGACAGACCTCCTCGACGGCACACCCGAGATTTCCGCCCCCGCGAACATCCCCGAATATTCGGTCGGTGAGATTGCGGGCGCGCTCAAGCGCAGCATCGAAGACGCGTTCGGCCGGGTGCGGGTTAAGGGCGAGATTTCGCGCATCTACCGCGCGGCGTCGGGGCACGCCTATCTCACGTTGAAAGACTCCGATGCGGTGCTGGAAGGGATTTGTTTCCGGGGCTCGTGGGAGAAACTGCGCTTCCAGCCCAAGGAAGGCCTCGAGGTTGTGGTCACCGGCAAGCTGACCACCTTCGCCAAGAAATCTCAGTACCAGATCATCATCGACATGGTGGCCCCGGCCGGGGTCGGCGCGCTGATGGCGCTGTTGGAGGAGCGGCGGGCCAAGCTCCAGGCCGAAGGGCTGTTCGATGCGGCGCGCAAGAAACCCATTCCCTATTTGCCGCAGGTCATCGGCGTGGTGACCTCGCCCACCGGCGCGGTGATCCGCGACATTCTGCACCGGCTGCGCGACCGCTTTCCGCGCCATGTATTGATCTGGCCGGTATTGGTCCAGGGCGATACCGCAGCGGAAAAGATCGCGGGTGCGATTCGCGGCTTCAACGCGCTGGACGCCGACGGTGCGGTGCCGCGGCCCGACGTGATCATCGTCGCGCGCGGCGGCGGTTCGATCGAGGACCTATGGTGCTTCAACGAAGAGGCGGTGGTGCGCGCGGTCGCCGACAGCGTCATTCCGGTGATCTCGGCGGTCGGCCACGAAACCGACACGACGTTAATCGACTACGCCGCCGACGTGCGCGCGCCGACGCCGACGGCAGCGGCCGAAATGGCGGTGCCGGTGCGCGCCGAGCTGATCTACGACGTCACCAATTTGCAGCAACGCCTACTGGGCGGGTTGAACCGGCGGATGCGCGAGGCGCGGGCCGAGTTGCAGGCGGCACGCCGGGGCCTGCGCGATCCGCGCGACATGCTGGGTCTGGCGACGCAGCGGCTCGACGATGCCGCGCAGCGGCTCGACCGAGCATTGGGTAGCGGGCTGGAACGCCGTCAGGGCGCGTTGCGCGCGACAACGCAGGGCCTACGCCCCGGCGTGCTGCGCGACAGGGTGACCGCGGCGCAGACAGGTACCGCGGTTGCGGCGCGCGGGTTGGTGCGGGCGTTGGCGGGCGACGTGCGCCATCACCGCACCCGCTTCGGCCATGTCGCGGGGCGCCTGCACGGGCGGCTGGTACGCGAGCCCGTTGCCGAATCGGGCGGTCGTCTGGCGCGCGCCGGCGCGGCCCTAACCCGCGAGGTGGGCCGCCGGCTGGCGGCCGCCGAGGAGGCGCTGGATGCGCCGGCGCGGCTGCTCGACAGCTTGTCGTACCAGAACGTTTTGGAGCGCGGCTTTGCGCTGGTGCGCGGCCAAGACCGGGCGCCGATCAAGCGCGCGGCCGAGACCGTTGCCGGGGCGGCGGTCGTGATAGAATTCGCCGACGGCACGGTCGGCGCCACCATCGGTGGCGACGCGCCGGCCAAGAAACCAACCCCGGCACCGCGGCCCAAACGGGCAGGCGCCAAACCGCCGGTTGCCGGCCAAGGAGATTTGTTCTGATGCACGGACCCCGGGGCGGCGGCGAAGCCAAACTCAAATATCATTCCGGCAGTTTCGATATCGTCGTACCCGGCAGCTACGTCGTCTGCGCGGTGAGCGGCGTGCAGATCCCGCTCGACGACCTGCGCTATTGGGACTGGGACGTGCAGGAGGCCTACGCTACGCCCGAGATTTCCTTTCGCCGCTCGGAAGAATTGCGCCAGCGGCGCAAGTGATGCCCCGCGCGATCAAACGGCCCCTGTCCCGGGCGGCATGGGTTTGGGTTGTCGTGATGCTGGGCGCGCTGTGGGCCGCGCCGGTCTTCGCCGCAGACCTCGTCCTCGACGGGGCGGTGGTGCAGGGCGGTCTGGTGCGCGGCCTTGCCGCGCCGGGGGCGCAGGCGTTTCTGGGCGACCGTGAGCTACGGGTCTCGCCGGAGGGCTGGTTTGTCTTCGGCTTCGGGCGCGACGACACCGGACCGGTCGCGGTGCGGGTGCGCTTCGCCGACGGCCGCGAGGACATCCGCACGCTGGAGATCGCCCGCCGCACTTACGACGAGCAGCGCATCAACGGCCTACCGCCGCGCC
>CAYGKG010000102.1:0-10587 GCA_964350495.1 uncultured Alphaproteobacteria bacterium
CATAGTCGATCCCTCCGTTTTCGGCGCGCCATCGTACCCCACCGGTCCGCCCGATGCACACCGCGCGGCGGCCCTGCAGCCAAATGCTCGTGACCGGTGGGCATTTGGACGTAGGCGCCGGTTCTCGCGCTGGCGCTGGCCGTCGTCGGGGCGCTGATGCATGCTTTGGCATCGCCGTCCGCCGCGTGGCCCCGACGGGCGGCCAGCTAAAGAGGAGCACCCAATGAAGATCGATGGGCAATGTCATTGCGGCGCTATCCGGTTCGAGGCTGAGATCGACCGCGCCGATGTCGTGATCTGCCACTGTACCGACTGCCAGACGTTCTCCGGTTCGGCCTTCCGGGTTTCCGCCTTCACCCAGCCCCACACCTTCGCGTTGACCGCGGGCGAGCCGACGATCTATCTCAAATTGGGATCGAGCGGGCGCAAGCGGCGCCAAGCCTTCTGCCCCGCGTGCGGCACCTCGATCTATTCGAGCGACGACGTCGATCCGCCGCGGGTTTACGCCGTGCGGGTTGGCGGCCTGCGGCAGCGCGACGATCTCACGCCGGCAAAGCAAATCTGGTGTGGATCCGAACGCGACTGGTTGAAAACCCTGGCGGCGGTCGAGGCCTACGACGCGGCTCTGCCAAGCTAAGTACGTCGATACCGCCGCGCCGCCTCGACCGGTCGAAACGTTCGCGGGCTTAGGCCCCGGGCATCGGCACCTTGATGCCCTTGGTGACGAATTGCTGGGCCTTGTGTTTGCGACCCATCCGTTTGCCCTCGCCGCCCGCGTTCCCGGTGCCCGCGGGCTGAGTTGCGGGGATCAAGTGCTTCTTGCCCGGACCGATCAAGTCGGTGCGCCCCATGCGCTTTAGGGCCTCGCGCAGCATCGGCCAGTTCTCCGGATCGTGATAGCGCAGGAACGCCTTGTGCAGGCGGCGCTGGCGCAAGCCTTTGACGGTCTCGACTGCCTCCGATTCGCCGTGGCGCACCGGGCGCAACGGGTTGACGCCGGACCGGTACATCGCGGCCGACAGCGACATTGGCGAAGGCAGGAAGGTTTGCACCTGATCGGCGCGGTACTTGTTCTGCTTGAGCCACACCGCGAGATTCATCATGTCTTCGTCGGTCGTCCCCGGATGCGCGGCGATGAAGTAGGGGATAAGAAAGTATTTCTTGCCCGCCTTCTTCGCCGCATCGTCGAACAACTGCTTGAAGCGATCGTAGGCGCCGATGCCGGGCTTCATCATCTTGCCCAGGGGGCCGTCCTCGGTGTGTTCGGGCGCGATCTTGAGATAGCCGCCGACATGATGGGTCACCAGTTCCTTCACATAGGCCGGGCTTTTGATCGCGAGGTCGTAACGCACGCCCGAAGCCACCATCACCTTTTTGACCCCGGGCAGGGCGCGGGCCTTGCGGTACAACTCGATCAGCGAATCGTGGCTGGTGTTCAGATTCTTGCAAATATCGGGGTAGACGCAGGACGGTCGCCGGCAGAGCGCTTCGGTTTCTTTGTCCTTGCACGCCATGCGGTACATGTTGGCGGTCGGCCCGCCGATGTCGGAGATGATCCCGGTAAAGCCTTCGGTGCGGTCGCGGATGGTTTCGATCTCGCGCAGGATCGATCCTTCGGAGCGGCTCTGAATGATGCGCCCTTCGTGCTCGGTGATCGAGCAGAACGAGCAACCGCCAAAACAGCCGCGCATGATGGTTACCGAGTACCTGATCATTTCCCAGGCGGGGATTTTGGCGTCGCCGTAGGCGGGATGGGGTGCCCGTGCGTAGGGCAACTCGTAGACCCCATCCATTTCTTCGGTGGTCAGCGGGATCGGCGGGGGCGTCAACCAAAGTTCGCGGTCGCCGTGTTGTTGCACCAGCGACCGCGCGTTCCCCGGATTGGCCTCGCGGTGCAAAACCCGCGAGGCGCGCGCATAGGCCTCGCGATCGTCCGCGACCTGGGCAAAAGAAGGCAAGCGCACGACAGTCTTCTCGCCGCGGATGCGCGCGCCTTCATCGCCGTCGTCGAGGTTGTCGGCATGCGCCTCGGTCCAATCGTCCGGCACCCGGGGCTTCATCAGGGCAACGCCGCGGATGTCGTCGAACCCCTCGATTGGATCGCCGCGGGCAATGCGGTGGGCGACTTCAACGACCGCACGTTCGGCGTTGCCGTACAGCAAAATATCGCCCTTGGCGTCGGCTAGGACGGAGCGGCGAACCTTGTCCGACCAATAGTCGTAATGCGCGATACGGCGCAGCGAACTCTCGATTCCGCCGAGAACGATCGGCACATCGCGAAACGCCTCACGGCAACGCTGGGCATAGACGACGACCGACCGGTCGGGCCGCTTACCGCCGACGCCGCCCGGCGTATAGCTGTCGTTATGGCGCAACCGCTTGTCTGCGGTGTAGCGGTTCACCATCGAATCCATATTGCCGCCGGTGACGCCGAAAAAGAGTTCGGGTCGTCCCAGTGCCGCGAACGGTTCGGCACTTTGCCAATCGGGCTGTGCGATGATTCCGACGCGAAACCCCTGGGCCTCCAACAGGCGACCGACAACCGCCATGCCGAAACTCGGGTGATCGACGTAGGCGTCGCCCGTGACCAAGACGATGTCGCAAACATCCCAGCCGAGCAGATCCATTTCCGCGCGCGACATCGGTAGGAACGGGGACGTCCCAAATCGGTGGGCCCAGTATTTCCGGTACGAAAAAAGGGGTTTCGGGCTTTCCATGCGGCATGGTTTGGGCCAACTGCCGCGCGGCGTCAATGCCTGGGTCGGTCGATCCAAAGCGTGGCCACGGTCTTTTGACTCGACCGCGCCGCTGCGGCTTAGTCTCCTGCGCGCAACGAACGGGTGGCCGCTGGGGAAACCGCGCCGGTATTCGGGCTGGATATTGCGGCTTTGGCTCCCATATGGGGCCAAGGAACGGACGAAACGAAAGGGCGATCATGATCAAGGGACTGCATCACAACGCGTATCGTTGCCGCGATTCGGAAGAAACCCGTAAATTTTATGAGGACTTTCTCGGGCTCCCGCTCGCGGGCACCCTGGAGATCACAGAGACCAAAACCGGCCGCGGCACGGAAACTCTGCATACCTTCTATCAACTCGACAACGGGTCGTATTTGGCGTTTTTCGAATCGCCGGAACGCGCGTTCGACTTCAAAGAACAGCACGACTTCGATCTCCATATCGCCCTCGAGGTCGATCGCAGCGTGCTCGAACCGATGATGGCGAAGGGCAAGGCCGCGGGTATCGAAACGCGCGGTATCGCCGATCACCACTTCATCGATTCAATCTACTTTCGCGACCCCAACGGCTACGTGATCGAACTCACCGCCAAACGCGACAACCACGACGCCGTCATGAATCCGGCAACCAACGGCGCGCGCGACAAACTGGACCGTTGGCAGACAACGAAGAGTGGTTAGGTTAGGGGCCCCAAGCGCCAATGATTGCGCCGGTGACGACCAGGGCAACGAGGAAGTAGATTCCGCTGATGACGTGGTTGGCGAGCGTTCGTCCCTCAAACAGGAAGGTGACGCTAACCATCGGAACCGCCATTCCGATCCACAGCACAAGGCCGACCAGTCCGCCACCGACTAAAGTGTGGGCGTCGGCCCATCCGATCACCGCCGACAACACGCTGGCCTGGATCACCGACAAAACGGCCGCGATCACGAACAGGATCGGGCGGTTCGCCGCACGGATCTCGTCCTCGGTTTTCCCGATTGCTTTCATCCATGCGCGCCCGGCCACGGCGGGCATGTAGTAGATCGACCCGATAACCATCGTCGCGACAGCGGCGACCAGCACCGCCCAATAGTTCACGTCCCACTCCATCGTGGGTTCCTCCCATTGTTGTCCGCCTTCCGGCCCAACAGCAACAATAGTGCGGCGGCCGGATATCCGGTTCAATCGACCTTTCGGTCAGTTCGCCGACAGGTCGTGCCCGACACACAGTAGTGTGCACCCGACCGGCGAAACGCGGGCCGGCACGGTCGGCGTTACGCCGGGGTTCCAGCGCAGGTAGGTGTTTTCCCCGAGGTCGGCGGACTGGCCTGCGACCTCCACCGTAAGGCTTCCCGAAAGAACGAACAGCCACGCCCGGCGCGTCGTCGGGGCCAGCGTGGGCGTGCCTGACCCCAGTCCGGTCGATGGGATATGGATCAACGAAACCGGGCGTTCCGTCATCGCGTCGGTCGCCGCAACCGTCGAGAGTGGCCGCCAGTGCCAACCCTTGCGCGTGGGATGGGTCTCCCATGGGAGTCTGCGCGAATCGATCACCGCCGGTTTGGTGAACGGCGCATCGAACGTCGGGGCGTTGCCGCTGAACGGAATTTGGATGCTCTCGACCGGGTCTGCCTCGAACTCGCCGCCGCCGCTGGTCCAGATCAGCAGCGTCGAGCCCGTGCGCGACGGCGGTTCGGGCCGACGGCCATGGATGCTGAACGGTTGGCGGTCCATGAAGGTGCCGGCGTTGAAGTCGACAACGTGGCCGGCGCGGTCATTGGCGCTATCGAACTCCCAACTCGGCAGGTCGCCGCCGAGAAAGAAAAACGTTTCGTTGATCGACAGATGGAGTCGCCGTCCTTCCGGGGCGCCGCCCGGGGGGACGTAGCGGTAGTGAACGTAGGAATCGCGATCCCCGTCGAGGTCGAGGACTTTGCGGATCGACTCCCCCATGATGTGGGGTTCCCAGGCCATGTCGTCGATTCGGGCAATGCGGTAGTTCGTCGATGGGTCGCTCATTTTTCCGCCTCTTGTGGGTAGTCAGAATATTCCTTGCTATTGCGGCTCAAGCAACTCAATGAGGGTGCCGTCCGGCGTGCGGACGCTGGCCAAACGCACCGGGCCAAAGGGCGCGAGATCGACGCGCTGAGTCTGAACCGCCAGGCCGTGCGACTGACGGACGGCATTCAAGATGGCGTCAAGATCGCCGACCGGCCAACGCAGGGCGAGGTGGCCGCGGTTGGGCGGTATTGCCCGGTCGGCCAAATCTCGGCCGGAGAAGACCTCCCACTGCACCAGCTCGACCTGACCGAACGCTTCGGGGGCGGCATGCATGATGGCGACTTTCTTCGGGACTTTGCCCTTGTAGTTCGCCGGCATCCCAAACTGGTTGATGGCCAGCCTTGTTTCGCCGTCGTACCAGGGCGACCACTGCAATAGGTCGGCATAGAAATCCCGCGCCGGGCCAATTGCCCGTACCATTTGTTGCGCGGTAAACGGCGCGCCGAAGGGATGCGGTGCGGGATCGTTTGCCGATTCGTAGAGGCCGAAGCACACGCCGTCGGGACCGCGCAGCACGACGTTCCGATTCCGGTGTGCCTCGAACGTCATGACGTCGATGTCGTTGAACGACCCCCAGCCAAGATCGTTGGCCCGCCGCAGCACACCGTCGATATCGTTAGTGCGAATAAGTAACGAGAAAATTCCCCCGGTGTCCCAGGGCTGCGCGCTGCCGCGAATCGGTTGGTGGGGGGCGCCGTCGATTTGAACGAGCCGGACCCACCGCGCGCTGTCCTGTGGGTGTCCGACCACGGCTTCCTGACACAGCGTGCTTGGCGGCAACGACCAATGGGCTAGCAAGTCCGGTCCCGTTTGACCGCGATGAACAGTCCGCCAGCTGCCGATTTCGTCAAGGGCCTCGATCCAGCGATCGAGATTGCTCACGCTGATGACGGCCTCCTGCCAACCGCCACCAATGCGCCACATTGCGGACTACCAAGCCTTGATCGGCGGGCTCTTTACTTCGACGGATTTGGAATCCTCGAGGGCCTCGACGTTATGGACCACCCCAGGCGCGTTGTACCAAGCGTCGCCGGGCCCGGCGATGAACTCTTTACCGTCGATGGTGGCCTTAACTTTGCCCTCGATGATGTAGACGATCGATTCGTGATCGTCGTGGCTATGGGGCGGCGATGCTTGCCCCTTGGAAAACGTCGTTTCGACGAAAACCATCGACGGCGTGACCATCAGGGTCTTCAACGTGACGGGCGAGCCTAGTTTGCCCCCTTCGACATTGTCGATCTTGATCGTGTCGGCGGTGGCCGACGAAACGAAGGGCGTCTTCAATGGTGCTAGTTTGCGGGCGTCTGTTGATGCCATGATTAGTCTCCCTTTTGCTGGCGCCAGCGTACCCGTTGCCTCGCGGCGAGACAAAGGCGTTGGCGGCCTTTCATTTGCTAAGCGCCGAAGCGCTTCTTCAACGCCGGCTTCACGACCTTGCCCCCGCCGCTGCGCGGCAGTGAATCGGTGAAGACGACCGACGCAGGCACCTTGAACTTGGCCAACTGGCTCCGGCAGTGGGCGACGATTTGGCTCTCGTCCAACGCCGCGCCCGGTTTCAAAACGACGACCGCACGGCCGCATTCGCCCCACCGCTCGTGGGGCATGCCGATGACGGCGGCTTCGGCGATCTCGTCCAACTGGTAGAGGACGTTCTCGATTTCTGCCGGATAGACGTTCTCGCCCCCCGAAATGTACATGTCCTTCCAGCGGTCGATGAGATAGTAGAATCCGTCGGTATCGCACCGCGCGGCGTCGCCGGTTTTGATCCAGTCGCCGGCGAAAGCCTCTTTCGTTTTTTCGGGGTTGTTCCAATAGCCCGGCGACACGTTCGGGCCGCGCGCCCAGATTTCGCCCACTGCCCCCGGCTCGACGTCGTTGCCGTCCGGACCGACCAGGCGCATTTCGGTGTAAAGGACGGGCGTCCCGATCGACCCCATCTTGCTCACCGCAGTATCGCGGTCGAGCGCCGTCAGCACGGGCCCGCATTCGGTCAACCCGTAGATGTTTTGCAGCGGCAGGTTCTTTTCGTCGTGGTAGCGCCGTAGAAGCGATATTGGCGCCGACTCGCCGCTGATCGTCGCGCACGCCAGGCCGGAATAGTCGGCGGCCTCAAAAGATTCGTGCTGGCTGATCAGCAGGTACATCGTCACGGCGCCGTTGATGTGGGTGATCCCCATCGCCGGGTCGCCAATGCAGCGGTTGATTTCGGCCGCATCGAAACTGGGCATCACGTGGACCGATGCGCCGGTATGGATGCACGGGATCGAATAGGCGCTTAGCGCGCCGGTATGGAACAGCGGGCCAAAGATGAGGGTCGCCGAGTCGCTGGTCAGGCGCGTAAACATGGTGTGACTGACCAAATTGTAGAACGTCGTTCCGTAGGTGATGATGGCGCCCTTCGGCCGCCCGGTCGTGCCCGAGGTATAGATCAAGATCCAAGGATCGTCGTGTTCGAGGGTTTGCTCCGGCAAGTCGGTCCCAAGATCGGCGGCGTCGATACCGGCCTCATAGTCGGTATCCGCAACCCCCGGATCGAGAATTGCGACCGTTTCGGGCGCGACGATTGCGCGCGCGGTTGTGGCGAACTCCGGACTCGCAAACAGAATAGTCGGCGCCGCGTCTTCGACGATGTAGCGCAATTCAGGCGCCGCGAGGCGCCAGTTTATCGGTACGAAAAGCGCGCCGAGACGCTTGCAGGCAAACAGCAATTCCAATTGATCGCTCGAGTTGCGTGCCAGGACAGCGACGCGGTCGCCGCGCCCGACGTTCGCCGCGGCGAGGTAACGCGCCGCGCGTTCGACGCGGGCGTGCATCGCGGCATAGCTGAAACGCCGTCCGGTGCCGACGTCCGCTAGCGCCAGGTGGTCGGGCCGCCGCCGTGCGTTGAACGCGACCCAGTCGCGCACCATGCGGTTCATAAGCCAAGCTCGCGGGCGATGATGTTGCGTTGAATTTCGTTGGACCCTTCGCCGAAGGTATAGAGCCGCGCATCGCGCCAGATCCGCTGCATGTCGCTTTCCGAGGCATATCCCGCAGAGGCCAGTATTTGCATACCGTGGTCCGCGACGTCATGGAGCGCTTCGGTGGCGATCACCTTGGCTTGGGCCGCTTCGCGTCGGCAGGGCTGTCCCCGGTCGATCAAGTCGGCAAGGTGGTAGGTCGTCAGCCGGGCTTGATCGACGCGCATTTGCATATCCGCAATCCGGTGTTGGATGACCTGAAAGCCGGCGATCGGTTGGCCGAATTGAATGCGTTCGCGGGCATGGGCGATCGCCAGATCGACCGCCTGTTGCGCCTGACCGACGGCGCTGGCGGCAAGACCGGCGCGGGCATAGTGCAGTGTCGACATCAGGTTTTGGAACCCACGGCCAACCGCGCCCATCACGTTGGCGTCGGGCACGAAGACGTCGTCCAACCCGATGTCCCACGACGTCAGTCCGGCGTTACCGATTTTCGCGAGTTCCGTCATCTGCACGCCCGGCGCGTCGGGCGGGATCAGCATCATCGTCATGCCGTGGTGGCGGGTGGAGTTAGGATCGGTGCGGCATGGCGTGACGATAAAGGTCGCCTGCTTGGCGTTGCTCGACCACGTCTTGCGCCCGGTCACGTGCCAGCCGCCGTCGACTTTCTTGGCCCGGGTCTGAATCGATCCGGCGTCGCTGCCGGCGCCGGGCTCGGTCAGAGCCAGCGCGAACAGGGCCTCGCCGCGGATCAGGCGGGGCAACAGGTCGGCGCGTTGGCGCGCGCTGCCATAGGCCAGCAACGACATGCCGCCAAAACACACAGTCGTATCGAACAGCGTGCCCAGCATCGCGGCGCGGTAGCCGAAGCGTTCCTCGACCCGCGTGACCACCGACCACGGCAATGCCTGGCCGCCGTACTCGACCGGGAAGGGCAGTCCCAATAACCCGGCGGCACCCAACGCGGGCATCAAGTCGAACGGCGGGATATGGTCGCGGTCGCGGCGGCGCAGTTCCTCGGGGGGGATGTGACGATCGACGAAGCGGTCGACAGTATCCAGGATCATCCGCAGGTCGTCGTTCGCTGTCGTGTTAGTATCCATGATCTTCTGTGCAGTTGTTGCGGATCGACGCCCACAATAACGCATCGGAGCCATCCCCTGTACCGGAGCGCGCGTGAGAGCACCCGTGATCTACCTCTTTCGGCGCGATCTGCGCCTGGCGGACAATCCGGCGTTGTCGGCCGCCGTTGCGACGGAGCGGCCGGTGGTGTGTCTTTTTGTCTTGGACGACGGCGCTGGCGGACCCTGGCGGATGGGCGGGGCATCGCGTTGGTGGCTGCACCACAGCTTGGCCGCGCTCAGTGCCGCGCTCCGGGAACGAGGTGGCCGGCTGATCCTGCGTCGGGGCGGTTTGGTGGACACCGTGGCCACCCTGGCGGCGTCGGTCGGGGCGGTGGCGGTCTATGTCGGGCGCCGGCACGAGCCCTGGGCCACCGACGAAGAAGCGCGGCTCCACCGGTGTTTGTCGGCGATGAACGTCGGCCTCCATCGCTTTGGTGGCAGTTTGCTCAGCGAACCCGAGGCGGTCCGGACCGGACAGGGCACAGCCTTCAAGGTCTTTACGCCGTTCTATCGTGCGGTGCTGCGGTCTTTGACCGCCGATAGCCCCCTGCCGCCGCCGTTCCGGATCGAGCCGCCGACGGCGCCGATCGACAGCGATGCCCTGGACGATTGGGCGCTCCTGCCGCGCAACCCCGATTGGGCGGGCGGCCTGCGCGACCACTGGGAACCGGGCGAAGCGGGCGCGCAGCGGCGGCTCGACCGCTTTGCCGACCGCGCTCTGCCGGCGTATGGGAGTGCCCGCGACGTACCGGCGCTCGACGGTACGTCGGATCTGTCGCCCCATCTGCACTTCGGCGAGATCAGTCCGCGCCAGTGCGCGGCGCAGGTCCGCGCGGCTGCCGTACTGGACCCGGCGGCGGCTGGCGGGGCCGAGGGTTTCGTGCGGCAATTGATCTGGCGGGATTTCTCGCATCATCTGCTGTTCTCCACCCCGGCGTTGCCGGATCAGCCGTTCCGGCCGGCCTATGCCGCCTTCCCGTGGCGCGACGATGCGGCGGCGCTGCGCGCCTGGCAGACCGGGGCGACCGGCTATCCGTTGGTCGATGCCGGAATGCGCCAGCTATGGCACACCGGGTCGATGCACAACCGGGTGCGGATGGTGGCGGCGTCGTTCCTGGTGAAACATTTGCTGATCCCGTGGCAACGGGGCGAGGCGTGGTTCTGGGATACCCTGGTCGACGCCGATCTCGCCAACAACGCGGCCAACTGGCAATGGGTGGCAGGGTGCGGCGCGGACGCGGCCCCGTATTTCCGGGTCTTCAATCCAATTACCCAAAGCGAGAAGTTCGATCCCCAAGGCGTCTATCTGCGCCGTTGGCTGCCCGAACTCGCGGCCTTGCCGACCAAACACCTCCACCGCCCGTGGCAGGCGCCGGCCGACGTTCTCGATCAAGCCGGCGTGGTGCTGGGCACCGATTATCCGGCGCCGATCGTCGATCATGCGGCGGCACGCGAACGGGCATTGACGGCGTTTGCCGACTGGCGGCGCGGCCGACCGGGGTAACCGTCGCCTAGGTGGACCCGGCGAGCACGGCGTCGCCGACGAACGGGTTGCTTTGGCGTTCGGCGCCAAAGGTCGACAGCGGTCCGTGTCCCGGCACGAAGGTGACGTCGTCGCCCAGCGGCCATAGTTTGGTGGTGATCGCCGCATGCAGGTGGGCGTGGTGGCCGCGCGGACGATCGGTGCGGCCGCTCGGCGGATGGAAACGCGCGTCGCCGGCG
>CAYGKG010000103.1:0-10355 GCA_964350495.1 uncultured Alphaproteobacteria bacterium
TCGGCCGATCGTTTGATCACCGCGAAATCCCATTCGCGCAGCAAATCGTCCCATACCAGCATGCGTTGCCACAGGTCGTCGCGGGTCTCGCGGAGCATGACAATCTTGGCCTCGACGTCGCGCAGTGCGCCCATCATGTCGGCATGGTCGGCATCGACGCTTTGGAAGCGGGCGTGCCAGTCCTCGACGCCGGTGTCCAGCAATGCCCGGCACCGACCGATGCGCTCGGCTTCCATGCGGTCGTTGCGGTACTTGCTCTCAAGCTCGGCCAATTTGGCCTTCAGTTTCACGATCTTGGCGAACCGTTCGCGCACCGCTTCGACATAGGCCCATTCCGTCGCAAGCCGTTCGATGTGTCGCACGACCTGTTCGCGGCCTTCGGTGCCGGCAAGGCCCAACTCCTGAGCGGCCTGATCGAAGGCGTCGGTGACCTCTTCCTTGAACGCCGGGTCGTTCGCCATGTCCTCCAGCATCTTGGCGTCGGTGACGTCGAACCCGGCCCCGGTGATCCAGCCCATCAGCTGCCCGGCCAGTTTCGAATACGCGATCTGCACGTGGCGCGGCTCGACCTGCCAGGATGCTTCGCCGGTACGCAACTCCGCCGGGATCGCATCGCCCACCATGACCGCTTTGACGAAGCGTAGGCTTGCCGCCACCCAATCCAGCATCACCCCGTCGGGGTGGTCGGCCAATTTGAACTCGCGCTTGATGCCGGGAAGGTTCAGGACGACGGCATTGTCGCCCAGCCGGAAGTACATCCCGGGCTTTTCCGTCTCCGGCGAAATGCGGAAATACGGGTTCTCCATCGACGCGAAGAATTTGTGCTGGAATTGGACCTTGGCAGGGGGGTCGCCCGCGGGCCGCCATGCTGGATCGTTCATGTCGTTCGGTCGGCCTCCTCCGCCGGCGCGCATCTAAGCACAATCGCCGGACCTGGGCGATGCAGAGTGTTCGCGGAGACGGCCTACGCGGTGGCGGCGGTTGACGCCAGAACCTCGGCGATCTGGATGGCGTTCAGCGCCGCGCCTTTGCGAATATTGTCGCCCGACACAAAAAGGGTCAGGCCATGCGCCACCGTGGGATCGGCGCGTACCCGGCCGACGAAGACCGGGTCTCGACCGGTCGCGGCCAGAGGATTGGGAACATCGGTGACGACGACGCCGGGCGCGTCGGAAAGCAACGTCAAAGCGGCTTCGGCCGACAGAGCCCGGTCGAACTCCGCATTGATGGAAACCGAGTGCCCGGTGTAGACCGGGACGCGGACGCATGTCGCCGATACCGGTAGGTCCGGGATCTCGAGGATCTTCCGGCTTTCGTCGCGAAACTTGATTTCTTCTTCGGTGTAGCCGTCCTCGACCAAGCGATAATTGAGCGGCACCACGTTGAAGGCGATCGGCACCGCCCACTTCTGCGGCGGCGGCAAGTCGAAATCCCGGCCGCCATGCACGAAGACCTCGGCATCGGTGGCTGCGGCGCTGCGTATTTGTGCGTTGAGTTCATCGACGCCGGCCAGGCCACCGCCGGACACTGCTTGGTAAGTACTGGCGACCAGCCGCTTGAGGCCGGCCGCTCGGTGCAGCGGTTTCAAAACCGGCATCGCGACCATTGTGGTGCAGTTCGGGTTGGCGACGATCCTCTTCGGGATGCGCCGCAACGCATCCGGGTTGACCTCGGCCACCACCAATGGGACGTCGGGGTCCATCCGCCAGGCCGAGGAGTTGTCGATCACCGTGGCGCCCGCCGCCGCGACGACCGGCGCTAGCGCCAACGAGGTCGATCCGCCGGCAGAGAAAAAGACGATATCGAGCCCGGCGTAGTCGGCGGTTGCCGCATCTTCGACAACGATGTCGCTGTCCCGCCACCGGATCTGCCGCCCGGTCGACCGCGCCGACGCGAAAAGCCGTAGCGCGCTCAGCGGAAAATTGCGTTCGGCCAAGAGGGTGCGCATGACCTGCCCGACGAGGCCCGTGGCGCCGACAATCCCGACGCGGATATCTGCTTTTGCTGTCATCGGCCCAACCTCATCCGAAAGTCGCTTCGCCCTGCATGCACAGGTGCCCCTGGTCGTTCGCCGCCCACAACGTCCATTCGTCGGCGCTGCCGTTCTTTGCTGCGGCATTCACGGTAAACGGCGCGGTGTCGAAAATCGGCGCAACCGCGCGGAAGGAAAACGACGCCAGCTTGTCCTTAGGCCGTTCCCTTCGGCACAGGTCCATCAACAGCGTGCCGATCAAGGGTCCATGCACGACAAGGCCCGGATAGCCTTCTACTTCCATCGCATAGGGCCGGTCGTAATGGATGCGGTGACCGTTCAACGTCACGGCCGAATACTTGAACAGCATCACCGGATCGGGCGCCACCGTTCGGCTCCATTGCGCAGCAGTTGGCGCTATCTTGGGCGGCGGCGGCGTATTCGTTCCGCCCTCGGCAGGCTCGCGGTAGACGATATCGTTCTTTTGCACCATCTCGACGCCCCGTGGCCCGGTGTAGGTTTCGCGCACGCTCACGAACAAGAGGCGCCCGGTCTTGCCGCTCTTTGGCACAACCGAAACGATTTCCTGGGTCCGGGTGACGGTATCGCCGACGCGGATTGCGCCGACAAAATCCATGTGCGCGCCGGCGAACATCCGCCGCGGCAAGCCCGCGGGGTCGGGCATAAACCCGCCGCGCTTGGGATGGCCATCGGGGCCGACCTCCTTCATCGGGACATGCGGGTGGAAATAGCACCAATGTGCCCCCGGCGGGATCGGCTCGCCGGGTTTCGGCTCATGGGTATAGTCCAGCGCGTCGTGGAACCCCCACAGAGGGGCGACCGTCACCACGTCGGTCCGTTGGTCGCTGCGTCCCACCCAATCGTCGAAATCCGTATCCGTCTGGCTCATGCCCTCTCCTCTTCGGTGTCGTGTGACGCGCCCAAAATGGCGGTCACCGGTCGTGTAGCGGCGCCCAAGCGCGACGATGGTAGAATAGCAAGATCGCCGGGTCGCGCGGCGGCGGTCGCTTGTACCGCAAGGAAATGAGCGACCGTGACTCTTTTGTGAAATCGGCTTGCTATGTGCAAGTCTGGCGTATTCCTAGGATACCTATGAGATGACCCGTCGCGTCCTTGTAATTGAAGACAGTCAGGATATTGCCGACCTGATCGCGCTGCACCTCAAGGACGAGGGCTGCGATGTGACCGTGGTTGGCGATGGTGTCGCCGGCCTGCACAAGGCGCGCGCCGGTGGGTACGACCTGATTATCCTCGACCTGATGCTGCCGGGGATGGAGGGCCTCGAACTGTGCCGCCGTCTGCGCGCCGAGTCGAACTTCACGCCGATCCTGATGGTTACCGCGAAGTCGGCAGAGGTCGATCGGGTGTTGGGCCTTGAAACGGGCGCCGACGACTATCTCACCAAGCCGTTTTCGATTCGCGAGCTGCTCGCGCGCGTCAAGGCGATCCTGCGCCGGCGCGAATCGTGGTCCAAGGCTGACGAAGCAAACGAGACCATCGCCGCCGGCGACATCGTCATCGAACGGGCGACCCGCAAGGTCACCGTTGGCGGGCGCGACATCGACCTCACGGCCCGCGAGTTCGACCTGCTTGTCCAATTCGCCAAGAATCCTGGCCGCGTTTACACGCGCGCGCAGCTTCTTGACCTCGTCTGGGGCTACGGTCACGACGGCTACGAACACACCGTCAACAGCCACATTAACCGGTTGCGCGGCAAGGTCGAAGCAGACCCCCACAAGCCCGACCATATCCTCACGGTTTGGGGCGTTGGTTATAAATTCAGCGACCGCACTGAACTCGCACCGCAGACTTCAACCGCGGCGCAGGGCTAGGCGCCAATGTTGCGCACCCTCAATGCCAAGCTCATCGCAGCGCTCCTGGTAGTGATTGCTCTGCTCGCCGCAACCTACGTCGTGCTCACGATCAGTTTCACGCGATTGCACTTCGAGGAAGTGAATCAAAAGCTGCACTTCGCGCTCGCCCAAAGCTTGGTCGATCACAACACCTTACTGCCGGGCGGCGATGTCGATTTGGATGCCTTCAAGGCGGTGTTTGAAAACCTGATGGTAGTGAATCCCGCGATCGAGCTCTACCTCACCGATACCCAGGGCCGCCTCGTGGCCTTCTCGGCGCCCGAGGGCGCGGTCAAACGCGACCGAATCGACATGGCGCCGATCCGAGCCTTTCTCGACGGCAGCCGCAGCCTGCCGATCCGCGGCACCGATCCGCGCGACCCGTCCGGTACCAAGGTCTTTTCGGTGGCGCCGATCAGCGGTGAGGGCGACGCGATGGCCGGCTATCTCTACGTCGTCTTGGGCGGCCAGCTCTACGACTCGGTGGAAACGATGTTCGAGGGCAGCCTGATCCTGCGCATCATCACCGCGATTGCCGCGGTGGGGCTGGTTTTGGCGGCTGCGGCGGGGGTCCTTTCGTTTCGCGCGATCACGGCCCGACTGCGCCAGCTCACCAGCGAAGTAGACCGTTTCCGACGGACCTCGTTTGCCGAACCCCTGCCGTCCCGCGTTTGGCGTCGTGGTGCGGCGGCGGACGAGATTGACCAGCTCGGTCTTACGTTCGAGGAAATGTCCCAGCGCATCACCGATCAGATTCAAAAACTCCACGACAGCGACCGCAGCCGCCGAGAACTGATCGCCAATGTGTCTCACGATTTGCGCACGCCGCTCGCGTCGTTACAGGGCTACCTGGAAACCCTGCTCATGAAGCAAGACGCACTCGGCCGCGATGAAACCGAGCGCTATCTGCGGCTTGCATTGAACCACGGCACCCGCCTCGGGCGATTGATCAAGGAGCTATTCGAACTTGCGACGCTGGACAACACCGACACGTTGCCGGCCTTTGAGCCCTTCTCGATGTCGGAACTCGCGCAGGACGTGACCCAGAAATTCGCGCTCCAAGCCGAACAAAAATCGTTGACGATCGAGACCGACATCCCGCGCGACGCGCCTTACGTTTCGGGCGATATCGGGCTGATCGAACGTGTCCTCGAAAATCTCATCGAAAACGCGATCAAGTACACGCCGGCCGGCGGCACGGTCCGCATTGCCCTCACGCCGCGCGGGCAAGCGCTGAGTGCGGAGGTCGCCGATACCGGGGTTGGCATTCCCGAAGCCGATCTACCGAAGATTTTCGAGCGCTTCTATCGGGTCGAAAGTCACCGGCCCGACGACGTCGAAGGGACCGGTCTCGGCCTCGCCATAACCCGCCGAATTCTGCAGCTCCACGGCGTGGCGATCGACGTCAAGAGCCGCCTCGGCGAGGGCACGCGCTTCACCTTCGATCTGCCGCTGGCCGCCGCTTAGGCCCTCGCCCAGATGTCACGCCTCGGGATTCTTTTGTGATAGACGCGTGAGGCTTGCGTGATCCGGGCAAGCCATATTGGAAGAAGAGCAATATCGCTCCTCCATATTGGATCCGGGAGACTCCCCATGAACAAGATCGTTTCCGCCGCGCTCGCCGCGGCCTTTGTAGCGGGCTCGCTGGCCGGCACCGCGTCGCTCGCCGCCGCCGACGGCATGAAAAAGGACGGCGCCTTCCAGGTCGCCGCCGAGATGAAGAAGGACGACAAAATGGCCAAAGACGCGGCCATGAAGAAAGACGAAATGGCCAAAGACGGAATGCACAAGGGCGACAAGATGAAAGACGACGCCATGAAAAAGGGCGACAAGATGAAAAAGGACATGAAGACCAACTAGCCTTTCATCTCCAGAAAAAGCCCCGCGTGTTCCGCGGGGCTTTTGTTTGCCTGGGTCGCGCTGGTAGCTGCCGCCGATTGCTGCGACAATCCCGCCTTCGGATTGGGAGGCAGGCGCGTGCAGGCGACGGCGGCAATACTTCGCTCAGGGACGGAACCCTTCGTGCTGGAACCGGTCGAAATCGGCGAACCTCGATCGGACGAGGTTATCGTGCGTATTGTCGCCAGCGGCATTTGCCACACCGACGTCAAGTTCCGCGACGCCGTGCCAAAGCCGATCGTTCTTGGTCATGAAGGGGCGGGGATCGTCGAGCGAATTGGGTCGCACGTATCTCGCCTCGCCGTCGGCGACCCCGTGGTGCTGACGTTCGGATTTTGCGGAAAGTGCGTTGCTTGCGAGTCGGGCGCGCCGGCGCACTGCGACGATCACCACGCGCTTCAGTTCAAGGGCGCACGGCTCGATGGTACGACCGCTCTCAGCCAGAATGGTGAACCGGTGCACGGCGCGTTCTTCCAGCAATCTTCCTTCGCAACCTACGCTGTTGCGACGGAACGAAATGCGGTTCGAGTCGCAGCCGATGCGCCGCTCGCGCTGCTGGGTCCATTGGGCTGCGGCATCCAAACCGGCGCCGGAGCGATCCTCAATTCCCTCAGCGTGGACCATGGCGCCAAGGTTGCGGTGTTCGGTGCGGGCGCAGTCGGGCTCAGCGCTGTCATGGCCGCGGCGGTGGCGGGCGCCAGCCGGATCGTTGCAGTCGATATCGTGCCGTCGCGCCTCGACCTTGCCCGGGAACTTGGCGCCCACCACGTGATCGATGCGCGCAACGGAGATGTTGCCGAGCTGGTACGCGAGGTGACGGGTGGCGGCGTGAACTATGCCTTGGAGACCGCGGCTGCCGAATCGTCGTTTGCCGCGGCGATTGCAAGCCTGACTTCACGCGGCGTTTGCGGGTTCGTGGCATCGCCGGTCGGGCGTGGCACCACGCCGATCGTTCCCTTCGACATGCTGATTCACGGCAAGACCTTGCGCGGGATCGTTCAAGGATCAAGCGTGCCGCATGTCTTCATCCCGCGCCTTGTCGAGTTGATTGTGTCGGGACACTTTCCCCTCGACCGGTTGGTATCGTGGTACGATTTCGCAGACATCAACAAGGCGGTCGCCGACGCCGAATCCGGCATCGCGATCAAACCGATTCTGCGGATGAATTGACCGAGATGCACGGCCGAATGAGAACTCGATTTAGGATTCCCACGTTGATAGTTCTGGGACTGGCGTCGTTACTCGCCGCCTGTGCCGTGACACCGGTGGAAACGGCGCGGCACCGCGCGGCGCTGGCGGAATCGCCTGAACTCACGCTACGCGTCGTCAATACCCACGACCGAGCCGTGCGTCTGACCGGTCCGGGCGGCAATACCTTCGACGTGCTTTCCGGCGAATCGGTCGACCTTCGCTTTGTCGTTGTCGCGCTCGCCGACTTCGAGGCCACGGCCTTTCGGCCGTGGCTGGTGCCGGTTGGGCCGGTCGAACAACGAATCGTCGAACTCGACGAACCCAGCCTCCTGCGAGTTGTCGGCCTCGATATCGAACTCCACTATCTCGCGCCCGACGGTGTCCGTGGGGTCATTCGCGGCTCCGCGCGGGGATGCCAGGGTTCAGGCTGGCGCGCCTCAGGTGTGGCGGCAACCGATTTTGTCGTCCGCACGACGTCGGTACCCGGTGCGCCCATCCCGTTTTGCCCGGGCACGGGCGTATAACCGGTCCGCCGAAAGCTATGTCACGAACAGCAAGCCGACCGCAGCAACCAACAGAAGCGCCATCGCGCCGTTGAAGAGGCGATGGGCACGCCCCGACGTGAGCAGGCGCCCGATGCCGACCCCGAACGCAGTCCAAAGGACGATCCCTGGGATTCCGACGATCGCAAACGTGACGGCGAGAACGATCGCGCCCCGCGTCGCCCCGCCGTCGGGTGGCATAAAGGCCGATGCCGCGCCGGCCGTGATCGTCCACGCCTTTGGGTTGGCGAACTGAAATCCGAACGCTTCGATGAACCTCAGTGGTTTGCCGGGCGCGCGATCCGGCGACGCGGGGGCCGCTGTGGCGATCCGCCAGGCGAGGTACATCAGAAAGGCCGCGCCCGTGATCTTGATCGCCAGTTGCAAGGACGGCACTGCTGCGAATACCGCGCCCATCCCCAGCGCAACGGTGAACAATAGAAAGGTGGCGCCGAGGTCGACGCCGATCATGTGTTGTGTGGTTCGGCGGAATCCGAAATTCGCGCCCGATGCCGCCAGCATGATGTTGTTCGGTCCGGGCGTCATCGTGCCTACGAAAGTGAAAACCGCCATGGGCACGATCACCGATGTGAAAAGTTCCATCGTGCGTTGCTACTCGGCCAATCGAAAACGGGTGCCGCCGCTGTCGCCGACGATGTGGCCGCAGGTCGGGCCGGGAAAATGTGCCGGCATGATTAGGACGCCGGACTCCGCGTAGGTGTCGACAAATCGCACGCGGGTCTGGGCCGAAGCGACGCGGTCGACGCAGAAAACGGCACTCCAGTCGGGCCGCGCGACCTGGATGCCAAAATGCATCAGGTCGCCGGTCAGGATCGCCTCGTGTCCGTTCGATCTCAGGCGAACGCAGTAGTGACCGGGGGTATGACCGGGCGTCGGCAAGATCGTAACGGTGTCGTCGATGGCAAAGTCCTCGCCGATCATCACCGCTTGGCCGGCCTCGACGACCGGTAGGACCGAATCGCGGAACGCGTTGTGACTATGGTCGTCAGGGTCGCTTCCCGCGTAGTGGTCATAGTCCAGTTTGGAAAAAACGTACTTGGCGTTCGGGAATGTCGGCACCCAGCGACCGTCCAGCAGGCGCGTATTCCAACCGACATGATCGGCGTGGAGGTGCGTGCACATGACGTAGTCGACCTCCTCCGGGGCAATACCCATTGCGACCATTTGATCGAGATAGGGACCGCGCCGGCGGTGCCAAATATCCGACCACGGGCGTTCCTTGTCGTTGCCGATGCAGGTGTCGACCAAGATCGTGTGTCGGGGGCTGCGAACGATAAACGTATGAAACGACAACAGCAGGGTATCGGCGGCGAAATCGTAGAGGTGCGGCGCTAGCCATTCGCGGTTGGCAACGAGAACCGCCGCCTCGGCGTCGGGTAGGCCGGCGGTTGTGTCGAAGGGGTGGATGTCTTCGATCAGTTTGGAGACCGAGATGTCGCCGATGATTTGCGGTTTCATGGGATTTCCTTGGAATGACCCGTCACACCGGGAGATTATAGGGAGTTGCGGCGATCCCCGTGCTTTTCCGCTGCGGTCGGGCCAAAGGTGGGCCCACTTTGCGGCGCCGCTGACTCGGCCTACAATCCCCTCTGGGCAGCGGAACCTCGCATGCCCGGGAGGAAAACGGGAGACTCATCATGCGACGGAACTACCTGCGCGCCCTGTTGGGCGCCGCCGCTATTGCGGCCCTAGGCGTGTCGGCCGGAACGGCCAGCGCCCAGCTACAAGACAAGACGATTCGGTTTGCGACGCAGTCGATTTCGCCTGGTTTCGGCTTGCCGGAATTTGGCGGTGCCAGCCCTGCCGTCTACACGCTCTATCCGATCTACGACTCGATGACCGAAATTGCGCCAAGCGGCGATCTGACCGGGATGCTTGCGTCGTCGTGGCGCAACCTCGACGAGACCACCTGGCAGGTGACGCTCAAACAGGGTGTCAAGTTTCACAACGGCGAAGAGGTTACCGCCGATGCCGTCGTAACGCTGTTCGAGTGGCTGCTTACGCCTGAAGCAAAGGCACTCGGGCTGGTCGCCGAACGCACCAACAATAACCAGGCCAAGGTCGTGTCGGCCCGCTCGGTCGACCGCTATACGGTCGAACTCAAGACTTCGACTCCGAATCCTGAGTTCCCGCGGTTCGCCGCGAGTTTCTGGATCCCTGAGCCGAAGGCGTGGCGCGACCAGGGCCGCGAATCCTTTAGCCGCAACCCGATTGGCACCGGTCCCTACATGAATCCGGTATTCGACGGTGGCGTGGATGGCTCGGTCCAGCTCGAGGCATTCGCGGACGCCGGTATCCGGCCGCCCAAGTACGCCAAACTGACGATCGTCGCATTGAACGAAGCCGCTGCGCGTGTATCTGGCATTCTGTCCGACCAGTTGGACATCGCGCAGGGCGTACCCTTCGACGACAAAGCGCGACTCGAAGCAGAGGGGCACCGGGTTGACGTGGCACCACGCCCGTCGGCGATGGGCTGGCGCTTCATGTCGGTCCGCAAAAATAGTCCATTCAACGACGTGCGGGTACGCCAAGCGGCGAATCTGGCGATTGACCGGGCCGCGATGGCAAACGACTTGTTGGGCGGCACTACTGTGCCAGCGAGCCAGTGCGCGACGCGCAATACCTTCGGCTATAACCCCGACATCAAGCCCTATCCGTACGACCCCGAGCGGGCCAAGCAGCTCTTGGCCGAAGCGGGCTATCCGAACGGGTTCGATACCGAAGCCCAGGTGATCCCGGGCGCATTCCCGGCGGACGGCGATATCTATCAGTTCGCGGCCCAGCAGCTGTCGGCTGTTGGTATCCGGACCACGTTGACGACGATCACCTTTTCCCAATGGCTCGACAGCTGGTTGG
>CAYGKG010000104.1:0-3371 GCA_964350495.1 uncultured Alphaproteobacteria bacterium
ATGCGTTCCTCGCAGCACCGGTTCGCGCTCCAAGGTCTCGCCAAGCGTTAGCCGGGTTGGGTAGGCGCGCGCATCGTCTCCGCCAGTCGCTGTCCGAAAGGCGGTTTGGAGCGCAGCGTCGTCGCGGTAGAGATAGAGGAGGCCGTTGGTCTGGGAGTCGTAGCCGATGTGCTCGGCATCGCGGACCGTCTTCAGCATATCAAAGCTGTAGCTGGAAAGCCGTCGCAGCCTTTCCTTGATGGCAGCGGTTCGCGCCGTGGTGCAGTTCCCGAAGAATCGCGCGATCCACACCGCCATTGCGAGGTCGGCACGCAATCGGACACGGTAGGGCGCAGCGTCGCGCCAGAACTCCCTCAATACCGTTGTGGGGATTCCCGGTGCCGACCACGGTACAGCGGTATAGCCGTTCACCAACCCTGCGTTTGCATAGCTGCACCCCGACGCGGGCGTGCCTTCTTTGTCGACGATCGTGACGTCGTGGCCGTCCCCGGTGAGATAGTACGCCGTCGCGGCGCCAACGATTCCGGCACCAAGCACTGTTACGCGCATCGATAGTGCAGCGGCGTCGCGCCGCCCCCAATACAGACTGTTAAACTGACTGCTAAATGGTGAAAGCGAGTTCGCCCAAACGCTTCGTCATTTTGCGGTTTTCGGCATAGTCCACGGGTATGGCGATCAGCGCAGGACCCTTCTGGTTGAAGGCTTCCTCAAGCGCGGGCTTCAGTTCGTCGACCGACTTCAGCGTCTTGCCCCATACCCCAAAGGCTTTCGCGAAGAGCTCGAAATCCGGGTTGTTGAACGCCAAATTCGAGTGTTTGCCGTCAAACGAGTTTTGCTGCTTCCACTTGATCAGGCCGTATTCGCCGTCGAGCCAAACGATGGCGACGACGTTGATGCCGAGCCGCGCGGCGGTTTCGATATCCTGGGCGTTCATCATGAACCCGGCGTCACCGCTGATTGACAGTACGCGGCGGTCAGGGAACGCCATCTTGGCGCCGATCGATCCGGGGAAGGCGAAGCCCATCGTGCAAAAGCCGTTCGAAATCAAACAGGTATTGGCTTCGTCACACTGGTAGTAGCGCGAGATCCACATCTTGTGCGCGCCGACATCAGACAAAAGAATGTCGTCGGGGCCCATTACCTCTCGGACGTCCCACAGAATTTTCTGCGGCTTCATCGGGAAGGACGTGTCGTTCTTCTCCATCGCGAAATCGTCGAGGATGGTCTGCCGCAGTTTGGTGCGGTTGCTGATATCGAACAACGGCAACTTGCCCTCGAAACGCTGATTGATCGTCTCGTTGATTTGCCACAGCGCATCGGCAACGTCCGAGACGATGTCGACCGCTACCGGATAGGACAGATCGACTTCGGCCGGGAAGAAATCGATGTGTATAATCGTCTTGCCACCGGTCTTGTTCCAATGCTCGGGCGAGTATTCGACCAAATCGTATCCGACCGCGATGATCACGTCGGCCTGATCGATCGCCGCATTGATATGGTCGCGCCCTTGCAGGCCGAGGGTAAACAGGCAGTGCGGATCGGTGCGGGGCACCGCGCCTTTGCCCATGAAGGTATTGACGACGCCGATCCCCGTCTTGTGCGCGAGTCGTTGGAGTTGCTTGGAGGCGCGTTTACGTACGGCGCCGTTGCCCGCCAGGATCAACGGGTTCTTGGCGGCGACGATAAGTTCGACGGCTTGCAGAACCGCTTTGTGATCGGCTGCGGCCCGGCGCGTCTTGTGGCGCGCCATTGGAGCACCGTCGGTATCTTCCTCGGCAACATTCTCCGGTAGTTCGATGACGCAGGCGCCGGGCTTCTCGGACTCCGCGATCTTGAACGCTTTGCGCACGACTTCGGGAATGTTGTCGGGCTCGGTAATCGACTGGGCCCACTTGGTGATCGGGGCGAACATCGCGATCGAATCCATGTTCTGGTGGCTCTCTTTGTGGAGCCGGCGCGTCGAAGCTTGGCCGATGATCGCAATGAGAGGGGCTCGATCCATATTGGCATCGGCCACGCCGGTCACGAGGTTGGTGGCACCAGGACCCAAGGTGCCGAGGCAAACTCCCGCTTTGCCGGTCAGTCTTCCGTAGGTGTCGGCCATAAATGCAGCGGCCTGCTCGTGACGGCACAGCACGAACTCGATCTTGCTGTCGAGTAGCGAGATCATGACGTCGGCGTTTTCTTCGCCAGGAACCCCGAAAATGTGGGTTACGCCCTCTTCTTCGAGGCAACGAACGAACAAATCTGACGCCTTCATTAAACTCTCCACCCTCAATCCGACACTAGAACTAGGTCATTCTAGCTACCACATCTCCCGGAGTCCCAACGAGCCTCAAGCATTTCTAGTTTCATGCTCAAACCCCCTATATTCGTCGCATTGGCCCCGAGCTTGGAGTTTGATTGGTGAAGCGCGTCTTGTTGATTGGCCTTGGGGTCGCAGTCCTCATCGTGGCTGCCGCCCTGATCGCCCCCAGTTTCATCGATTGGAACAAATACAAGAGCGAAATCGCCGGACCGATTGAGCGCGCTACGGGCCGATCCCTGGCGATGAATGGGGATCTGAGCTTGGCGATCTTGCCGACGCCGCGGCTTTCCGCGTCGGACGTAAGGCTTTCGGCGGCAGGCGGCACACAGGATTTTCTAACCCTACGTTCCCTCGAAGTGCAGGTGGCGCTTTGGCCCCTCCTGCGCAACGAGATCCAGGTAACCAGTGTTCGCCTCGTCGAGCCCGAAGTCTTTCTCGCCGTGGCCGACGACGGGACGCCCAATTGGGCGCTAAGCGCGGCGCCCTCCGAAGCGGCCCCAACCATCGCCTCCGGTCGCGCGGCGGCGATCAGTGTCGAGCGGGTCGTGATCGCGAACGGCGTTGTGAACTATGCGAGCAAAAGCGGGCATCGCGAGCGAATCGACTCCATCACCGCGACACTGACGGCCTCGGACTTGGTCGATGGGCCGTTCGCGGCAGAAGGCCGGTTTTCGATTCGCGAGCAGGCGGTTGGTTTTGATGTCGCCGTCGGCTCGTTGGTCGCCGCCGCAGGAACCTCGGTGCGCGGCAAGCTGGAACTCGAACGTGGCGGTGCGGTCGCCACGCTCCAAGGAACGCTCACAGGGTTGGACCGATCGCCAACGCTAGACGCCAAGCTCGGGTTTGAAGGAAGCGACCTGCGTGAAGCATTGAGCGTTCTCGCGCGCCTTGCCGGCCGCGACGTTTCGTTGGTCGTTCCGGGCGCCCAGGCCTTTGCGATCGGTGCTGCGGTTTCCGCGAGTCCGGAGGCGGTCACTCTCAACGACCTTAATCTGGTTGTTGGCGAAACCCGGGCGACCGGCGCTGTCTCGGCGGTCTTGTCAGCGCCCCTTGAGGTTGACGC
>CAYGKG010000104.1:3471-10348 GCA_964350495.1 uncultured Alphaproteobacteria bacterium
GGCGCGGTCGATTTGACGGCTCTCAATGCCATGTTGCCGGGTGGGTCGGACGTTAGCCTGTCGGGGCGAGTGATGACGGTTGATGGGCAGCCCCGTTTCGATGGGGCGGTCGAATTAGCATCGTCCGACTTTCGCGCCGCCGCCGACTGGCTTGGTCTCTCGCTCGATGGAATCGCGGAGTCCCGGTTGCGCCAGGTCAGTCTCCAGAGTCGACTGCGGGCCACAAGGGACCTCGGACAGGCTTTCGGTATCGATCTCCGACTGGATTCGTCGCGGATCACCGGCGGCGTTGCCTATGCCTTCCGCGCTCGGCCGTCCTTTAGCGTCGATCTCGAAATCGACCGACTTAATCTTGACGCTTACCTGGGCGAGGGTGACGGTAATGCCCCGTCCACCCAATCGGGCAGCGCGGTCGCGGCGCCGGGGATGGGGGCGCTGGCGATCCTCGATACCTTCGACACCAACGCCAAAGTCGCGATCGACGCGTTCACCGTTGGCGGTCGCCGCTATAGCGGGGTCAGGATGGATGTAGGCCTGCTCGCGGGTGACCTCACGGTGCGAAATGCCACGGTCGACGATGCCGGTGGTGCGGCCATCGCGCTATCGGGCAGCGCGGGTGCGTTCGCGTCGATCCCGGCGTTCGACACTAAGGTCACCGTAAAAGCGCGCGATGCTGCCGCGCCGGCGCGTTTCTTCGGTATCGAGCTGCCCGTCGACACCCGTGCCCTGGGACAGATCGACCTGGCGGGCAGCCTAATCGGAACCGCCGAAGATCTCGCCGTCGATATCAACGCCGGCATTGGCACAATGACGACTGCGGTGAAGGGGCGGGTTGAATTGTTCGCTGCTGCGCCACGTGTCGATCTCCGGATACAGCTAAACGGGCCAAGTTTTGTACAGGCCGCTCAACTCGGTGGCGTGACGGTGTCTCCGGTCGAACGAAGCATGGATGGTCCGCTTTCTGTAGTCGCGGTCGTGCGCGGCAGCCGCGACATGGTCAATCTCGATGCCGACCTTAGTGTTGCCGAACTAAAACTGGTAGCCGGGGGGACTCTCAATAACCCGCTCGGCGACGCGGCGTTCAACCTAAGCCTCCAAGTCAATCATCCGAGTGCGGAACGCATGCTGGGCTCGCTTGGCGCCGACTACAGACCCGCTGCGACCAATCTAGGCGGGATCAGGTTGCTTGCTGACATCGCCGGCGGGCCGTCGCGCTTCGCGGTATCCCGGGTCGAGGGAGGCATAGGACCGGTCAATTTTGTCGGCGATGGCGAGGTGGATCTGGCCGGATCGCGTCCCCGGGTCGATGCCCGCTTGAACACGAGCGAAATTTTGGTCGATCTCTTCCTGCCCCGACCCACCCAACCGGTCGGAGCGGCAAGTGGGCGTGCCGCCCAGTCGACCAGCGCCCAAGGTGGCGCGCGCTGGTCGCAGGAGCCCGTCGATCTATCCGGTCTCCGCTCGTTCGATGGGCGCCTCGAGTTGCGGCCGCGCGGCCTAACCTATGGCGACTACGCATTCTCCGAGCCGGTGCTGCTCGCAACCTTGGAAAACGGAACCCTGAGCGTCGACCCGCTCAGCGGCGGGCTTTTCGAGGGCAAGGCGGCAATCAATGTAACGATCAAGGCCGAGCGTCCGGCGAAGATCGATATGTCGCTCGCGCTCGACGGCGCCAACATCGAACAGGCGCTTGAAGTCGGGGCGGACCTGAACCGTGTCACAGGGCGGTTCGACATGTCCGGGACCTTGACGACGACGGGCCAGAGCCAGTTCGACTGGGTCAACAATTTGGCCGGACGGATATCCTTCTCGGCGCGCGAAGGCGTTGTGCGAGGGATCGATTTACCCGCGCTCAGCGGTCGGTTGGGGCGCCTCGACGAAGCGTTGGACGTTGCGGACTTGATCTTGCGGACGATGCAAGGCGGCGAAACCGCTTACGAGTCGATTCGAGGCACGTTTGTTGTTCGAGACGGTGTTGCCCGCAGCGAAGACTTGGCCGCCGCCTTCGACGCCGCGGCAGGGTCTGGCTCGGCGGTCGTCGATCTTGCCCGTTGGCGCCTCGATATGCGCACCAAAGCGCGACTGACCGACCACCCCCAATCGCCCGATATCGGCCTCGATTTAGCCGGTCCGCTTGACGCACCCCAGCGCAATTTACGCACGCAAGCGCTGGAGCAATATCTGGCGCAACGCGTTGGCACGACGTTGATCCGCAAATTGTTGAAAGACGATACCGCGACCCAGGCACCGGCGCCCGCAGGCACAATACCGACTCAGGACAACCGCACGCCAGCGTCGTCAGGGAGCGAGGGCGAGGGAGCCGAGGGGCAGAATCCTGCAACCGGAAACGAACTTCTGCGTGGGATCATTCGTCGGCTTGGGGATCGCTGATCGCGCGCGCCTTGACTGTCCGCAGGACAAAGAGGCGCAATGCGCTTGACAGGTTGCCTTCCCGCGTTGCGTCGACCTCTGCGACTAATGCGTTCAATGAAATACGCCGCGCCTTCGCAAGGCCGGACAGTTCATCCCAGAACTCGGCTTCCAGAGACACGCTGGTGCGGTGTCCTGCGACGATGACCGAGCGTTTCGCCACTACCACAGTTAGGCGCGCGGCCGGGTCATTGCCTCGGCGTCGACCCAGGTGTCGTAATCGGTTGCGCTGACCTCGCCGGATACGAGCGCGGCGTCTCGCAGCGACAGGTTCTCAGCGTGAGCGCGTTTGGCAATAGCTGCCGCGCGGTCGTATCCAATACGGGGGGCGAGCGCGGTCACCAGCATCAGGGATTGGCGCATCAACGAATTGAGGCGGTCGATGTTGGGTTTGATCCCTCGCACACAATGCGTGTCGAAACTCGCCGCCGCATCCGCCAAGAGCCCCACCGACTGTAGGACATTGTAGACGATCACCGGTTTGTAGGTGTTCAGTTCCAAATGTCCGCCGGCGTTGGCGACCGTGACCGTGACCGCGTTGCCCATCACCTGGGCGCAGACCTGGGTTATTGCCTCGGCTTGGGTCGGGTTGACCTTGCCCGGCATGATCGAGGAACCGGGTTCGTTTGTGGGCAAGATCAGTTCGCCCAGTCCCGACCGGGGCCCGGAGGCGAGCAAACGAATGTCGTTGGCGATCTTCATCAGGGCTGTCGCCGCGAGATTGAGCGCGCCACTGACGCCAACCATCGCGTCGTGCGCAGCCAGTGCGGCAAATGCATTCGGGGCGGCGACGAACGGCAGGCCGGTCCGCTTGGCGATCTGTGCCGCTACTGCGGCGCCGAAGCCCGCGCGGGCGTTGAGCCCGGTTCCCACTGCCGTACCGCCCTGCGCGAGCTCGTAGACCGGGCCTAGCGCCGCGGCGATCGCCGCCCGCGCGCCCGCCACCTGCGCACCGTAGCCCGAGAATTCCTGCCCCAGCGTCATGGGTGTCGCGTCTTGCAAGTGGGTTCGTCCGAGTTTGACGATCGTTTCCCATTGGCCTGCCTTGTCGACCAGCGTGGCATGCAGATCGTCTAGCGCTGGGAGAAGCTGTGCCGTGACTTCCCGTGCGACGGCGATATGCATGGCGGTTGGGAACGTATCGTTCGATGACTGCGCCATGTTGACGTGGTTGTTGGGGTGAACCGGTGCGTTGCTGCCGCGCGGCTGGCCAAGCGACTCGTTGGCGCGATTGGCAATCACTTCGTTGGCGTTCATGTTCGACTGGGTGCCCGATCCGGTTTGCCACACCACGAGCGGGAAGTGGTCGTCCAACGCGCCCTCGGCCACCGCCGTCGCCGCTGCCACGATCGCGCCGGCGCGTTCCGCATCGAGGTCGCCGTTCGAGAGGTTGACCGCTGCCGCCGCGCGCTTGATTTCACCCAAAGCGTGAACCACCGCGACCGGCATGCGCTCTTGACCGATTCGAAAGTTTTCGAGACTACGCTGGGTTTGTGCGCCCCAATAGCGGTCGGCCGGGACGTCGATTTCGCCTAACGTGTCGCGTTCGCGGCGGGTCGGGACCACGGCTCAGTCCGTCGCCAGCCAAAGCGATAGGTTGAGTTCCTCGGTCGCGCCGTCGTCGCCGAAGAGTGTCACCTTGGGCGGCTCGAACAGCGCGGTCTTGCCCACGGTCGGGAACCGGGCGATTTCGCGCGCGGTTCGCTCGCCCCCCTGCAGCACGACCAGATCGGTCTGTCCGGTGTTCTTCAAATGGTGGGTGGTCCCGTCGGTAGGAAATCCGAGGTAATTGCCGGGGCCGATAGCGACCTCGGCGTCATTGACGATAGCGATCCCGTCGTCCTCCACGACGAAAACCCATTCTTCTTGGAATGTGTGGCTATGGGGCAGGAAGTTTTCCTTGCTGGGGGGGATGCGCGCGATGATCATATGCTGGCGCTGCATTCCGGCCCTTTCACTGAGTCCGTGTACAAAGATTTCGGATTTTGGATTCATCGGGTGCTTGAGGTGGGTCGCATCGTCGGTCCGCAGGCGACGGGTCCGCACGAGATTCTTGGGGTCTTGGGTCATGGTTGGGCCTCCGAGGCCCAGTCTACACCCAATACCGGAAAAATCGGATCGCCCGCCAAGTCCTAGAGAACGTGGTCGATCAACAAGCCGCCGGCAAAGACGAAGAGAACGGCGCTGGTGCTCCACGAAACCGCGCGCTGCACGGACGGTCGGCCGAGCCAAATTCGAGCGCCGTCCGCGAGCAACATAACGCCCAATTGCCACACAACATTGACGACGAACAGCGCCACGCTCAACGTTACCAACTGCAACCAAACCCGCCCGCGCGTTGGATCGACAAAATTCGGCATCAAGGCGAGGAACAGGACGATGACCTTGGGGTTCAAAAGGTTGGTCAGCATCGCATCACGCAGGCCCCGCCAGGGCGCGACTTCCTTGCCGCGAGTCATCGCCTCCACATTGATCAGTCCCGAGCGAAACCCTTGGATACCAAGCCAAACGAGGTAGGCCGCACCGGCAACGGCGATGGTTTTGAAGGCGACCGTGCTCGACGCAATGACCAACGAGATTCCAACCGCCGCCAGGGCCGTATGGGTGAACAGCCCGAGCTGAACGCCCATCACCGTGGAAAATCCGGTGCGCGGTCCCGACGACATCGTGTAGCGGATGATCAGCAGGGTGTCGGGACCCACGGACAGCACCAGGGCGAGAATGGTGACCAGGAAGGCAAGGAGTGTCGCGGGTTCAACGGGCATGGCGGTGGGGTACGCGCTTGCTGCTGCCGGTGCAAGCATTTCGCGCGCATGACGTCGTCTGTCCTTGCCGAACCCGCGGACCGCCCATAGCATCGACGCCGGACCGATGGGGATATCGTGGCTCGGATTTCGTTTACCGCCAATCTCGAACGGTTTGTTGCGGCCCCGTCGATGGAGGTGCCTGCGGCAACCGTGAAGGGTGTTCTCGACACCGTTTTCTTGGCGAGTCCACGCCTGCGCGCCTACGTCGTCGACGAACACGGGCGTTTGCGCAAACACGTCAACGTCTATGTCAACGACGCGGTCGTCCGCGATCGGATCGGTTTGTCGGATCCCGTCGATGCCGCCGACGAGATATTCGTCTTTCAAGCTCTCTCAGGAGGATAAGCGTGGCTGAATCATTCAATGTCGCGACGCGGAAGGGGTTGTTTCGTTTCGAACGCAAGGGCGCTGGCTGGTTCGCGGGACCGCCGGCCTTTGTCGGCCAACCCGTCACCGCCGTGCTGGGGGATTGGCGCGACGGCACGCGCTATGCCGCGCTGAACCTGGGCCATTTCGGTGTCAAACTCCATCGTTCGGACGACCAAGGGCGAAATTGGACGGAGGTGGCGGCGCCTGCGCTTCCGTCCGAGCCAGGGAACGAGAACGCGAAGGCGGTGCAGCTGATTTGGACATTGGAGCCGGGCGGTCCGGATGAGGCGGGCGTGCTATGGGCCGGGACCATTCCGGGTGGGCTGTTCCGCAGTGCCGATCGTGGCGCAAGCTGGTCGCTTGTCGAAAGCCTGTGGAACGTGCCGGAGCGGGCGAAGTGGTTCGGCGGTGGCTACGACGACGCCGGAATTCATTCCATTCACGTCGACCCTCGCGATCCGGCCAAGTTGACCTTGGGCATTTCCTGCGGCGGGGTGTGGAAGAGCGACGATGCGGGGGCATCGTGGCGCAACGTCGGTAAGGGGCAGCGCGCCGACTACGTGCCGCCAGATCTGGTCTACGATATCGTTTCGCAAGATCCACACCGGCTCGCGCACTGCGCTGCCAATCCAGACGTCGTGTGGTGCCAGCACCACGTGTCGATCTTTCGTTCGAGCGATGGCGGTGTGACCTTCGACGAGCTTAAGAACGTCAAACCGTCGCCCTTTGGTTTCGCCGTTGCGGCCCATCCGACGGATGTCAATACGGCCTGGTTTGTGCCCGCCGTGAAGGACGAGTTCCGCGTGCCCGTCGACGGCAAGTTCGTCGTTACCAAGACGACCGACGGTGGCAAGACCTTCACCGCGCATAGCATGGGGCTGCCATCCGGGGCCAGTTACGACCTCGTCTATCGCCATGCGCTCGACGTGGATCGGACAGGTACGACGCTCGCAATGGGGTCGACCACGGGTAATCTGTGGACGAGCGACGACGGCGGCGAGTCCTGGACTCTCGTCTCGGCACATCTCCCGCCGATCGCCCAAGTGTCGTTCGCCTGAAGGATTAGTCCTTCAGGCGGACGACCGCGATTCCCGACTGGGGCCGCATGCGTAATAGCGGCCCAAGGTCGGGCGTCTTCGCGTAATGCGCAATCAGTGCGCGCGCTGCTTTGTGCGCCGAAAGGTCTACCGCCCAGAATTTCTCGTTACCGTGACGCTGCCAAGTGATCTCTTCGCCGTCCTTTAGGGTCTCGTCGGTCATCATGGCGAGGG
>CAYGKG010000105.1:0-10231 GCA_964350495.1 uncultured Alphaproteobacteria bacterium
TCTTGTCGAGCCCGTAGGCCAGTGCCGCCGCGGTCGGCTCGTTGATGATCCGCAGGACTTCAAGGCCGGCGATCTTGCCGGCGTCCTTGGTGGCCTGGCGCTGGGCGTCGTTGAAATAGGCCGGCACGGTAATGACCGCTTGCTCGACCTTTTCGCCGAGATAGTTCTCGGCGGTTTCCTTCATCTTTTGCAGGATGAACGCGGAGACTTGGCTCGGCGAATATTTCTCGCCGCGCGCCTCGACCCAGGCGTCGCCGTTGCCCCCTTTGACGATCTTGTAGGGGACCATGTCTTTATCTTTGGCGGTGACCGGGTCCGCGAAAGTGCGTCCGATCAGGCGTTTGATGGCGAAAAGGGTGGCTTCCGGGTTGGTGACGGCCTGCCGTTTAGCGGCCTGTCCGACCAAGCGTTCGTCGTTTTCGGTGAATGCCACCATCGAGGGGGTGGTCCGGGCGCCCTCAGCGTTCTCCAGAACCTTGACGTCGCCGCCTTCCATGATCGCGACGCACGAGTTCGTGGTCCCGAGATCGATACCGATTACTTTGCTCATGTTCTTTACTCCGTTATCCGGCGAATCCGCCTATGGGCCCCAAGATGGCAACCCGGGTGTGGATCCCCTGCGGGAACATCCGCTATGGCCGCAGGGTTATATAGGCCCCTATTTCGGCCCGACAAGCGTTGACTGCCCCTGATCGGGACAAATTTGTGGATTTGCGCCGCTGAATCCGGGTGTTGGCGTCTCTAACCGGCTCGACCGGTATGGCGGGCGTGATAGCGCGTCTCGATCGCATCCCAAATTTCGGCTTCCAGCTTGACCCCGTTGAAACGGTTGGTCTCCTGGATGCCGGTGGGCGAGGTGACGTTGATTTCAGTGAGGTATTTGCCGCCGATGACGTCGATCCCGACGAAGATCAGCCCGCGCTCCTGCAGGGCCGGGCCGATGGCCGCGCAAATATCCATTTCGTCCGCGGTGATTTCGGTCTTCAGCGGTTTGCCGCCAACATGCATGTTGGCGCGCACTTCGCCGACCGCGGGCACGCGGTTGATCGCACCGGCCGCTCGGCCGTCGATCAGGATGATGCGCTTATCGCCCTCGCGCACCTCGGGAAGGTAGCGTTGCACGATCACCGGTTCGCGGAACATCTGGGTGAACATTTCCATCAATGCCGACAGGTTTTCGTCCTCGGGACGCAGCCGGAACACGCCGGCGCCGCCGTTGCCGAACAATGGCTTGACGATGATGTCCTTATGTTCGGCGCGGAATTCCCGAATTTGCTCCATGTCGGACGTAATCAAGGTTGGCGGCATCACCTGCGCGAAATGGGTGACGAACAGTTTTTCCGGCGCATTTCGGACGTGGACCGGATCGTTCACGACCAGCGTGTTCGGGTGCACGTGCTCCAAGATGTGCGTCGCCGTGATGTAGGACATGTCGAACGGCGGATCCTGACGCATCAGCACCACGTCGAGCGCCGCGAGGTCGATGATCTCAGCCGTGCCGAGCGTGTGGTGATTGCCCTTCTCGGCCCGCACTTGCAGCGGTTGCGCGCGGGCCAGCGCGCGACCGTCGCGCAGGAACAGATCGCGCGGCCCGTAGTGGTACAGACCGTGGCCGCGGGCCTGGGCCTCCAGCGCAAGCATGAAGGTCGAGTCCGCCGCGATATCGATCCCGGCGATGTGGTCCATTTGGATGGCGACGGCAAGGCTCATAGGGTTCCCAGCGGTTTGGTGTGGCAAGCGCGCGCTAGTTCAAGCGCGATTTAATCTTTTGTACCAGCATCGCGGCGTCTTGACGCTGTTCCTCGTTCAGGGCGGCCCCGTAGTAGCGCTCCGCCGAGGTGACGGCGTCGATCACCCGCCCGCAGGCGACCTGCATGATACCCAATTCGCGCCACAGGGCGGCTTCGGCGGGCGCGAACAACAGCATCCGTTCCAGCAATTCGGCGGCGCGGTCGAACTGGCGTTCCTGAACCGCGCGCGATTTCAAATTGTTTTGCAGACGGAGCAAGACATCGCGTTTGGATACTGGCTTGTAGTGTTCGGGTCGCAACTCGGTGTCCCGGTCGAAGGTCTTCAGCAAGTCTCGCATCGCTGGGACCGACAGTACCGCGCCGTCGTTGAACGGATCGAGCACGGCGCGCTCGTTGTCATGGCCGATGCGGATGAGAAAGTGATAGGGGAACGACAGCCCGACGGCTTGCCATCCGGCGGATTCGGCGGCGTGGATCAGCAAGATCGCCAAGCTCACCGGCAACCCCTTGCGCCGGTCGATCACCCGGATGAGGTTCGCGTTCTGCGCATCGTCGTAGGTTTGTTTGTCGCCGCTATAGCCGTGACCCTGCAAAAGGTGTTGGAGCGCCTCGGTCTTGGCGTTCAGCGTGTTGGCGGTGCCGCCCAGCGCCGCTGCAAGTTCGGCCAAGTGGCTTTCGTAGCGGGCGAGGCCGACCTGGGGCCGGTCGAGCGCCGCCAGCCACAGCCCGGCATGGCCGATATCGATGGCGTCGTCCGCGGCCTCGGCCAATCCGGTCAGACGCGCGCGCAGATCCGCCGGCTCGGGCGGCGCCTCGCTCACGACGCGCGCCGCGGATCGTCCTTGAGGAGCACGAAGCTTACGACGCGGCTCACGCCCTTGATATTGCTCGCATGTCCGGTCACCCGCTCGAGCTCGGCTTGATCCTGCGCGATGCCCATCAGGTAGATCACCGTATTGACCGTCTCGACCGAATAGTTGACGGCGGAAACGTCCTTGTCGCTCAGCAGTTTCAGACGCAGCTCGTTGGCGATCCGAACGTCCTTGAAATAGTCGATAAGACCGGCGCGGTCGCGAACCTCAACCTCGTTGAAGACCTCCTTCACGCCTTTTGTTTGCCAGGCCAGTCGGGCGACCTCGACCCGATCGTCCGGGGTATCGACGCTGCCGCTCAACAAAACCCGTCCTTCCACCGAATCGACGGTGACGCGGGTAAACAGCCGGTCGCTTTTCTCAAGAAACTGATCTCGGATCCGAAATTCGATCGTGGTGTCGTCGATCGCGCCACCGACAGAGCGCTCTTGGACGGTTGCCACGCCAACCGTGGCGACACCGCCGACGAGCGCGCCGGCGCAGCCGGACAACGCCATCGTACCAACCAAGAACGCCAAGGGACGGATGAAGGACGTGCGAATCACGCGATAACCTCCTTGAAAATTGGGGTCGCTCATGCCGCGCACATTACACGAGGGATCGCCGGTCGGGCAGTCCGATCACGACGGCCGCCACGCATCGGGAAGATGGCGCGGCCATTGGCCCGGACGCAGGAACACAAGATCGTAGCGCAGCCGCAGATGGTCGAGGCGGCGACGGCCCGCATAGAGCTCAAGCGCGTGCCCGATGCGCCGCCACTGCCCTTCGCCGATCAAATCGCGCAAGGGCACGGGTCCCCGCCGGGCTTTGACCTCGACCGCGACCAGCGTGCGCCCGCGCCGTGCGATGATGTCGATTTCGCCTGCCGGGGTGCGCTCCCGGCGGGCGACAATCTCGTAGCCCTTGAATCGCAGTAGCCAAACCGCGACGGTTTCCGCGCGGCGCCCCAGGGTTTCTGCATTCTGGCGCGGCGCGCTCATTGGCTCACGGCCAATGCCAGGGCCCGGGCATAGACCCGGCGCCGCGATACCCCGGTCGCCGCGGCAACCTGCGCTGCAGCGCGGCTGGGGGAGGCGCCGATCAACGCGCCGCGCACCAGGGCATCCAGCGTTTCGTCGTCGATCTCTGCTGCGGGCGCCGGCGGTCCAATGACGATGACGAATTCGCCCCGCGCCTCGGGCACCGGCGTATCGCGCAGCAACGCGAGCGTTCCGTGGCGTACTTCCTCGTAAAGCTTGGTCAGTTCCCGGCAGACCGAGGCTTCGCGGACACCCAGCGCAGTGGCCAATTCGGTAAGGGTTTCGCCTAAACGCGACCCGCGCTCGAAAAACACCAGCGTCGCGCGAAGGTCCTCCAATGGCGCCAACATCTCTCGGCGTGCCGATTTTTTGGCTGGCAAGAAACCGCCGAAGAAAACCCGGTCGGTCGGTAGACCGGCCACCGACAGCGCCGCCGTGAGGGCGGAGGGTCCTGGCACGGCGTAGACCGCATAGCCCGCCTCGCGCACGTCGCGCACGAGCTTGAACCCAGGGTCCGATACCAACGGCGTTCCCGCGTCTGAAACCAAGGCGATTGCGGCCTGCTCGCCCAATCGCTCGACAATTTTCGGTCGCATCGCTGCCGCATTATGGTCGTGGTAGGCCCATAATTTCGCGGTGATGCCGAAATGCTTCAACAAACGCCCGGTCACGCGGGTGTCCTCGCACACAACAAGGTCCGCTTGGGCGAGAATCGCGCGGGCGCGTTCGGTCATGTCCCCGAGATTGCCGATCGGCGTTGCGGTGACGTACAGACCGGGGCTCAATTTACTTGGCATTCGTGGACCGTTACTCTCCCTTGGCGGATCGACGGGGACCGATGATTTGACCGACAGACTGCCGGTATCCGGCCTGCGCCGAATGAGCCGCCTGCGTTTCGCCATTCTAGCCACGGCGCTGTCGGTCGTTCTCGCGGCCTGCGCCGATACCAATTTTGGCGCGGTGCTGCCAACCATCATACCGGATGGCAGCCGCAGGGCATCCCTGCCGCCCGATCCCGCCCCGCCGCCGGCCGCTGCCGCCGAAGCGCGGGCACCGGTCGTGACCCCCGTCGATCCGGCGGCGCCGCGCCGGGTCGAGCCCGCGCCGGGCGCCGCATCTGCCGCCGCGGCACCCGTCCTAACGCCGCCGCCGACCCAACCGCCGGCGCAGGGCGAGGCTCAGATCGCCCTACCACCGCCAACACTCCCCCCCGCGCCGGAAATCGCCCTCACGCCGCCGAGCGCCGATGAACAGGGTCCGGTCCGGGTCGCTTTGCTGTTGCCGCTCAGCGGGCCGAATGCGGCGCTCGGCGAGAGCCTGTTGAATGCGGCGTTGATGGCGCTCTTCGATATCGGCGATTCCCGCCTGACGTTGATGCCAAAGGATACCGAAGGCTTGCCCGAAGGGGCGATTGACGCGGTCGAGAGCGCCGTCGCCGACGGCGCACAGATCATCCTCGGTCCGGTGTTCAGCGCGTCGGTCCAAGCCGCTGCCCAGGTTACCCGCGTCCGCGGGCTCAACATGATCGCCTTTTCGACCGATCGTGCGGTGGCGGGCGCCGGCGTCTACCTGATCGGTTTCATGCCCGAACAGCAGGTCAACCGTGTCGTGACTTTCGCGGCGCGTCAGGGATTGCAACGGTTCGCTGCATTGGTCCCACAAACGGCCTACGGAGACACGGTGGTCGCGGCGCTCAGGGACGCGGTGGCCGCGAACGGCGTCGCGTTGAACCGCGTTCAAGTCCTTTCCGGCGGTCCCGACAGTTTCCAGGAGCCGGTCCAGGTCTTGGCGGATTACGACAGCCGGCGCGCCGAACTGGCCGGCGTGCGGGCGCAACTGCAAGCGCGCGACGACGAGGTGTCGCGGCGCACGCTGCAACGGCTCGAAGGGCGCGATACCGTCAGCGACGTCGGTTTCGATGCCGTGATGCTGGCCGAGGGCGGCGACCGGCTGCGGGCCCTGGCGCCGCTGCTGCCGTTCTACGATGTCGATCCCGTGCGGGTCCGCTTCCTTGGCACCGGGCTCTGGGACGAACCCAACTTGGGCCGCGAGCCGTCGCTGGTGGGCGGGTGGTTCGCCGGCCCCGAACCGCGCGCCAGCACGGAATTCCGCACCCGCTATGCCGCACTGTTTGGCGCGGTACCGCCGCGTATCGCCAGCCTCGCTTACGACGCGGCGGCACTGGCGGCGGTTCTCGCCCGGACCCGCACCCAGCCCTATTACGACGATGCGGGTCTGACCAATCCGGCCGGTTTCGCAGGCATCGACGGCATATTCCGGTTTCGCCCGGACGGGATTTCCGAACGCGGCCTTGCCGTGCTGGAAGTGCGGCCCGACGGCTTGAAAGTCGTCAGCCCCGCACCGGTCACGTTCGATCCGGCAACGAACTAAGCGCTTCGGACACCTCGGCGATCACAGCGTTGAGGACGCGGCGGCCCGCCGCTGTCGCGGCCATGCCGGCGTCCCCGATGACGAGCAGATCGTCCGCGAGCAAGGGCGCGATCCGCGCCGTCTTTCGCAATGGCGAGAGCGGTTGGCCGCAGACCGCCTCGAAACGGCGGGCCGGAATACCTTCGACGAGCCGCAGGCCGGTCACCAGCAACTCGTCGACGCAGGCCGCCGAGTCCAGCACGGTCGTCTCGGCAATACCGTGCCCCTGGTCCGCGACGGCCTGCAGCCACGCCGCCGGCCCGAGGATCGTTTCGGTGGTGAGGCGACGGCCGTCGACGACCAACCGACCGTGCGCGCCAGGCCCGATGCCGACATAGGCGCCGTAGCGCCAATAGGTCAGGTTATGGCGCCCCTGTTCGCCCGCGCCGGCGTGGTTGGACACTTCATAGGCGGGCAGACCGGCGGCCTCCATGACGGCCTGGGTCGTCTCGTAGAAATCGGCAAGGGTGTCGTCGTCGGGCATGACCAGCGTGCCGCGCCGCCGGGCCGCATCGAACGCGGTGCCTGCCTCGACGGTCAGTTGATAGAGCGACATGTGACCTGACGACAACGCTAGCGCCCCGCGCAGTTCGCGTTCCCATGCCGCCGCCGTTTGGCCCGGCCGGCCGTAGATCAGATCGAAGGTCGTGCGCCCGAAGATCTCTGCGGCGCGGCCGAGGCCGCGCACCGCGTCCGCCGCCGTATGGTCGCGCCCGAGGAAGCGCAATGCGTCGTCGTCGAGCGCCTGGATGCCGAGCGACAGTCGGTTGACCCCGGCCGACTTGAATGCGGCAAAAGCGGCAATCTCGCTCGACGTCGGATTGGCTTCCAGCGTGATTTCGGCGCCCTCCGCAAGGCCCAAGGTGTTGGCCGCATCGGCGATCACCTCGGCGACAAGACCGGGCGGCATCAACGACGGCGTGCCGCCGCCGAAATAGATGCTGGTCAGGACCGGCGCCGCCGCGCCCTGCACGGCGCGCGCATGCGCCATCTCGGCGCGAAACGCGGCGCGCCACGCCGCCGTATCGACCGGTCGCGTCCGGTGGACGTTGAAATCGCAGTAAGGACAGATGCGGTCGCAGTAGGGCCAATGGACGTAGAGGCCTAACCCGGCCGCTGGATCGGCGGGGAGTGCCGCGTTAGGCGTCGCCACCGAAACAGGCGTCCAGCAGTTTATTGAAGGCGACGGCGCGGTGGCTGATCGTGTGCTTCAGCGCCGGATCCATTTCGCCGAAGGTGATGTCGTGGCCGTCGGGCACGAAAACAGGATCGAAACCGAATCCCCGGTCGCCGCGCGGCGGCCACACCAGGGTACCGAACACTTTGCCCGCGAAGGTTTCGCAATGGCCGTCCGGCCAGCACAGCGCCAAGACGGCGGTGAAGTTGGCGCGACGCTCTTTGGCTGCCCCCATTGCGTCGTTGACGCGGGTCATCGCAACCATGAAGTCGCGGTCCGGTCCGGCCCACCGGGCGGTGTAGATTCCCGGCGCGCCGTTCAACGCGGCGACCTCGATTCCCGAATCGTCGGCCAACGCGGCAAGACCCGATCCGGCGACCGCCGCGCGGGCCTTTAGAAGGGCATTGGCGACGAACGTATCGCCGGTCTCGTCGGGCTCAGGGAGGCCGAGTTCCTTGGCCGACACCACCGCCGGGCCGAGCGACGCCATCAAGTCGCGAATTTCGCGCAACTTACCGTCATTGTGGCTGGCCAGGACCAAGCGGGGTTCGGTGAAGCGGCGGGCCATCGCGCTTAGGCCAGGTTGAGGGCCTTGCGCTGCATATCGGCCAGATCGGCAATCCCGGCCTTGGCCAACCGGAACAGTTCGTGAAACTGCTCCTCGGAGAACGGTAGGCCTTCGGCAGTGCCCTGGACCTCGATGATTTTGCCGCTCGCGGTCAGAACGAAATTGGCGTCCGCCTGGGCCGTCGAATCCTCGGGGTAGTCGAGATCGAGGACGGGCGTGCCCTCGTAGATGCCGCACGATACTGCCGCGACTTGGTCATGTAGCGGCATCGTCGCCAGCAGGTCCTTTTCGATCAGACCCTGTAGCGCCTGATGGAGCGCGACATAGGCGCCGGTGATCGAGGCCGTCCGGGTGCCGCCGTCGGCTTGCAACACGTCGCAGTCGATCGTGATCTGTCGCTCGCCGAGCGCCTTCAGGTCGGTGACCGAGCGCAGCGAACGTCCGATCAGGCGTTGAATTTCCTGGGTCCGCCCGCTTTGTTTGCCGCGGGCAGCTTCGCGCGACATCCGGCTGCCGGTGGCGCGCGGCAACATGCCGTATTCGGCCGTAACCCAGCCCTGGCCACTGTTGCGCAGGAACGGCGGCAGCCGTTCTTCGATGCTCGCGGTGCAAATAACGTGGGTGTCGCCGCATTTGATCAGGCACGACCCTTCGGCGTGCTTGGCCCAGCCGGGTTCCAGGGTCACGGTACGCAACTCGTTGGGTTGGCGGCCCGATGGACGCTGGGTCGCGGTATTCGTGGTCATGGGTGGCCCTCCCGCCGTGTCGGGCGGTTCTAAAGGGCCACCGGCGTCAGGTCCAGCCGAGCGGCGGCGTTTCGTTGACATTCGCCGCCGCGCCACTACATTCAAGATCGCTCCAAGGCCCTGGTGCATCTTGGAATTATCAAATGATTCAAGAACTTAGCGAGAGAAACCGAGAAGTCTTCCGGCGCCTCGTCGAGGCCTATATGGAAACGGGAGAGCCGGTGGGCTCGGCCCGCCTGGCGGAACGGCTTCAGATCAAATTGTCCTCGGCGACGATTCGCAACGTCATGGCCGACTTGCAGGAGTCGGGCCTGCTCTACTCGCCCCATACCTCGGCCGGGCGGATTCCGACCCCGGTGGGTCTCTCCTTCTTTGTCGACGGTCTCCTCGAAATCGGCAACGTCAGCGAAGACGACCGCGCCAACATCGATGCCGCCTGCGCGGCCACCGGGCGCAGCATGGAGGATCTCCTGACCGAAGCCGTCGACGGCCTGTCGGGCCTGTCGCACTGCGCCGGACTGGTGCTCGCCCCCAAACAGGACGCCCCGCTGCGGCATGTCGAGTTCGTCGGCCTGTCGCCGTCGCGGGTACTGGTCGTTTTGGTGACCGAGGACGGCCAGGTCGAAAATCGCGTGATCGAAACGCCCGGCGGCTGGACCCCGTCGTCGCTAATCGAGGCGACCAACTACATCAACGCCAAGGTGTTGGGCCGGACCTTCGTCGAATTGCAGAGCGAACTCAAAGAAGAGCAAAAAAATATCCGCGCCCAACTCGATACGCTGACCAGCCGGCTGGTCGAAGACGGCCTCGCGACCTGGAGCGGGCAGGAATCCCGGGCGACGCTGATCGTGCGCGGCCGCGCCAACCTGCTCGACGACGTCAGCGCGGTCGAGGACCTCGAGCGGGTGCGCGAATTGTTCGACGCGCTCGAGACCAAGGCCGGTCTGGTCAGCCTGCTCGATCTGACCAAGGATGCCGAAGGCGTGCGCATCTTCATCGGATCGGACAGCAACCTATTTAACATGGCCGGTTGTTCGGTCATTGTGGCGCCCTATATCGATAGCCGCGAACGGATCATCGGGGCGGTCGGCGTCATCGGCCCGACCCGTCTGAACTACGCGCGCATTATCCCCATGGTCGACTACACGGCCCGGGTGCTCGGCCATAAGATCGGCCGTTGACCGCCCGCAGCGACAAAGGAAGAACGATGGACCACAGCGACGACACGGCGCGCCCCTCCAACGACAACGCCGACGACGAGGCGCTTGATGCCGCAGAGGCCGAGGCAGCGGCCGATCAGCCACCGCCGAGCGCCGAGACGCAACTCGCCCAGACCAAGGACCAACTGCTGCGCGCCCTTGCCGAGGTCGAAAACACCCGCCGCCGCGCCCAGCGCGAGGTCGAAGACGCGCGCAAGTACTCGGTCGCCAATTTTGCCCGCGACGTTCTCACGGTCGCCGACAACCTACGCCGTGCGCTCGATGCCGTGCCGGAAGATGCCGCCGCCAGCGAAGATCTCAAAGCGCTGATCGAAGGCGTCAGCCTGACCGAGCGCGAATTGCTCAACGCGATGGAGCGCCACGGCATCCGCAAGGTCGATCCCAAGGGCGAAAAATTCGACCACAACCTGCACCAGGCGATGTTCGAAGCCGACACACCGGGCGTCGA
>CAYGKG010000106.1:0-10183 GCA_964350495.1 uncultured Alphaproteobacteria bacterium
GAGGAAGTAGGCTTCCTCGTCCACCGGCAAATAGTGCGGCCGGCCACCGCCGCTGCCGCGAAAACCGGGTGGCTCGTGGACTAGCATCAGGTTCGCCCCTGTTTCGCGATCGCGGTTCAGGGTCTTGAGAAACACCCGATGCGGCAAACCCGAATTCACCTCCATCCAGGGCATGTCGTTTACTTGCAGCCGTTCTATTTCCTCGAATGCCACCGCGCCTACCCCTGCGACCGTCCGAGGCAACATCATGCGGGCAGTCCCACCCCTCTTGCAAAGGTCGATTGCGACGAACATTGTGCGCACGCAGCAAACGAACGCTGCGTGGAGGGACCCAAATGACCATTACACTCTATGGAAGCCTGCGTTCGCGCGCGTCGCGGTGCGCCTGGGCGCTCAACGAACTCGGTGTCGATTACAAACGCGACCTGCTGCCCGACAACGGCCACAAGAAACCCGCGTTCCTCAAGATCAACCCGGCTGGCAAGGCGCCCGCTTTGACCGACGGCGACGTCACCATGTCGGAGTCGCTGGCGATCAATTTGTACCTCGCGCGCAAGTACGACAACGGCCTGTGGCCATCGTCCGAGGCGGATCAAGCAGCGGCAACCCAGTGGACGGTGTGGGCTGCTTGCGAAGCGGAACCCAGCTCTGTTGCAATCGCGATCGAACGCATCTTCAAACCCGAGGACCAGCGCAACGACGCGAAGGCTGAGGAAGCCGAAGAAACGCTGAAGCCGCGCCTCGCCTATATCGACAGCCAACTCAAAGGTAAGGACCACTTGGTCGGCGATGCGCTGTCCATTGCCGACATCAATGTCGCCAGCGTGCTTGCATCGACCCTCGTGACGAATGTCGACTTGGCGCCCTACCCGGACCTCAAGCGCTGGTTGAACGCCACGGCGAACCGCGAGGCTTACAAGAAAGCGCGGGAGGGTTAGCGCGTTCGGTTCAGCACTCCTTGACCTGAACCTCGATACCCTGGACCGACACGATCTCGACCAGACGGCCGCTCGCAATCGGGCGGCCCCTGCGGCACCTGTTTTACGCCGGAGAAAATGAAAACGATCGTTACGAATACGACCGCAATGACGAAAAAGAGAAATGGGCTCGGGGTAATGGCTTGTACGGCGTCTATACGCGGATCCTTCTGGTGCCTAAACTATGCCGCGATCAGACGCGTTTTCTATAGAATTCTACTTGCGGGCGCGGCACCGGTCCACTTCAATCTGGCGCAGACCTAGGTCAATAACCCCATGTTTATCAGCATGTTACTGAATAATGTTAATGTCACCTATTAGGTCTCGGACGACCCGACCAGTTCCTGCCGCAGTAGCTTCATCTCGCGCAGTTCGAAATTCAGGTCTTTGATCTTGCCCTCTTTGCGCGAAATCAGATCGCCCAAGCGTTTGATGACGCGATCGACGGTGCGCACGACCTCCTCGATCTGCATTTGATTGCGGCACTCGAGGACCACTTCCTGATCCATCATGAGCGCCGCATAGGCCTTGACGTTGTTCTTACCCAACTCGGTCAGCTTGGCATCGAGTTCGTCCCACGCTTCCTGCCAATCGTGGTACACGGACCCGGCCGGAGCCTGCCGCCGTCCCGGTTTGCGCCGCGTCACCTCGGTTTCGAGTTGCACCATGATGCGTACGAACTGCCACACGACGATGCGAAGCTCGGTCATTGTTGCATCCCCTACCGGCGCTTCTTGCGTTTCGTGATATCGGGATCCCAGACCGTCTTTTTGAGGTCGAGCGGGTAGCCATAGGTGTAGTCGTAGGGCGGCTTGATCACGTATTTGCGGTCGAACGGGGTCCAGTTGTAAGGCTCGCCGGAACGGATGATGTGCGGCCAATCGGGATGGGCGAACAGCGGGCGACCGACGGCCACGAGATCCCCCGCGCCCGACGTGATGACTTCCTCGACATCGGCGCCTTCGGCGATTCCGCCGTTGACGATCATCGGCTTGCCGCTGGCCTCGCGAATCACCTTGGGCATCGGCACGTCCGACTTGGGATCGCGGTTGTCCTTCCAGTCGAAGCTGGACCAATGCAACGCATCAACCGGCGCACCCGTGAGTGCTTTGCCGATTTCCGCGGCATACCCGACACCGCCCGGCCAGGCCCCGCCGAACGCGTCGACACCGTCCTGCGACAGCCGCAGAATAATCAGTTTGTCAGGACCAATTGCGTCGCGAACGAGCTGGCAGGCCTCCACCGCCGCCCGAACGTTGTTCTCGGCGGAGCCGCCATACTCGTCGGTCCGTAGGTTCTGGGTCGGGTCGATGAACTGATAGTAGAGATAACCGTTGGCGCCGTGGATCTCGACCCCGTCGAACCCGGCCTCAACCCCACGTACCGCGGCCTCGGCAAATCCTTCGGCGATTCGGCGGATTTCAGCCTTTGTCGCTTCGCGGGCGGGCGGAAAGGTCACCAAAGGCCACGGCGGCTGCAGGCCCCGGTTGTGCATTTCCTCGTCGGTATCGGAATAAAGAACTGCCCCGGCACTATGGGTGGCGCTCGCGCTCACCGGCGACTCACCCTCGTAAAGACAGCGCGGGTCAGAAACCCGGCCGCCGTGCATCAGTTGCAGAACCGCCAGCGCGCCGTTGTCGTGGACAGCACGAACGCTCTTTTTCCAGCCTTCGATGTGCTTTGGCGTTTCGCAGCCAGGCTGGTTCAAATAGGCAACCGAGCCCAATTCGTCGGTGGTGTACGTGCCCTCGGTGATCACCATCGCGACGCCCCCGCGGGCACGCCGCCCATAGTAGGCGGCCATCTCGTCGGTCGGCGTGCCGTCGTCGTCGGACGATTGTCGGGTCAACGGCGCCATGGCGATGCGGTTCTTCAGGGTGAACGACCCCAAAGTGAGCGGTGAGAAGGCTTTCGGGAACCGTTCGGACATGCGGTGATCACTCTGTTGCTGTTAATTGGATCGGTAACCGCCGGACAGGCGCGGCGGCGTAGATTAACCAGACGGCGCGCCGCTGAACAGGCCGCAGCTAATCCGGCTTACGACCCTGCATTAGGTCCGGACATTCCCTTGTTTTCCCAATGTAACCGGGTAGTCTAACCGCCGTTTTGGGTTGCCTCGGTCGAGGCGATCGCGCGTGGGAGGAGCAATCGACATGGCACGTATCGGCGTCGACGTAGGCGGCACATTTACGGATCTCGTTCTCGAAAAGGGCGCTCGGGACGTATACGTCCATAAAGTGCCCAGCACCCCGGAAGACCAGTCGATCGGCGTCGTTCGCGGCGTTCGCGAGATTTGCGAAATCGGCAATGTGCGCCCGAAGGACATCGATTTGATCGTCCACGGCACGACGGTCGCGACCAACATTACCCTCGAGCACAACGGCTCCGAAGTCGGCATGCTCACCAGCCGCGGGTTTCGCGACATTCTCCACATTGCTCGGCACAAGCGGCCGCATAACTTCTCCCTCCAGTTCGACGCGCCCTGGCAAAGCATGCCGTTGGTCAAGCGGCGCAACCGGATCGCCATCACCGAACGCGTGATGCCGCCGACCGGCGCGATCGAAACGCCGCTGAACGAGCAAGAGGTCCGTGACGCTTGCAAATTGTTCGCCGAACGCGGTGTCGAGGCGGTCATCATTTGCTTCATGTTCTCGTTCCTCAATCCAAAGCACGAGATGGCAGCGAAGAAAATCGTGCAGCAGGAACTCCCGAACGTATTTCTCTCTACATCGTGCGAAGTGATCGACGTGATCCGCGAGTATGAGCGTTTCTCGACGACGGCCATGAACGCCTACGTCGGGCCCAAAACCTCAAGCTACATCCGCAACCTGGACCGAAAGCTGAAAAGCGAAGGCGTCTCGGCGGAGCTGCGGATCATGCAGTCCAACGGCGGCGTCGCGACGGTCGACATGGCGTCCGAGCGCCCGGTCACCATCCTAATGTCCGGTCCGGCCGGCGGGGTCATTGGCGGACGATGGGCAGGCAGCCTGTCCAAGGAGAAGAATATCATCACGGTCGATATCGGCGGCACATCGGCCGACATCTCGACGATCCCGAACGGCGAAATCCGGATCATGAACCCGCGCGATACCTATGTTGGCGACTATCCGGTCCTGGCGCCGATGATCGACCTAGCCACCATCGGTGCCGGCGGCGGCTCGATTGCCTTCATCGACCAGGGCGGCGCCTTCCGCGTGGGGCCCAAGTCCGCGGGTGCCGACCCCGGTCCGGCCTGCTACGCGCGGGGCGGCACCGAACCCACGGTTACCGATGCGCAAGTTGCGCTTGGCCGTCTCGACGTCGACAAATTCCTCGGCGGCGACATGACGATCAAACCGGAATTGTCGCAAAAGGTCATCGCGGACAAGATCGCGAAACCGCTCGGGATGAGCGTTAAAGACGCCGCCCTGGGTATCATTAAGGTGATCAACTCGAATATGGCGTTGGCGATCCGCGCCAACTCCGTGGCTCGCGGCTTCGACCCGCGCGAATTCGCCCTGATGCCGTTCGGCGGTGCAGGCCCTCTGCACGGCGTTGCCCTGGCGCAGGAAGTCTCCGCGAAGGAGGTCATCGTACCGCCCGCCCCTGGGATCAATGCGGCAATCGGTCTTCTGGAAACCGACATGCAGTACGAGTTCACCCGTTCTGCCCCGCTGATCCTAGCGGGCGCGACCGCGAAGGACTTCGCGCGGATCAACACGGCGCTGGAGAAACTCGAAAAACTCTGCCGCGAACGACTCACCGCCGACGGCATTCCGAAGTCGAAACAGAAACTCTTGCGGGTCGCCGAGTGCCGCTACCACGGGCAAGGCTTCGAGCTACGGGCCGATCTGCCGTCGGGCAAACTCTCCGACAAGAACAAGGCCGTCGTGATCGACAACTTCCACAAGCAGCATGACCTCGACTACGGCTATACCTTCGGCTCGGACCAGGTCGAGATCATGACGCTGCGGGTGATCGGGGTCGCGGCGGTCGCGCCGCTCACATGGCCTAAACTCAAAAAGGCGCCAGCCGGTGCAGCCAAGAAGAAGCTTCTGAAAGAAGCCTTTATGTACTCGCGCAAGACCACCTTCGACGACGGCAAGACGGTGGACACCCCGCGTTACGACCGCGGTAAGTTGTTGTCCGGACACGAGATCGCTGGCCCCGCCATCCTGCTACAGCACAATTCGACGACGCTTATCCCGCCTGGCTACCGGGCCCGGGTGAGCGATTTTGGTAACATTCACATCAAAAGTGTCTAAAATTCCGTCAAATCAGGAGTAACCCATGGCTCGCAAGACCACGGCGAAATCAGCGAAGACCGGTTCGGCGCGCAAGGCGCCGCGTACCGCTACCAAGCGCCCGGCCAAAAGCGCTGCGAAGAGCGCTGCAAAGCGGACCCCGGCGCGGACGGCAAAACGCCCCGCGAAAAAAGGGACCAGCAAAGGCAAGAAGACGAAAGTCGATCCCATTACCTTGCAGGTGATCGGCGGGGCGCTCCATACGGCGGCGCGGGAAATGGGCCACGTCCTCTACCGGATGTCCTTCTCGTCGATCATTCGCGAATCGGAGGATCTCGGCGCAGGCCTGTTCGACGCCAATTACCAAACGTTGAGCGAATCGGATTCGACGCCGCTCCACATCGGCTCGATCCCCGGCTATCTCCGCGGCATGGCCGAAACGTTGCAGGACGGCGAGTGGTACGAGGACGACGTTGTCATTCACAACCACCCCTACTATGGCGCGTCGCATTCGCCGGACATTGCGGTCGCCATTCCGATCTTCTGGGAAGGCAAACTGGTCGGATTCTCGGCCAATACGGCGCACCACGTCGACATCGGCGCGGCAACGCCCGGCCTGATTATCGACATCCCGGACGTGTTCGCCGAAGGCATGTTGATGGCGGGCCTGAAGCTCTACCGCAAAGGCGTCCGCAACGAAGGGCTGTGGCAGTTCATCCAGTACAACAGCCGCACGGCGAAGATGCTGATGGACGACATCGAAGCGCAGGTCGCCTCCGCCCGGCTTGGCGTCGAGCGCTACAAAGACCTCATTCGCCAGTACGGCTATGACACCTTCAAAGCCGCCTGCGACGAATTGATGGACTACACCGAACGGATGATGCGCCAGGAGATCCGCAAGATCCCCAACGGCACCTACCGTGCGGAAGGCTGGATGGACGACGACGGCCGCAATCGGGGACAAACGTTGCCGATCAAGGTCGCTGTCACCATCAAAGACGACTCCGTGTCGGTCGACTTGACCGGCTCTGCGGACCAAGTCCCAACCGGGTTCAATGTGCCCTTCGACGGCTCGACCAAGGTCGCGGTCTATTGCGCGTTCCGATCGCTGCTCCTCGATCAGGCACTTACCGAGGTCTACATCCCCTCCAACGAAGGGTCGTTCAGACCGATCGAGGTCATTGCGCCGTTGGGATCGATCTTCAATCCGAAGTTCCCGGCGGCCGCAGAGGCCCGGTTCACCCAATGTAACCGTGTGATCGACTGCATCTTACGCGCCCTCGCACCGGTGATCCCGACGAAAGTGACGGCCGGCAATTCCGCGAGTTTGTCGTTTATTTCCTACGCAGGGCTCAAGCCGTCGGGCGATTACTGGGTCTTCCTGGAGGTCAACGAAGGCTCCTACGGCGCCCGCGCGTCCAAGGACGGTCCAGATTCCATCGATAATCTGATGTGCAACACCCGGAACAATCCGCTCGAAGATCTGGGCATGCATTTGCCGATGGTGTGCGATCGCTACGAATTGCGCGACGACGTCATGCCCGGCGCCGGCAGAATGCGTGGCGGTATCGGCGTCGTGAAATCCCAGCGCGTGTTGACCGAGGGTGTCATTACCCACGAGTGTGATCGGCATACCGATGTGCCGTGGGGCGCTTTCGGCGGTCACGAAGGCGCGGTCGGCAAAGTCATCCGCTACAACACCAAGCGGCCGGGCTCCGACGTGGAAATGCCGGCCAAGTTCTCCGGAATCGGCATCGACGCTAACGACGTCATTTCGTTTTACGGTCCGTGTGGCGGCGGCTACGGCGATCCTTTGGACCGGCCTGCGGAGCAAGTCATGGAGGATGTGCTGGACGATTTCTGCACGATCGACCACGCACGCAACGCCTACGGCGTCGTTATTTCCAAGAACCTGAAGCTGGACGCCAAGGCGACTGAGACACTGCGCAAACAGATGCGCCGGACATCTAAAGTTGCCGCGGAATAACCCTCGCCTCTCGTCAATGGAACCGCCCTTTTGGGGTCGGGTTCCGAAGGTGAACGATGCGTCTTTTCGCGCCTAAGCCAAAAAAAGCTCTGGGCCGGCCAGCTGGCGGTAAGTCCAATGCCGCCGACGGTCCCGAAGAAAAGATGACGCCGGGCGAACTGGTGCGGATCGGGACCAAACTCTACGGACGGGAGTGGCACGCGGCGCTCGCCGAGGACATTGGCAGTAAATATGCCGACGTTCATTTCTGGGCCCAGGGCGAGCAGGAAATTCCGCGAAATGTCGCCCGGTTCGTTCGCGTTCTGAATCTGCTTCCGATGGGCGAACGCGACCGGCTGGTTAAGAAGGCTCGGTCCGCCGCGCTCTAACGCGAATCGCGAAAAGCCCCCTCCGGGGCAGGAGAGGGCTTTTCCGGTTCAGCGCCGAACCAAACATGACTCAAAATAGCGCCAACCGTCGATCAGATCGCTCGCTGAGCGAACCGTGACGGGAGGGAGAAAAGGTCACGATCCACCTTGGGGAGGCATAGGGTCTGTGACCCTGTCCCGGTTCGCTCAAGCGATCTTGGGACTTTATGTAGACCACCCACCCGGGCCGCACTATTCGGACGAATCCCTAACCATGTACGTACATATGCATGCCCCGCCCGCGGGCCCCGCGGATCAGAACGAAAAAAAGGCCGGAGAACCGGCCTTTTTCAGTTACTCAAGGGATCAGCTAACCTGGGAACAGGGACAACAAGGCCTTCGGCCCGGCATTGGCAATCGCCAATGAGAGCGCACCCAGCTCCTCCTTGACCCGGGACGCAGACAGGTTCGCGGCTTCCGAACCCAGATCCGCATCGACCAAGTTGCCGACACCTTCTTTGAGGACATTGTCGAGACGGGTCGTGAACTCGCTCTGATCGGCAATCCGTTGGGCCGAACTTCCAAGATTGGCCAAACCCGAACTCGCCTGGGTAATTGCATTGTCGATCGCCGCAAGCGCCGACGAAGCATCCCCGGTAGTCGCAACCGACAAACTATCGATCCCGAGGCCCTGGGCACTGAAGTCCTGGGCGCCGACACTGAACGTATCGCCATTCTCGCTAGCCAGGACTGAGAAGTCCTGGGCACCGTTCTCGATGAGGTTGGTCCCGCCGAAAGCTGCCGTAGACGACACCGTGTTCACTTGGTCGACAAGCTGCTGTACCTCGGCGCCAATCGCGTCGCGGCTCGCCTGGTCAAGCGACGGGTCGTTCGCCTGAACGATCTTGCCTTTGATTTCGGTGAGAAGATCGCCGACAACCTGCCCGCCCGAAATCGCCGTGCCCACAACGGATTCCGCGCTATTGAGCGTCGTCTTCACCGCGGCCGCGCCGGCGGACTGCCCTTGGAGAACCTGCGCGATTGCGAAGATCGCCGAATTGTCCTTCGGCCCGTTGATCTTCAGACCCGTCGAAATCCGTTCCTGAGTCGTATTCAAACGGCTAAGGGATTTGTTGAACTGCTGGATTCCCAGCGCGGAATTGGAATTGATCGAATCTACCATGTTGGCTCTCTCGTGTTCGGCTTGCCGGCCAACGACATTCTATCGCGCCAACGCATCCTGCGCCTTGCGCTCAAGCCGATACGTTACTTCCTGACGTTTCCGGGTTTGAGGTTGTCAGGAACAGACCAAAATTGGGGCTTGAGTCGCCGATCGTCAAGCGAAACAAACATCACCATTTTTCTAAAATTTTACCTAAATCGGCACGATTGTCGCGGACCGGCGCACCGTTTAGAAACGCGCCACACAGGGAGGACTAAACGATGCTGAAAATCTGGGGCCGCAACACCTCATCCAACGTCCAGAAGCCGTTATGGGCTGCGGAGGAACTTGGACTGACTTACGAACGGATCGATGTCGGCGGGCCCTTCGGCGGCCTCGACGATCCCGCCTTCACTGCGATCAATCCCAACAAGAAAATCCCCGTTATCGAGCACGACGGATTCGTACTGTGGGAGTCCAACGCGATCACCCGCTACATCGCGGCCCTCGACAAGACCGGGAAACTCTGGCCGAAGAATGCCCACGAATGCGCCCTCGCCGATCAATGGATGGATTGGTGCAATAGCCACCTCTGGCCGGTCTTCCCGACCGTCATTATCGGCCTTCTACGCACCCCGCCCGAGAAGCGCGACAACGCGGCAATAGCCAAGGCCAACGAGATACTGGAATCCGAATGGGCCGTGCTGGATCGGCAACTGGCCAAGATGCCCTACGTCGCAGGCGATTCGTTCAGCGCGGGCGACATCCCAGCCGGCGTCTTCGCGTGGCGGCGCTACGAGCTTCCCATCCAACGCAACCCGCTGCCAAACCTTGACGCTTGGTATGCCCGACTGAAGAATCGGCCAGCCTACCAGAAGATCGTGATGACGCCGTTGAGCTAAGCTGGCCTAAAGCCCCTTTAGGGTCTGACCGTCGTCGATGGTGATCACCGAGCCGGTGATGAAGTTCGACTGGGGCGAGACCAACAGGCGAAGGGCACCGTCGAGATCGCGGGGGTGCCCGACGCGCTTTCGAAGAAGTTTGGCAATCTGACCTTTACCGGCTTCGGAATTGAAGTGTCCGGTATTGATCTCGGTTTCGATATATCCTGGCGCAATCGCGTTCACTTGAATGTCGAAGCGGGCCCATTCGAGCGCCATTGATCGCGTCATCTGGACCACAGCCGCCTTCGACATGCTGTAGAGCGACAACCCTGTCAGCACGCTGCTAGCCAGGACCGACGCGATGTTAACAATCTTCCCGCCCTGCCCCCGCGCGATCATCGCCTGCCCCACGGCCTGCGCGGCCAGCCAAGCCCCGCGCTGATTGGTGCCCATCAAACGGTCGTAGTCGTCGAGGGTAAAATCCGTAATCCGTTTCTCGATCGAAATCCCGGCATTGTTGACCAAGATGTCGATGCCGCCGCCATCGGCCGCAGCAGCAACGGCAGACGCAACGCTGCCCGGCGCGATAACGTCCAACTCGAC
>CAYGKG010000107.1:0-10167 GCA_964350495.1 uncultured Alphaproteobacteria bacterium
CCGCGCGGTCGAGGCGATGGACTTCGACATCCTCATCCCCGGCCACGGCCCGGTCGGGACCAAGGCCGACGCCACCGATCATCGCCGCTACTTCGAAGCGTTGATCGCCGCCGTGCGCGACGGCATGAAGGCAGGCAAGTCGCTTGAGACACTCAAACAAGAGGTAAGTCTGCCGCAGTACGCGAGCTGGGGCGCCTACAACGACTGGCTCGCTCTGAACGTCGAGGGCATCCACACGGCCCTGTCCAACTAACGCCAAACTCGGCCCGCAGCCCGTCGCTTTCCCAAAACCCAGGGGGAGCGGACGGGTTCGTCACGCCCATTGCGCGGAAAGGGTATGGGGATATCGGGCTTGGTTCGACGCGCGTCGTCGAAATGACGACCGGGAGCGTTAACAACGCCGATCGCTAGGAACTAGCGCCCTTTCGTTTTGCCCGTCTGAGCTATTCCTACGCCTTCAGTGACAGCGGTGGGTGCGGTCGATATCGCAGGGCCGTTTTCACACATAAGATAGAAATAACGCAATATATTACAAGAATTTGGTGTTTTATATGTCGAATACCTGTACTTGTTTGGAGAATTATGCCGTAACCATGCTGGGGTCTTGCCGTACCGTGAAACAACTTCAAGGAGAGTGACCAATGGGTATTCTGACTAAAGCCGCTGCAGGAGCTGTTCTGCTGGTCCTATCGGCGCTCCCAGTTGTCGCGTCCGCCGAAGACTTCGGTCCGCTGATCTCGGCCGACGAGTTGGTCGCCGTCCAGTCCACCATCGACCCTCTAATCCTCGATATCCGTGGAGACACCGTCGAGGACGGTCGCATACCGAACGCTGTCAGCGCTCGGTATGCCGACTTCCGGGGGCCGCAGGAAAACCCCGGTCAATTGCTAACTGAAGAAGTTCTGACAACGCTCTTCCGGCGTTTGGGCATCGAAGCCACCCGACCGACGGTCATTGTCTATCAAGGTCGGAACGAAACGGATTTCGGTGCGGCGGCGCGCGTCTACTGGACGCTGAAATCCGCGGGTGTGAGCAGACTGGCAATCCTGAACGGCGGCATGAACGCTTGGACCGTGGACGATACTAGGCCCGTCAGCAGCACCGCCATGTCACCAACGCCAAGCACGTTTAGCGTGAAGTTCAACTCTGCGTGGCTGGCCACACGCGATGACGTACTTGAAATCGTAAAGGGCGAAGGCACTGTTCGACTCATCGATGCGCGCCCCGAGGCGTTCTACAAAGGGGAGACGGCGCACCCCGGCGCCGCGAGGCCCGGCACTCTGCCCCAGTCCGAGTATTTTACGCATTCCGGCTGGTTCGCCGGGGGACCGGCAATCATCGATGCGAAGGATGCCCAGCGTCTTGCGATCGAGAGTGGGTTTAAGCAAGGCGACGCGCTCGTGTCCTTTTGCAACACCGGTCATTGGGCGGCGACGAACTGGTTCGCGCTTAGCGAACTGGCCGGCATTGAGAACGTTAAGCTCTATCCGGAGTCGCTCGTCGGCTGGTCCCATGCCGGCTTGCCGATGGCGAATACGCCGGGACTGATCGACACCCTCTGGAACAAGATCAAGCAGTCTCTCTAGGGGTTCGCAACGTCTCGTGGATGCGTAGTTGATAGTGCGCACTATTTCCCCTGCGGGCGCTCGGAAAAGCGTCATGACCATCGCCCGCATTGCGCTCGTCGTTTTCCTGGGCGCTGCCGTTGTCGCGACCGCGCTTATTGTCGGCGCACGCTACGGCGCTCTACTGCTTGTAGGCCTGGGGTTGGGGCTGACGCTCGAGGGATTGAGGTTCGGGTTTGCCGGCCCCTGGCGGGCGTTCATTCTTAGGCGCGAGCCGGCGGGGATCGCTGCCCAACTTCTTGCTATCGCCGGCGTGGCGCTCGTCGCCTTTCCGCTTCTGGCCGCCCGTCCGGATGAACTTGTCGGGGCCCATGCACCCATCGGGATTGCAATGCTGGGCGGCGCCTTTGTCTTTGGGGTCAGCATGCAGCTCGTTCTGGGTTGCGGCTCGGGCACCCTGGTGAACGCTGGGAGCGGGAACGCCGTAGCTTTGGTGGCCCTTCCATTTTTCGCAATTGGTAGTTTTGCCGGTGCCTACCATCTCGATTGGTGGATCGACCTGGGTACGGCGCCGACCTTAACCTTCCAGACCTTCTTCGGCCCGCTCGGGGGACTGCTGGCAACGCTGATCGGCCTCGCTGGGGTCGCCGCGATTGCTCTTGGTTGGGCATCGCCGGAGAACCGCCGAATCCCCAGGAGGCTCTGGATCGCCGCCGCCGTTGTTGCCGGGCTCGCGATTCTCAACCTCGTCATTTCCGGCCAACCGTGGGGGGTCGTTTACGGGCTCGGGCTCTGGGCGGCAAAGGGAACTCAGTTTTTCGGCGTGGATCTGTCGGGGTCTCTATTCTGGTCGGCGCCCGGCAATGTTGAACGCCTCCGACAATCGATCCTGACCGACGTGACCTCCCTGACCAACATCGGCATTATTCTTGGCGCCTTCGCTGTCGCTTCCTGGCGCGGCGGGCTGACAGCCGATCGAACACGCTTGCCGCTCAACGGATGGATCGTGGCGGCACTCGCTGGCCTGTTGATGGGGTATTCGTCGCGACTAGCATTCGGCTGCAATGTCGGCGCTTTCTTCAGCGGCATTTCCACGGGCAGTTTGCACGGTTGGGCCTGGTTCGCCGCGGCCTTCGCCGGTTCGGTGTTCGGGGTTCGTCTCAGACCCCGACTGGGTCTAGAACCGCAGGTCCGATGAGGACTCGGAGACCTATTGCCGCGGCCACTCTGGCATTTCTCGCTTTGGTGCTTGCTCTCGACTTCACGGTGAGCGCCACGCCCAATCCCTATTTGCAACCTTCCCTTATCGCGCTAGGGAGCGGCCAGGCAGCAAGCGGTGCACTTTGCACAACTGCCCCGCCCCGTTAGGAGCTGCAGAGGTAGGCTCCGTCGTTGTGGGTTGGTGCTGTGAACAATCGAGATGACATTTCACGAAAAGGCATCCCTCTTTTGATGCGCTCAATCCGAGGCAGCGAGGGCGTCGAAAGACGATCTATGCATCCGACCCAAATGCCATCACTGCGACGGCCAGCTTGGCGGTACTCTGGGGAGAATCCGTCCGAGGAGCTGCGACAATGGCCTACTACCACGTGATTATGGAGCGCTACACCGCGCCTTTTACATCCGGCGAAGAACGAGAGATCGTGGATATCTATGCCCGTATTCGAACCGAACTTGCCGGGTGTCTGGGCTATTACCGCGGCCCCAACGTGTCGCCCTATGCGCGGGACTACACCCACGTCCATCTCTCGATCTGGGAATCCAAGGCGGCTCACGACGCCTACCAGGGACATCCGCTGCATGATCGGCTTGTTCAACTGATTGTCCCGCGGCTTGAAGCGGCTGTGGCCGACCTCGATACAGATCTGACCACGGTGGCGGAGAAGCGAGGATTATCCCCTTAAGAAAGCAATTTTAGGTAATGTTCCGATAAGTTGTTCGCATTAAACGCGTGACAACCGAAGGCTGAACCGCCACGCTTTTTGCTCGCGATGGACTTTGTCAGGGGTGGGGAGCGCGATGGCTGAATTGGCGAACACAACCAAACGCGGGGCCTTTCCCCTAGAGGCGCGCCCGGTATACCGACCTGGGCACGAACTTGTCCTTCCTAGCTCGGTGGAAATGGAGATCGCCGGCGGTGTCGTCTGTCAGGATGCCGTCGGTTTGGCGAACGCCATAGGGGCCGACAACGACGTATTGCGGTTCGTTCTCTCCAGCGGGTGGATGCTCGACGTGCCGGTCAGCGAGAAGATCCGCACACAATTGCGCAAGATCGTGGCGACCTTGGAGGCACCTGAGTGAGCATTGTTGGATTCGATCGCCACGGGCTGCCCCGGCCCGCCATGACCATCCGCACGGTTGAAACGATGGGGAAGCGCGGTCGGGTTGCGCAGTCCCATCCCGCAGTCGCGGTGCTTGGGAAAACGATCGACGGGACCGCGAACCTGAACAGTTTGATGTTCGTCCTAGAGGACGGCTTTCTTCTCGAACTGCCGCTCGATCAGATAACGCTCGGACAGTTGCGTGCGGTTTTGGGCGAACCCAACTTGCCGGACAACGATCCCGAGCTGACCAAACCGAGCTGGGCCTAGCCGCCGCCGCTGTCCGGCCAGGACTAGGTGGCTCCGATTATGACCCCGTACACCGTCATTCCTACGCTATGATGGATTCTTGCCGCCGAAGGGCACTTGGGTGTTTGTCAGGTGCCGTGATCTACCTTCCGCGAACCGAATTGGGTTCGTTTCATTTCAGTCCACAGTTCGACCGTTGAAATAACCGCGCAATTTGGCTTCGTTTGGCCTACTTTTCGGACAAAGTCCGCCGGGCTTTGGAACGATGCTTGGCTCTGTCTCGGCACAATACTGGAGAACGCAATGCCCAACCCCCATCTCGACCGTGTGTCGTATGCGCGTCTTAATCCGTACATGCAGGCCGCCCACGACCAGAACGTAAAGGTCCACGGCGAGGCCGACCGGGTCGAGATCTACGGTAACGCACCTCACGTCTTCGAGTTCTACCGCAAGGATTTTTACGAGCGCCTGTTTTACGCGGGCCAGGTCGATGTGCCGACCAAAGAATTGTTGCGTTTGCGTCTTGCCGGCATTCACGGTTGTGCCCATTGCAACCGCGGCGACCGTTTGGCCGCCGCCAAAGCAGGGATCGCCCAAGACAAAATCGACAACATCATGACCCCGACGGCACCGTGCTTTGACGCGCGCGAGCGTGCGATCCTCGAACTGGCAGATCAGATCTCCCTCCCCAACATGCACGGCGAGTTGAGCAAGGATCTGTACGATCGTTTGCGCGTTCACTATAGCGATGGCGATCTCTACGAACTCGGTGTCGTGGCGGCGGTCCTGACCGGTATGGCGAAGTTCCTGTTCGTTTACGACCTCGTCGAGCGCGAGCCAAATTGTCCTATCGTCCCACTCAGCGCCGCCGCAGAATAGCAACCTAAGGGGGCGGCGGGATGACGACCGACCAAAGCGTGGCGGCGGTTGCACCTGCGATCGATTGGAGTCCGCCGCGCACCGTCGAGGAACGGCTCAAAGGGTTCTTGGTCCCGCCGCGGCTCTACATCCGCTACAAAGTGGCCAAGGAACGTCTGCGCGGCGAGCCGGAAATGCGTTTGATGTCGTTTCTTGTCGATCGCAACCGCAACGCGGTCGATGCCGGCGCCAACAAAGGCACGTACAGCTTTGTCCTTGGCCAGTTGGCGCGCACGGTCTACGCCTACGAGCCTAACCCCAAGATGTTCGCGGTGTTGCAACGCACGGCAGGGCGCAACGTCGTCGTGTCGCCGCTCGCCCTATCCGATCGGGCGGGCGTTGTCGAATTTCGCGTGCCGCGCTACGGCAAGGGCAGCTACTCCAACCAGGGCGGCACGCTAAGCGCGATCAAGGTCAGCGACGACTACGCGGCGATACCGGTCAACGCCGAGCCGCTGGACGCGTTGGGCTTGACCGACATCGGCTTCATCAAAATCGACGTAGAGGGTTTCGAGGCCGAGGTGCTTGCGGGCGCACAGGAGATCATTGCCCGCGACCGGCCGACGTTAATGATCGAAATCGAGGAAAAGCATACCCAAGTTCCGATCGAAACCGCTTTGGCCGATGTTCTGGCCCTCGGTTACGATGGATTTTTCTACGATCGTGCAGCGCACGCGCTGCGTGCGCTGGGTTCGTTTCATCCCGAAGATCACCATCGCAACCCGGTCAAAGGGTATGTCTTCAACTTCATTTTTCTCCCCCGGCGCTAGGGGTGCGCGACGGTATGACCATGACGATCAAACGACGTTTTGCCGCAATCGATCTCGGGCAAGTGCACTATTACACGGCAGGCGAGGCGCTCGCCGGCAACGGCAAAAGGCCTGCAGTGCTGATGCATGCGTCGCCGTTTGCGGCGCGCACGCTCAATCCGTTGACCGCCCAGCTGGGCCAAAGCCGATGGGCGCTTGCGCCGGACAATCTGGGACAGGGCGATTCCTGTGCGCCCAATACGGACAAACCCGAGATCGGCTATTTCGGCGACGCGATGGTCCGGCTTTTGGATTCACTCAAGATCGAAAGGGCCGATCTGTACGGCACCCACACCGGGGCCCATACCGCAATGGATGTCGCGATCCGACATCCCGACCGGGTTGGCAAACTGATTCTCGATGGGATCGGATTGCCGCCGCGTGAACTCAAGGACGATTATATCGCGCACCTCCGCGAGACTCCGCCCTACGACTACACCGGTTCCCAGTACCTTTGGGCGTTCAATGTCATCAAGGACATGTTCATCTGGTTTCCCTATTACCGGCGCGACGCCGCGCATCGCCGCAATCGCGACGTACCCGATGCCAACGACTTGCACGACCGCACGCTGGATCTGCTCAAAAATCTTTTCAGCTATCACAAGGCTTATATCGCGGCCTTCGACAATAACGAGGACGGCAAGAAGTTCCCCGATATCCCCGTGCCCACGCTCCTCACCGCAGCAGAAGGGGACATTTCCGGCGCGGCGATGGGCGCGGTCGCCAAGATGATTCCCCATTGCACGCAAAAGAACTACCCGCCGGGTGTCCAGCCGGGCGATGTCGGGCCGGCGGCGACGATGTTTGTCGACTGGTTGGATGGCGCATGATGGAAACAACCCGCGGCTTCATTGATATCGACGAGGGGCAAGTGCATTACCGCGCTGCCGGGCAGGGTGGCACGCCGTTGGTGATGTTCCATGGCTCGCCCGGTTCGTCGAAGATGCTCGACCGACTCATCTTGGCGTTGGGCCAAACGCGCCAGGTTATTGCCCTCGATACGATGGGGCAGGGCGATTCATCGGCGCCGGCGCGTGACGACGTCGATATGGCTTACTTCGCCGATGCGGCGCGCCGTGCGCTGGATGCCCTTGGCGGCTTTGACACAGTCGATGTCTTTGGTACCCACACCGGCGCTCGGATCGCCACCGAGTTCGCCATTCATTATCCCCGGCGCACCCGAAAAATGATTCTCGATGGGATGAGTGCGGCGGTGACAGCCCAGGGGCGCGACTATGCCAAGACCCTGGACAAACGCCATCTCGTCGATCAAGTCGGAACCCAGTTCTTTAATGCGTGGACCAGTCTGCGCGACGGGTACCTGTTTTGGCCGGGGACGTCGCGCGACGCAGCGCACCGCCGCCCCACCGGCTTGCCGCCGCTAGACCGGCTGCACGATCACGTGGTCGACATTCTCAAAGGTTTCCGAACCAGCCATCACGCCTATATTGCGGCTGTGACCTATCCATCGGCGGACCGTCTGCCGCTCATCGCGGTGCCGACGTTGGCGGTCTGTGCGCGCAACGACGTTCCCTATCCGAACCTGGACGCGGTCGCGGCGCTTGTTCCGGGTTGCTCGAAGATGGAGCACCCCCACGACAACCCGGAAACGCTGGCAACCGTAGAAGAAACGCGTGCCTTGGCAGAGATGCTGGCCGAATGGCTTGACGGTTAGCGAAGCCTAGTAGATCGCGACGCCGGCGAAGTATTCGTGGACCCAGCCGAGGACGGCATACAGGACGACGCCGACCACCACCGGAATTAGGTCGCGGGAGAGCGGAACGGGGGCGGGTTTCGTCCAAACGCCAACCCGCCGGTTGATCAACGCGATCGCACCCAACGACCACAAACCAAGACCGCCGAAGAGGATCACGGAAAGCGAGTCGCCATTTGCCAATAGGTGGCCGGCGGCCCACAGAAATACGGCGCTCAGTTGGGGATGGCGGACATAGCGTTTGATGTTGGTCTTCAATCGCCCGGACGCAAAAAGGATCAACGACGCCAGCATTGTCGCCATGTTGACGATGCGCCCCCAGGACGGCTCGGCGTACACAAAGGAAGGCTCTGCGGCGCGCCATCCGAAGACAATCAAGACAAGGGACGCGATGACGATGATAGAAAAGGTCGCCTTATAGACACCTGCCCGCTGCTCTATCAGATTGCGCCGCCTGGTTGGGGCGAGCGACGGAAACAGGTGCACTGCTGCCCACAGCAAAATACCGAGAACCAAAAGAGTCATGGCGGCGTCTCCTTTTTGACCGTGGCTATAGTGCCTTCAACTATGTTCCAGGCCAATGTCGAACTGGTCGGCAATGCGGTGCGGTTTCCCGGCGGATCAACGCGCGGTGCCCGGAAGGTAGGTCTGAGCGAAGTCGACCCATTCCGGAGTTGCCTTTAGGAACGCATGGAATTCGCGAAGCGGCGCGTGCTGCCCGATCCGCCGCACGAACCGGACAGTGTGCCCGTAACGGGCGGGAACTTCCCACAACCGATGCCGGTAGAGGTGGCCCAACCCCCATTTGGAGACGAGCCAGCCATCTCCGGCAATCCGTGCGGCATGGAGCGGACGCGGCCGGTCGCCATAAAGGGCGATGTCGCCGTGGAGCACGTCGCGCCCACAAACCGGCGCCACGGCGCCGATCGAAACCAAGTGCTCGGCGAAGCGGCTGCTGGCGAAGAAACGGCTCCCGCCGGCGCGTTGCTCGGCCGTCGCGATCCGAATGTAGTCTGGTCGGTCGAACAGGCCGAAGGCGTAGGCAAAGCAGTTGAAGCCGGCGCAAGGCGTTGTTGGCAACGCCTCGATCCGGTGCGGCGTTTCACTTGCCAGGTGCCCGATTCTGGCGATGTGTTCCCTAAGCGGGACGCGGTCGTTGGTGATGGCGTCAAGTCCCGCGCGCAGCCGTGCGCGTGCGTTCACTCGATGACGATGCGCGGGGCGCTCACCGCGTCTTCGGCCAATGCCCGCTCGATCTTCTCGCCGACTCGTCCGGCGATGGCGCGATACGCAGCGGCATGATCGCCGTCCGGTTCGGCCATGACGATCGGTGTGCCAGCGTCCGCGTGTTCGCGAATCGACAGATGCAGGGGCACCTCGCCAAGAAAATCGGTATTCATCTCGCTGGCGGTTTGCCGCGCCCCGCCGTGGCCGAATATTTCCGCTCGATGGCCGCAGCTCGGGCACAGAAAATAGCTCATATTCTCGATTACGCCGAAGACCGGCACATCGACCTTGCGGAACATGTTCAAGCCCTTGCGCACATCGAGGAGTGCGACGTCCTGCGGCGTGGACACGATGACGGCGCCGGTGATCGGGACATGCTGCGCCATCGTCAGTTGCGCATCGCCGGTGCCCGGCGGCAAATCGACGACGAGGATGTCGAGCTCGCCCCACATCACTTCATAGAGAAGCTGCTGAATGGCGCTCATGACCATCGGGCCGCGCCAAATCATCGGCGTATCTTCCGGCACCAGGAACCCGATCGACATGCATTTGACGCCGTAATTCTCTTTTGGGATTACCTTTTTTCCGTCCGGCGTCGCATCGGGCCGCCCCGTGAGCCCCATCATCTTGGGCACGCTGGGTCCGTAGATGTCCGCGTCCATCAGCCCGACCCGCATTCCGGCCTGGGCAAAGCCCATCGCGAGGTTGACCGCCGTGGTCGACTTACCGACGCCGCCCTTGCCGGACGCAACCGCCAAAATGGCGCGCACCCCCGGGACACCCTTCTTCTGACTTTGTCCGCCGCCGCCATTGCTTTGGCCCGACGCCATGCCCCCCTTGGCGCCGCCGCCGGCTTCGCCAGGCGCCATGCCGCCCTTGGCACCGCTTTTTTGCGGCGCTTCGGCGGTCTGGTGTGCCGTTAGAACGGCGGTAACCGATAAGACGCCCGGCATGTCGAAGACGGCATCTTCGCACTGTTTGCGCAGTGGTTCGAAGTGGGCGGCACGTTCAGGGTCGACATCGACGGTGAAGGCGACATGGCCATTACGCACCTGAAGGCCCTGGATCAGGCCACGAGCGATCACATCTTTGGGATCGTCGGCGCCACGGACACCGCGCAATACTTCGATAATCGTCTCTTCGTTGACGTCAGTCATCCTTGAACCTGTCGAAAAAAAACACATATGGGGCGGTGTCGCGCGGAAACCGGACACCGCGGGGCTGGGCCTTGTTTGCAGCAGGGGCCATAGGTGTCATATAAACCGCGACAGCGTAAAGACAAATGCACGCAGCGATCTCCCCACAATAAACGAAGGAATTCCGATGCCTTGGAACAATCAGGGAGGCGGCTGGCAGGGTGGCGG
>CAYGKG010000108.1:0-10064 GCA_964350495.1 uncultured Alphaproteobacteria bacterium
CGCGAGAACCATCGGTCGGCTGACGACGCCGCCGATCAGGTAGAGGAGGCGCCGCGTTCCTTGCCCCGGGATCGTGGGCGCTATGGGTCGTCATTGCCGCCTTTTCCCTGCGCTACGCCTTCGGCGGCCTGCAGGCGGTGAGTTTCAATCCGTGGGTCCGGGACTTGGTGCCGGCATCGCGCCTCGGTCGATTTTTCGGTCTGCGCCTGACCTTGATGACCCTTGTCGGGACCGGGCTCGGGCTTGGCGCGGCGCTTTTCGTCGATGCTTGGCGCATTCTCGAGTGGGGCCCGACACGCTACGCCTACGTGCCGCTTCTGATTGTCGCCTTTCTTGGCGGTCTGTATTCACTCTTTGCGATGGCACGGGTGCCCGAACCGCAAATGCCCGTCGAGATCGACAAGCGCCCCCTGCACCACCGTTTGGCCCAACCGTTGCGGGATGCCAATTTCCGCCGTCTATTGCACTTCCTAACGTCGTGGAATTTTGCCGTGAATCTCGCGGCGCCCTTCTTCACCGTCCACATGCTGACCCGCCTGGAGATGGACCTCTCGATCGTCCTGATCTTGACCATGATCTCGCAGTTGGTGAACGTGCTGGTGGTACGCCAGTGGGGCAGGATCGCCGATGCGTTTACGTCCAAAGCGGTTCTCCGAATCGCGGCACCGCTCTTCATCTTGTGTATTTTCGCCTGGACCTTCACGACGTTCCCGGACCGCCATTTCCTGACGTTCCCGCTCCTCGTCGCGATTCACGTCGTCACCGGTTTTGCAACAGCCGGGGTTACCCTCGCGTCGGGCAGCATTACGATGAAACTAGCACCGGCGGGTGACGCGACTGCCTATCTCGCAACCAATAGCCTTTTCAACTCGGTCGCCGCCGGGTCGGCCGGCATTCTAGGCGGCCTGTTCGCCGATTTCTTCACCAACCGCGAACTTGCGTTGGCGTTGAGCTGGCGCTCGCCCGGTACGGAGGTTGTTTTCAACACGTTGGATTTCCAACAGTGGGATTTCTTCTTCCTACTTGCCTCGGTGGTCGGGCTCTACGCGATTTTTCGGCTTGCCGCGGTGCGCGAAAGCGGCAACGAACCCGGCGAAGGTGTCGTCCTGCAAGAAATGCTGATGGCAACGAAACAAAGCGTTCGGGCGCTCTCCAGCGTCGCCGGACTTCGGATGGCTACCGAGTTCCCGTTCTTCCTCTTGCGACGCAAACCGGACTAGCCGATCCCCATCATATCGTCGTCGTCGGCGACGGACTCGGCCGCCGCACTCGACCCACCCTGCGCCATCTTCGCCCCCGAAACGTCGATCGCGGCCGGTTCGAGGCCGTCCATTTTGGCGTCGCTCAGATCCGCGTTGACGAAGGACACCCGTCGCTTTTTTCCCGTGTCCTTTCCCTCCGCGTCGCGCAATGTCCAGGGCTCCGCCTTGGCACCCGTGAGGATCGCGGCGCGCAGGTTGGCCTGCCCGAAATCGGCGGCGGAGATCTCGGCGCCGGTGAAATCGACACCTGCGAGGTTGGCGCCGCGGAAGTCGGTCATGACCGCCACCGCATAGCAAAGCCGCCCGCCCTCAAGATCGCAATGCCGAAGATCGGCGCCGGAGAGATAGGCGTTCGACAGATCGGCGCCCCGAAGTTTGACGCCACGGAGCGTGGCTCGGGTTCCCGATGCGCCGGAGGTTTCGACCCAAAGTGCGTGATCCCGCAGCGTTTTCTGGACATCGACCGGCAACTTAGAGGTCCCGCGCGAGGACAATGCGCCCTGCAAATTGGCGCGGCTGAAATCGGTCTGCACCATGATCGCGCCGCGGAAGTCCGCGCGAATCATGTTGGCCGCATGGAACGAGGCGTGGGACAGGTCGGCGCCGGTCAGGTTCGCGCGCTGGATGCTCGCCTCGGCCAAATCGGCGCCCGCCAGGTCGGTGCCGCGCAGAATCGCACCGTCAAAGGTTGTCTTGTGCGCCTTCACCCGTCGCAGCGAGGCAAACTGAAGTTTCGCGCTGTCGAAATGGGCATTGCTGAGATTGGCATGATCGAGAACCGCGCCCTCGAGGTCGGTTCTGGGGTCGTCGCGCCGTTGCGTATCGAGGGCACCGGGGCGCAGGTCCGCCCGGGTCAGATTGGCGAAACTCAGACGCGCCCGTCGCAGGCGGGCGCCGCGCAGATTGGCGTTCTCGAAATGCCCTTCGCTGAGATCGGCGCCTTCAAAATTGGCACTGAAGAGATCGGCCGCACGGAAGTCGGCTCCGGCCAGCCTGCAACGGGAAAAGTTGGCACCGGCCAGCGACGCGCCGCGCAGGTCGAGTCCTGGAAGCCGAAGCCCCGAGAGATTCTCGCCGCGGAGATCTGCACGCGTACCGCCGGGCTTGCCCTCGGCGAACAACGCATGCGCCTTGATAATCGAAACAAACTCTTGCGGCGTCATCGGTAACCCCCCATTCCAGTGCGCCCTACCAGATGTCCGCGGCACGAAGGTCCCTAAGCCGCGGGATTACAAAGGTTCCGTTAGGTGTCGATGTCGCTCTTCGCCCCTGTCAAATCGGCTTCCGAGAGGTCTGCCGCTTCCAAGTGAGCGTCGCTTAGATCGGCATCGGCAAACATTGTGCGGCGTTTTTGGCCAGTTTCGCGTCCATCGGCACCACGCAGCACGATCGGCAGGGCAATCACGCCATCCAGGCGCGCTGCGCGCAGCACCCCAGCCGAAAGGTCCGCGCCCGACAGGTCGGCGCGCGTAAGGTCGGCAGCGGTTAGGTTAATCTCCCGCATGTCTGCAAGCACGAGCGTACCGTTCTTGAGTTTCGCGCCCGCGAGGTTGGCGCCACGGAGATTGGCGCCCGACAGGTAACATTCCGAAAGGTTGGCCTCGGCGAGTTGCTGGCCGGACAGATCGGCGCGCGCGCCCTTTGCCCCGTTCGATTCGACCCACAGGGCGTGATCGCGCAGCAGCGCCTGTAGTTCAGGCGGCAGCTTGGCGATCCCAAGGGCGATACGCGCGCCCTGGGTGTGCGCCCCCTCGAAATTCGTATCGACCAGGATCGCGCCGCGCACGTCGGTGTTGCGAAGCAACGCGTCCTTGAAGCGCGCCTTGGTAAGATTGGCCCCGGTCATGTTGGCTTCTTGCAGACGCGCCGATTCGAAATTGACGCCGCTTAAGTCCGCACCGCGGAGATTGGTGCGCATCATCGTGGCAAAAGAGGCGTCCACCTTCTTGAGCGACGCATCTTGCAGGTTCGCTTCGGACAGTTTGGCGCGTTTCAGTTTGGCGAAGTCGAGTGTTGCCCCCACGAGCGAGGCGTTGGGGCTTTCCTTGGGCCGCGTGTCCAAAGTCCCCGGACGAAGGTCGGCCTCGGTTAGATTGGCAAACGACATGCGTGCCCCACCGAAACGCGCGCCGCGCAGGTCGGCGCGTTCGAAGTTCGCTTCCGTCACTTCGGCGCCGTCGAAATTCGCGCCGAACAGATCCGCGTGGGAAAAGTCCGCGCCGGCAAGTTCGGCGCCCGAAAAATCGACCCCCGCGAGCGACGCGCCGCGAAGGTTCAGGTAGGTGTACTTCAGCTTGGAGAGATTGCGCTCTCGGAGGTCGGCGCGACTGCCGCCGGCCATGCCGTTGACGAACAACTCATGCTTCTTGATGGTTTCGATGAATTCCTGTGGAGTCATAACGATCCTCTTGAACTCTGACAGCACCTGGTAGTCGCAAGCGCATCCCCAATTAACGCGTGCACCAGGCGCCCACTTGAATCGTTCGTCGCCGCCAGCACCCGGGCATTAACGCACGCAGTGTTCGCATCTGCGTGTGACCGAGGTCACATCCATCAACCAATGGTTAACCATATCGGCACGCCTGCCGGGCACCTTGAATACCTCTGTTTATAGGGGGTCGGTTGGAGCACCCGCCGGCGCGAGCAACCACAGCGACCTCTAACAGACATATTGAATCATTATTTCTCGATAACTATCAATATGTTGAACGATCTTTCTCACAAACAAGTTCGGAATCGGATCAACCGGGTTTTCTTCGGATGGGCGGAGCCCGGCCCCTCAATCGACGCTAAGTCCACGCTCGAATATTCCGACAAGTTGGTCGACAAGATCGTCACGGAACGTGGGGTCGCTCAATTCGGCCGGCATCGGGCGATCGATCATGAGGTTGGCCAACCCGTGCACGAGTGCCCAGGCACCGAAGGTCGCCGCTTGCGGGTCAATCCCGATTGTCCCCGGTTCGGCGAGCCGGGCGACCGTGGCATCGGTAATCAGCGCGTAGGCCGCGGTTGCCGCCTCCGTGAGGTCGAGGCTCATGTTTCCCTTCAGCGATCCCGGGCCGAACATCAACCGAAGCGACTCCGGCCGATCCAAGCCAAACCGGACGTAGGCGCGCCCGAGCGCTTTGAGCCGTGCGGCGGGGTCGGGCGCCTGATCGGCCTCCGCGGCGAGGGCCCTGGTGAAGTCGCGAAACGCTGCCGCCGATACCGCCGACAACAAGGCGTCGCGAGTCTTGAAGTGGCGATAGGGCGCGGTTTGTGACACCCCGCACCGGCGGGCCACCTCGCGCAGACTAAGACGCGCCGCGCCGGCCTCCTCAACCAGATCTGCCGCTGCCGAGAGCAGGGCGTTGCGCAGGTCGCCATGATGGTATGGCGCATCCGAGGCCCCGTTCTTTACTTCATCTGGTTTCGAGACTTTTGCCATTAACTTCTGATTTCAATAGATAAAATGGAACGAGACATCATGACACGCATGTGTTGACACCGTCAACATGAGGCCGTATGTTTTCATCGTCAACATATGGAGCTATTGCCATGTCGGATATCGCGGCGATGCCGCCTGCCAGTTCATTTGGTCGCCGTGTCGCATGGCTGATTGGGACGTTTCTTGCGCTCACCATCGCTCTCTTCTCGCTCCATTATCTCCGCCCCGGAATGCCCAGTGGCTTCACGGAACAATTGGAGATCTTCCGCGATCATGCCTTTTGGTTCCGCCTTCACGTGATCGGAGGCGCGACCGCCCTAGCCTTGGGCCCATTCCAATTCGTTCCAGGACTTCGCGCACGACGGCCGGGGCTCCATCGCTGGAGCGGACGCCTGTACGTTGCGGGTATTGCCGTCGGCGGGATCGGTGGCCTCTACATGGCACCGCTATCGTATGGCGGGAACATCACCCATATCGGCTTCGGTCTCCTCGCACTGGTCTGGCTGGCAACCACCTCTATGGCACTCCGCGCGGCCTTGATTGGCGACTTCGCCGCCCACCGACGGTGGATGGTTCGCTCCTATGCGCTGACCTTTGCCGCCGTCACACTCAGGCTGTGGTTGGTCGGGTTCGCCACGACGTTACCGCTCGAAACCGCCTACCAGATCGTCTCGTGGCTCGCCTGGGTTCCCAATCTGGCCCTTGCCGAGATCTATCTAAGGAAGCGCGCGGTGACTGCGGTCGCTTGACTCAATCGGTCGGTGGATGGTCGCGGATATCCTTGAGGACACGGTCGACCGCCAGCATCGAGAACCGGTGATCGGCGTGGCTGGTGTCGACAAAAATGTCCCAACCGTTGCCAAGGGGCTCGGCAGCCCCGCGCACCGCCGGCGCGTAGGTTTGCCAATCGACGCCGCCGTAGCAGCAGCCGTCGAACTGATTGAGAACCTGGACTTGGCGGCGTCCGTCGCCCGCCGCGGCCATGACGTACATGTCGAGGTAGTTCGCCGCCGCCAGCATCGGCGGGTAGGTCTCTTGCCAGGTCGACCAGCTCCGATACTTACGCAAATAGAGGGGATAGCTGCCCGCCACGGGGTAGGACAATCGTATCCGCGGATCCATCGCCGCCAACACCGTCACCGCCCAGCCCCCGCCCGAGAAGCCGACCGCGATGACGTCGTCGTACGCACCGGTTTCGAGAACCGCGTTGAGGCCGGCGGCGACCGGATCGAAATACACGCGAAGCGGACTCGGATCGTCGAGAAATTTCAGGTGTTGATGATCGTTGAAGGCGATCCGGCCGGATCCACGGACCTCGACTTCGGGCTGACGGTCGGTGATCCACATCGAAAAAGCCAAGACTCCGTATCCCTCCGCCAAGAACCGTTGAAGGACGCTGGCATTGCGATGGAACCGTCCGGTGTTTCCTTCGTGATAGACGATGAGTTTTCCGTTTGGCGCCTGGGGGACGAGATGATAGGCGCGTGAGACAAACCCCGGCGGCGTTTCGCGGACCAGAAGGTCGATGCGGGCAACTTCGGCCATCGGCGAGAAGACCTCGTCGGCAATGCCCTGCTCGATCCGGGTCGGACGGAGATCGATCGGCAGTCCTTGCTCGCCCCAAATCGCGCGCAGGAGCGATGCTCGGGCGGCCCAGACGTCGCTGACGGTGTGGACCCGGATCAGCGCGGCGGCATCGACCGCCCTGAACTCAGGATAGGTTTCGAGGAAACGGTAGCGTTGCCCCGGTCTCAGGTACTCGGTGCGGACGACACGCACCCAGTCGCGCGCTTCGGCATAGGCTTGTTCGTCCACGATGCGCAGCACCGCGCTACCCAACCACGCAACCGCGACCAGCACGACCAACGTCACAAAGGTGTACCAGAGAGTCTTGATCAACCGCCAAAGCCTGCGCATTCCGTCAACCTATAACGTGATTGGGAGCTGCGGTAGGCTCAGACCAGCGGCTGGCGCAGGACGGTCTTGAGTTTTTCCGGTGCGGTCCGACGGACATCGGAGAGGTAGACCTCGTGGTGCTTGCCGGCAAGCGAGAACCCGGCATCGACCGCAAAGGCGTGCATGGCCGCGATAACCGGCCCCTCGGCGCTATACGGTCCGGTGTGGAGAACCTGCACCGCAGTCCCTTCCTCGAGCGTGGCGAGACGGAGGCGATCGTGATCGGGGCGCTTCTTTTTCTTTTTGTCGAGCGTGGCCAGGGCGGCACGAAGGTCGGCATCGGTCACCTGTTGGGGTTGCATGATCATCGCCGTCCACTGCCAGGCGGCGCGGTCGTCGGCAACAAACGCCCCCATGTCGTCGGCCCACCACAGAGCCTCCAAGGGCGGTACCACGAAATCGAAACCGCGCGTCGTTTTGCAGTGGAATTTGATGGCATAGGCGGCGGGGTAGAGGGTGGCGATGGCCTCGCCATAGGCGGCGCTTGCAGGTGCGCCTTTCCCATCGATCATCAGGTATTGCAGCGGCGGCACCGTGACGAATTGCGGCGTCGCTTTCGGGGCGAAGAGCGTCTTGTAGGTCTTCTTAAGGTCGATCTTCCCGGGCGCCGCACTCACCAGGGCACCTCCGAACCGTCGTAGAGGTAGAACCGGCCGGTGTCGCTAAGCGACCAGGACTGAATCATGGGGGTGCAGTTCGCGACCGATTCGTTCACCGAGAACCGTGCCGCGTCGCTGCCGAGTGCGGTACGCACCCATCCCGGCCCCAGCATGACCACGGCGACGCCACGCGGTTGCAGTTCCCACGCCATGCAACGCGACACCATGTTGAGCGCGGTTTTGGACGAGCGGTAGAGATAGAGTTCGCCCTTGGCGTGACCGACCGGGGTCATGGCGCTCTTGTTTGCGATGGACGATGTGCCCGACGAGACGTTAACGATAAGCTTGCGTTTCGAGGCGGCGACATGGTCGATGAACGCCTCGCTCATCCGCATCACCCCGAAGACATTGGTGCGGATCACCCGGTCCCAGGCATCGTAATCGGTGTTGCCGAAGTTCTGGGGCTGCGGCCCCTGGATTCCGGCATTGTTGAACAGGATATCCACGGCCTCGCCGGACAGCTGCGCCGCATACCGATCGATCGACGCAGGATCGGTGACATCCAGGGTGCCGATTTGAACGCGCCCCGCCGTGTTGGCGGCCAGGGTGCGGAGGTCGGCCGCCGATTCTGGGTCGCGGCAGGCCGCGAGAACCCGCCACCCGTCGGCGGCAAATCGGGTGGCGAAACCCAATCCCAGTCCTTTGTTGGCACCGCTAATGAGAATTGTGGGCATGTCGCTACTCCCGTGTGCGGATAGGCGTTAGTCTACTACACACGCCATGATTGAGGATGCGCCGAGTGACCGGAGTCACAACGAAGCCCACTTCGCCTTGCGGCGGGCCCGTCATCACCGGCAGAATCCGGCGAGTATAGGGGAGTTTGGTATGTTTGGTGAGGGTCGACCGTGAGCGTGCATACGCCTTCCCCCGATAGCAGCGGGTGGGTTGCCCTACTGGCGACAAGCTTGCGGCAGGAGCAGGACTACCAAGCTGAAACGCGCGGCGCTTGGCCCGCCGATTTGCGCGGCACCCTGTTTCGCAACGGCCCCGGCCTGTTCGAGCGGAACGGAATCCGCAAGCGCATGGTCACCGACGGCGACGGCATGATCCGCGCCTACGACATCGCCGACGGCGTCGTTTCCTTCCGATCCAAGTTCGTCCGCACCACCAAATTCCGCGAGGAAGAGGCCGCGAGCCGCTACAAATACGCGACCTGGAGCACCCCGGCCCCAGGCGGGTTCTGGCGCAACATTGGCGGCGGTCGCCGGCGCTCCCAGGCTGAGGCGACGGTGATCGTGCGCCACGGCAAACTCCTCGCCTTCGACGAAGTCGGGCTGCCTTGGGCCCTCGACCCCTTGTCGTTGCGCACCACCAGCCGCTATCAAATCGGCGCACCGTCCGACCGACCCGCGTTCAAGACCCGAACCAAGCTGGATCCCATTTCCGGCGATTGGGTCGTGCTCGGGAACGACTATGTCGAACCGCTGAAACTACGGGTCGTCATCGAAAACGCGCAAGGATTGTCGAAGACTGAATTGAGCCTGCGCTTGCCGCGCAAAAGCTATTTCCGCGATTTCTTTGTTACGTCGCGCTACGTCGTGGTCGGCCTCAACGCGGTCGATATCAAGACGTTGGGCGCGAGTCTCGGCCTCGCGCCGCAGCTCGCTTCGATCCGCTGGCGTCCGTCGGTCGGCAACTTGGCGGTCGTGGTGCCGAAGAACGGCGACGACCCGTTCGCGGTCGAGGCCCCGCCGTCGTGGTGCTTTCACACCATCAACGCCTACGAGTCCGAGGACGAAATCGTCGCGGATTTTGTCGGCCACGACTCGCCGGAATGGCTGCTGGGCAAGAACCCCGCTCTCGCCGCGATCATGCACGGCGAAGCCAAACCGGTGCACGACCAGGGCAAGGTGCGCCGATGGCGCATTAACCTGAAAACCAGAAGCCTCAACGAAGAGATCGTCGATGGCAGCGCGCACGAATATCCGACGGTCGACCCGTTGCGCGTCGGCCTGCCCTATCGCCACGCCTACCTCGCCACCGGGCGGCCCCGCGAATGGTGGACGAGCGGGACGGTCCGGCTGGACATGGAAAGCGGCGCGCGCAATTCGTTCGTGGCGCAACCGAACCAGTGCCTCGGCGAACCCGTCTTCGCGCCGCGCCAAGGCGGCGGCACCGACGAAGGCTGGCTGCTGGTCGAGTCGCTGGACGGCGGCACCGGCGTGACCTCCCTCCTCGTCTTTGACGCCGAACGGGTGGCGAACGGACCGATCGCCGAGGCGACCCTGCGCCATCACCTGCCGTTCAGCGAGCACGGTTCTTGGATGCCGGCGCCCTAGGGCGGGTTTTCCGCCCGACCCGATTGGCCGCGGGCGCCGCTTGCTCGTTTTTGCGGTGCCTTCCAGCCCGCCGCAATGGGATAGGATGGCCGCCCGCATCGGAGGGAGCCAAGCCTGGATGAGCGACGAACTTTGGTTATTGGCAGCGACGATCGTCCTGGCGCTGGTGCAAGTATCGCTGGCGACGTTCTGGGCCCAAGCGCAGCTCGGCAACTGGCGGGTCGGGCCGCGTGACGAACCACGCACCCTGTCCGGCGTCGCCGGGCGGTTGGACCGGGCCTACAAGAACCTGCTGGAAACGCTGCCGTGGTTCGCGGCCCTGGTGCTGCTGTTGCAGGTCACTGAGCGCAGCGGACAGCTCTCGCTCATCGGCGCGCATCTGTACTTCTGGGGCCGCCTCGGCTACGCGCCGGCCTACGTGACCGGCATCCCGTGGTTTCGGACGGTGTTCTGGTGGGCATCGATGATCGGCATCGTGTTG